>DAOTUI010000001.1:0-16238 GCA_034437035.1 Chloroflexaceae bacterium
CGGCTTTCCCCAGGAACGATGCCCCCGGCTTCAGGTTGGCCGTACCATACTCGGCAATCGGGCTCTCCGCTCGCGGACTCTCAAAAATCGGCGTAGTCTTCATGCAGGTGTACGAGATGAGATAACTCATAACAATTCCTCCTTGTGATTACTGGTACGCTGTACCATACGATTACAAACGACACGCACAGCATAGCGCCGCATCGTCGCAAGTGCGCCGGAGGAACGTCGCAATACCCATTACGCAGTGGCGCATAATATTCTTCGATGCCCATGCTATCATACCTGTTTGGTAGAGGCAGAAAGTTGGGAACGGCATCAGCCATATGATTACTTGCAATGGACAGAACTCGCTGGATCTGCTACACTACGGATAGCATTGCAATGCCGATTGCCCCCGTAGCTCAGAGGATAGAGCAGCGGTTTCCTAAACCGCGTGTCGTGCGTTCGAGTCGCGCCGGGGGCGTACCACACTGAAGCCATAAACCGCCTTTCTCCCATTACCGGGAGAGGCGGTTTTGTACGTGTGACAGTAGATTGCGCCGGGGGTGTCGTTTTTGCAAGGTATCTGTATCGGACGATAGACCACTAGCTTTTTGCTCAATTCAGAACCTCTCAGGACCACCCCCGGCATAGAGATCCCGCAGGACATCATCGGCAATACCCCAGATAAAGTTTGCAATCCAATTGAGTTGGTTCTGTTCCATGGAGAAAATGCTTTCGACAAAGATACACCGTGCCATCCGTAGGGGCAATCCACCGTGGTTGCCCAACAATCCGTAGGGGCAACCCCTCTCAAATGTAGACTTTTTGGGATAGATCGCGTCCCAATGGGATCGGTCGGGGCAACCCCCAGTGGTTGCCCTGGATAGCGTTTTCCGCGTCAGAACGCCATCGGCAGGCACGGGGGCCTGCCTCTACGAAAAAATCCTACACCTGAGAGTTGGGCAACCACTGGGGGTTGCCCAACTCCGTGGTTGCCCAGAAAAAGGTATTCAGGCGGACCTGATCGCGGGGATCAATAGCAGGTTGGACTGGCAGTGCGGCCTGGCGCGTGTGCGGTGCCATGTGCTTGCTGTTCCCGCGCGCTGTGTATCCAGTCGGGCAGCCTTGTCAGCAGGGACAAAAGGTGCTACCATGGGGATACGCAACGCGTACAAACTGAATACCCATGCACAGACTCCCGCGAATGCTTGCCACGGCAGACGGGAGTTTTGTGCTGTTGGGGCGTATTGTAGCATGATTATGGTACCGCGGTGTAACCGGGAATAAAGGACAAAGAACTGAGAACTAAGAACCGAGAACCAGGAACTGAGGACTGAGTGCCACACTTGCTGCCTGGAATGCCATACTGGCCGGCTACCTGGGTGTGGCAGCCATAGGGTGCATTCTATGCACCGTTCTTCATACCCACAGTTTTTTCAAACTTCATAAGTGCCGCCGCACCAGCGCGTGAACACTGAACGCCAAAATTGCAAAAAAATCGCTTCGCCAGCCCAAAACGTTTTACACTCCCCTCCCGCCGATGCAGGATGCAGCATGCAGAAAAAAGGATTCAGAGCACAGAAAACAGCACTACTCTGCGAGCTGAGGGGCCGCAACTACCCGAAACCCGAACTCGCCGTTGAAAGCGTCGGGATGGTACCTGATCCGCGACCCGCAGCGAAGATACGTTCTACTTGAGTGCCAAGAGCCACCCCGCAGCGGCACGTTGTAATCACTCGTTGTAAAGTCTTTCTCCAGCCTGTCTGCATCCTGCGGATACACTTCGTGGCTGTTCTGGCACCACTCCCAGACCTGCCCGCCCATGTCCAGCACGCCACAGGCGGGTGCTCCGGCTGGACAGATTCCCACTGACACAGGCGCGCCCAGCCGGTTGCCCTGGTCGTCTGCAAAGATCGCATGCTCCGGGGTTGGTTTGTCCGCACCCCACGGATAGGTCTACCGCTGTCCGTTCCCATCGTATGCCGCCGCCGCTTCCCACTCGGCCTCGGTCGGCAGGTGTATTGCGTATCCCGCCGGCAGGAGATTGGCAAGCTGCGCGGTTAACCAGGCATAGAATGCCATCGCCTCGTACCAGGTCACGCCGATCACGGCCTGGTTGGAGCTCGTGTACTTCGGATCGTCCCAGCCCCACGGCCGGGTGCGTTCTCGCCGCTGCTTCCACACCCATCCATGCCCCGTCCAGTAGTTTTGTTTGTTGTAACCACCTGCTTTGATAAACGCCCCGTACTGTGGTACTGTGATGGGGTAACGGGCAATCCAGAAGCTGGATAGGGTGATATCGGCGCTCTGCTTTCCTTTTTCCCAACCACCGATGCGGTAGGTGCCAGGGCGCACAGAGTACCAGTATTCTGAGTAGTGAGTAGTGACGAGTGATACGTGATGAGTATCGGTGATTAGCCCACGCAGGCTCGCGGTCCACTCGTCAGGGGTCACCGGATAGCGTGGGTCGGACAGGTCGGCCAGGAGGTATGCGCACTTTATCCGATCATCAAGCACTACACCGCTGTCGGGTGTGTTCAGCATGGCAGCAATGGCCGTGCGCAGTGGTCCCTCGACCCTGGCCTCGATATCAATCATGGGTGCCGGCTAGGGCCGTTTGGCCCCCCAACTCCTGGTAGCTCAAGGCTGCCAGGGCTACGTCCTGCGCCCGCTGCCGGACTATTTTTGGCTCCCGGCCCACCTTCTCTGCCATCAGCCGCTCTAGCCAGGCCACGGCGTCGCGCTCCACTGCCAGGGTGCCCTGCTGCCGCAGCCGCCCCACAAACAGCAAGAGCACCTCGCGCCAACGCCCCCCATCTGGACCGGTCCAGTAGCCATACGCCGCATTGATCATATCGGCACGGCTGACCAGTCCACAGGTGGCCAGATACTCCTGAAAGGTCAGGTGCGGGAAGGCAAAGCGGTCATCGGCAGGAGCCTGGAGCAGACCGGCATCTTTCACTAATCCATCGATGAAGAGATCGACCCTGGACAGCGGATCGTCCACCCGCAGACGCCGAAAAAATTCCACCAGATTCCAGGACACCTTACCGCGATTCAGGAGCCCACGTCCATCATCGCCAGGCGGTTGCGCGTGGGCCTGGAGGGCCAGCTTATGCAGCTCTTCGCGCAGTTGCTCCGTTTTCAGGTTCGGGATATCCAGGCGCGCCAACAGGCCAATATGCAGTACACCGGGGGTGCGCCGGGGCTCCCAACGGTCAAGCAGCAGGTCGACACACTGCTCATAGACTTCCACCCGGTCCTCGGGTAACTCATTGCGATTATAGTGCAGGATCGCCAGCATGGTCAGCAGCAGTGGCGACTCCGTCAGCTTCTGGATGCGTTCGTTGGTGGTACTGCGTAATGCCTCTATCAGCCGTTCTGCCCGTTTGTCGGCAGGCTCCTCCAGGGTGCCGGACAGTTCGGCATACCATTGCCAGACAAACTGTTCGACCTGATCGAACTTTAGCGGCTGGAGCGTGCGTACCTGCCAGCCCTCGTCGGCCGGCATCTGCCCGTCCGCCGACTCCTGGTAGGCTTTGACGCGGCTGGTGACAACAATTGGGGTATCTGGCGCGATCCGGATGGCAAAGCGGCGCACGGCCTGCGCCACCTGCTGCCGCGGGTTGGTGCCACCCGTGGGCAGTTCATCCAGCCCGTCAAACAATACCAGCACACCACCACGGCGAATGGCATCCTTCAGATGGTTTCGCAATCCGACGCGACTTCCCTGGGTATCATCCAGTGCCTGCTCAATGGCCTGCCAGATAGCCTGGTCGGCGTTATGCACATGCGTCAATCCCTCGGCGACTGTGCCGAGTGGGCAGAGGATCGGCACAGGCAGGTACAACGTATCCTGGTCCCAGCCGGGTGGTACGGGCAGATCCAGGGTAGCTTTATCTTTATCCCAGCCAGGCGGAAGATCGACCGGGTGACCGTGAATGCGGAGCGCCAGCAGCAGCGTCAGGTAGCGCAGCACGGTCGATTTTCCTGCACCCGGCTCGCCCAGCAACACCAGTCGTTTGTACCGGCGAATATCCTCCGTGGCAGTCCAGTAACCATTGATCTGTCCTCAAGTTCGTATACACCGCCTGCAACTTGAGTTGCGGCACGGCCTGCTGTTCACTACCCGTCTGGCGCTGCTCCACCAGCCGGTGCAGGCGCAACTGCCGGCACTCACTGGTCAGGCTCGCAAGATAATCTTCCAGGAGCGTCGCTTTGTCCTCACCGGGGCTGGTTGTGCCAAAAAACTGCTGCATCGTACCCTGGTTGATCCCAACAACCTGACCCTGGACCGCTCCACTGACCGTCGCCGCGCCGGACGATGGGACAGCGCTTTGCTTCGGTAGAGAACCAGTAGTCTGTCGATCGGCAGCACTGAGCAGACGAACCAATTGCGTGCGTTGTTCAGGGGAGAGTTTGGCTGCCGCATGCACGAAAGCTGCACGTGCCGCTGCCTGACCTTCCCTGGTCAGCACCGCGTGGATCTGAAATGCCAGACGTTCAAGCTCATCCTGGGTCACAACGACCTCCGGGGTAGCCAGGGAGTAGTTCCGTACTGCTGCGTTCTTCCAGTGAGATACAATGCCATGCGGCGTATTCTCAGCCGCACACTGCGACCGGCACGCCTTGCGGGGAGGTGCGAGGGGTGCTACAATAGCAGTGCGCAAGCAACAAGTTAAGATAATGGTACAAAGCCCACTCGATTGCCGCCAAGCGCTGAGTGGGTTTTGTCGTTGGAATTATAGCACATTGGATGTGCTGAAACGTGAAAACGTTGGAATGTTGAGAAGGTTGTTCTATAGCTGCTCCGGCAGTGATAGCATTTCAGAAGCATGGCGCATCGTTGTGCTCGTCACCCATGTTGCAATTGTGCGTCATGCAGCAGTGTGAACTGGTATACTGGAAGGTGTGGCGCTGCGGTGTCGCGACTATCATCGTGGGTGCCGTATGCACCCCGTGGAACCAGGTGACGCAGAAAGGAACACTATGCATATCACCATTGCCGATGATCTGGTCCAGGCAACCGGACTATCACCTGATGAACTCCTTCAGGAGCTGGCCGTTGCCCTCTTTCAGCAACAACGCCTGACGCTGGAAGGTGCCAGTCGCCTGGCCCAGATGGACCAGTTCTCCTTCCAGCACCTGCTGGCTGCCCGCCGGATTTCCATTCACTACGGTCATGATGATCTGCTGGCGGATGTGGCGACGCTGCGACGACTCGGGCAGCTATGATTGTTGTGAGTAACACTTCGCCATTGATCAATCTTGCTGCGATCGGGCAGTTCGACCTGCTGCGGCAGATGTACCAGACCATCCGCATCCCAACCGCCGTCTACAACGAAGTTGTTGTGCGCGGTAGCGGGAAACCTGGGGCGGCCGATGTTCAGTCAGCTACGTGGATCAGCGTCCAGGCTGTAACAACGACCGCACCAGTAACCCGCCTTAACCCCCAACTCAACCCGGGTGAGCGCGAGGCAATCGCACTGGCACTCGAGCAACAGGCCGATCTCGTGCTGATTGACGAGGCGGTGGCACGGCAGGTTGCGGTGACACTCCAACTCCCGGTCAGCGGGGTGCTTGGCCTGTTGCTGAGTGCCAAACAGCAACAGCGTATCAGGGCAGTGAAGCCGTTGCTCGACGATCTGCGAAGTCAGGCTGGCTTCTGGATCGCTGAACCACTGTACCAGCAGGTGGTGCATATGGCAGGAGAACACATATGAGCGACAACGATACGAAGCGTACCTCACGAACCGATTGGGATCATTTAGCTCATAGACGGATGCGGAGATTGATTACTCCGATATTCCGTCCTTAACCGATGAGTTTTTCGCACGGGCGAAACTGGTGGTGCCCTACACGGTGAAACGCGATCCCGATATTCTGAACTGGTTTAAGCAACAGGGTCGATTACCCACCCAAAAAATGCCCCGGCGATGGCCGGAGCACCGTACCCCCTATGACCTGCGTACAGTTCCGCCGGTTGCACGAATGCACAACTTGACAAACGTGTTATTTCTCTTTGTGATGCCGAATAATATAACTATTGACATTGGGTACACAGGGCCAGATTGAATTCCTAAACCGCGTGTCGTGCGTTCGAGTCGCGCCGGGGGCGCCATTCCGACGCGGTATTCTGAACGGGATGCCGCGTTTTTTCTGCCACTTGCACCCTATCTGCACCTTATTTTATTTTTGAACATGCCCCTATCCGGTCAGTTTGTCCCACATATCTACCGCCGCCTGCTTATTCTCGTGATACACATGCGCATAAATGTCAGCAGTGATGGCTGTGGCGTGCGCCTGAGCAACGGCGTGCCGGAGGCCGTCGTGCAACGTGCGCTGATTCCCCTTCACGGTCAACACATCGTCGGCCTGCTACGGCACAATCAGTGCCGCCATAGCCGTCTGACTATAGCATGGCATCCAGGAGACACGACCGCTGCCTGAACCTGATCCTATCACATGTGACCGGGTCGTGTCGTGATTGTCGGTCATGCGATATAATGTGATTGCCCTGATTTTCTGTATGGTATAATGTTTTCGATTACGCGTATGCAAATCCACAGTCAGATTTCCATAATGCATCAGATTCTTCTTGCCGGCGGGCCGGTCTGCTATCGGCGGGCCGGGCAGGGTCCACCGCTGTTGCTGCTGCACGGCTGGGGTGGTTCTTCCCGTTACTGGCAATCGACGCTGGATGCGCTTGCCGGGGTGCGCCACATGTATGCCCCCGATCTGCCCGGCTTCGGCATGTCACCACCGCTGTCGGAGGCGGCCGGTGCTGAACGGCTGGCGCGGCTGGTGATCGAGTTTGCCGATGCGCTGGGGATAGATCAGTTTGATCTCAACGGGCACTCGTTTTCCAGCAGCGTGGCCGTCTTTGTGGCGCACGGCCGGCCCCACCGTGTCCGGCGGCTGATTCTGACCTGCAGCAGTACCTACCGCGATGAGCGCGAACGCCGCTTCGTCCAGCGGGTTCATCGCGTGCTGGCACTGCCGATTATGCTGCGCCGTCCCTGGATGGAGCGGCAGCGGCTGATCTATCGGATGCTGGCGCGGCGCTTCTTCTACCGGGTGCCGAACGATAATGCCCTACTGCAGGAACATTTTGCCGATTTCCTGCGCATGGACCGGCGCACAGCACTGGAGAGTGCCGCGAGTGCGGGTGATCCGGTGTACAATACCATGTTGCCGCAGGTGACCACGCCGACCCTGATCATTGGTGCGCGTCAGGACGCGATTATGCCGACGGCAGGCACGCCGGTTTTGGCCCGATTAATCCCGAACGCGCACCTGACCTGGCTGGAGGAGTGTGGACATCTGCCGATGATCGAACAACCCGTGGCGTATAACCAGTTGCTGTGTGATTTTCTTGAAGATGTCATGTAAACGACACGACCCACACGGAGGCAGTTATGTCCCTTGCCGATCCGGCGCACTATCGCGCGCTCTTCCCGATTACCGAAACCTGCGCCTTTCTCAGCCATGCCGCCACCTCGCCGATGAGTCGCCCCGTCGCCGAAGCGGTCCAGGCCCATCTACAGCAGGCGCAGCACGAGTCGCCCATCGGGTTCTTTCCCCAGATCCTGGACCTGTCCCAGCAGACCCGCCGGCAGATTGCCGGCCTGATCAATGCGCAGACGATTGACGAAATTGCGCTGATGCCCAATACCGCTACCGGCATTAACACCGCCGCGCAGAGTCTGCCGCTCGATCCCGGCGATAATGTGCTGGTGCTGGACGGCGACTACCCGGCGAATATTTATCCCTGGATGAATCTGGCCTACCGGGGCGTGCTGACCAAGTTTGTGCCGCAACGCGCGGGCGGTCTGGATATAAACCTGCTGGAGCAGCGCATTGACCGCCGCACCCGGGTGATTGCGCTCAGCACCGTGATGTTTGCGACCGGCTTCCGCAATGATATCGCGGCGGTGGGGCGGCTCTGTCGGGAGCGGGGCATCTATTTTGTGGTGGATGCAATCCAGTCGCTGGGCGTGTTACCGATGGATGTTCAGGCATGCCATATCGACTTTCTGGCGGCCGGGTCACACAAGTGGTTGATGGCGACACCCGGGAGCGGCTTCCTCTACTGCCGCCGCGCGATCCTGGACGAGTTAACCCCCGGCGCGTATGTTGGTGCGTCCAGCGTGGTGGATTTCTTTAACTTCCTCGACTACAATCTTACCTTCCCACAGAGTGCCGAGCGCTTCCATATCGGGACGATCAACTGGATGGGGGTGGTTGCGCTCAACGCGGCGATCAGCCTGCTGCAGGAGGTGGGCATTGAGCAGGTCAGCCGGCAGGTGCAGGGGTTGATTGACGTGCTGATCAATGATCTGACGGAGCGCGGTTATGAACTGGCCGCCGACACCGCCCCCGAACAGCGCAGTGGGATTATTGTGATTGAGACACCGGATGCGGCAGCAACCTGCCGGCGCATGAACGAGGCGGGCGTGGTTGTCACTCCCCGGGGTACAGGTGTTCGGGTTGCGCCCCATTTCTACAACACTGTGGAAGAGGTACTGCGCGTGGGTGAGTTGCTGGGGCCGCGTTAAGTGCCAGACACATCGCTGTAAGAAAGGATCGAGATCCATGGCCGTACCTTCCCACTCCGTCAGACGGGCGCTGGTGGGTTCACCGCTGAAGCGACCGTTGGTTGGCTGCCTGTTTCTGGGGGCGATGCTCTTCCTGCTGGGCCTGGCCTTCCTGGGCCATCTGACCCTCTGGATTATCGCGCCGCTGCCGGCCGGCAGCCTGTTTGTGGGCACGGCGCTGCTGGCGACGCTGGCCTCGCTCCCGGTGCTGCTCTTCCTCTGGGTGCTGGATCGGCGTGAGCGTGAGTCGGTCTGGCTGTTTGGCGGCGCGATTGCCTGGGGCGCGGTTATCAGTACCGGGCTGTCGGCGCTGTTCAATGCGCTGGGCTTTGGCTTTATCGCGCTGGGGCTGGAGGTCGCCGGCGCGGATGACAGCGCGGTCATCGGGGAACTGCTGGCGGCGGCACTGGTGGCGCCCCCGGTTGAGGAGGCCGCCAAGGGACTGGGGGTGCTGCTGCTTTTCTGGTTTGCGCGGGCCGAGTTCGACAACCTGCGCGATGGCCTGATCTACGGGGCGCTGGTGGGCCTGGGCTTTAATATCGCCGAGGTGGCGCTCTATGTGATGAATGGCTACCTGGAGACGGGCACTGCGCCGATTGGCGAGCAGTTTGCCACCCGCTTCGTGTTCCTGGGGCTGAATGGGCATCTGCTCTGGAGTGCGCTGGTGGGCGCGGGGCTGGGGCTGGCCCGCCAGACTTCCCGTCGCCGGCTGCACTATGTCGCCCCGATTGGCGGCTACCTGGTGGCACTGATCGGGCACGCGCTGAACAACTCGGTGGGTATTTTTGTGCTGGTGATCTTCCTGGCAATGATGGGCTACGATTTGTCGGTCGAGGCCAGCGTGTCGGTACCGGCGCTCTGGTTGGCCGCCGCCCTGATGCATCTGCTGATCCAGAGCGGCCCCTATCTACTGTTTATTGTTCTGCTGGTGCTCAGTTCGCGCTGGGAGCGTAAGGTGCTGCGGGAATACCTGGCCGACGAGGTTGATGGCGTGACCGTGCTGCCGGAGGAATACACCTCGATCCTGGGCACTATTCCGCTCCTGGGCACGCATGCGCTGGCCCGTCGGGGCGGACGGCGCATCCGGCAGATTACCAATGCCCAGACCGAACTGGCTTTCCGCAAGTGGCATCTGGCCCGCGACAACCGCGACCCGGCCGGCGATCCGCTGGCGATTGCCTGGCGCGAGGATATTGCGCGGCTCAGGCAGAACTCATAACGAAAGTTTAACATGATCTTTACATCTGCATAACTTCCAGACAGCTTCTATCACGTACGATAGGAGTTGTTTTGTTATTATCTCCCCATAGTGGCACGAGAAGCATATACGCATGAAAGAAACGACGTTGCAAGAGTCGGCGTCCGGTGCGCGCGTGCGTGCCGGTATGCGTCGGTGGAATAGTTTCAAGATGGCGATTGAGGGGTATCTCTATCTGGCCCCCACCCTGATCATCCTGGGCATTTTCGTCTTTCTACCCGTTTTCACCTCCTTCACCCTGAGCCTGAACCGCACGGCTCCGTTTGGGAATCGCCGGATCTTTATCGGTTTAGAAAACTATGTGCGCCTGCTGACCAATCCTGAGTATTGGAATACTATCCGGGTCACGCTGCTGTTTACCCTGGGGGTGGTACCGACCAGCCTGCTGCTGGCGGTGCTGCTGGCGGTCGCGCTGGCCTACCCGGTGCGTCATCTGCGTAGCCTGCACCGCCTGCTGATCTTTGTGCCGGTCGTGATCAGCACCGCCGTCGCGGGTGTGCTCTTCCGCTGGCTCTACCACCCGGTGGTGGGTTACATCAACTACTGGCTGAGCCTGATCGGGATTAACGGCCCCGACTGGTTAAGTTCTAAGGAATGGGCACTGGTGGCGATTATCATCACTACAGTCTGGAAGGAACTGGGCTTTAATGTGATTATTGCGCTGGCCGGAGTGCAGAATATTGACCAGACCTACTACGACGCCGCCCGGGTCGATGGTGCAAATGCCCTGCGCCGCTTTCTGCATATCACTCTGCCGCTGCTCTCACCCACGCTCTTCTTCCTGCTGATTATCAATGTTATCCATAGCTTTGAGTCTTTTGCGCAGATCCATGTGCTGACCGAGGGCGGCCCCGGCTCGGCCACCACAACGATGGTCTACTCGATCTACTACGATGCCTTTGTGGGCACGCCGCAGCGCGGAATCGCCTCAGCGCAGGCTTATCTGCTGGCGCTGATGGTGGTGCTGATCTCATATTTTCAGTTCCGCTTCCTGAATAAAAAGGTGCATTACCAGTGAGAGGCGAACACTCCCTGCATGCTTCCCGCCGACGCCGGCGCATCCGCTGGGATGAACTGCTGCTGCAAGGGTTGCTGATCGGGATTGGCCTGATTATCGCGCTGCCGATTGTTGTGGCGGTCTTTACCAGCTTCAAACCACCCGAGAGTGTGATCACCTACCCCCCCCGGCTGTTTCCCGGCCCGGAAGAAAACTGGACCCTGCGCAACTATGTGACCGCCTTCAACGCAAATCCGTTTGGGCGCTTCCTGCTCAACAGCTTTATCCAGTCGGGGATTATCACCATCGGGCAGGTATTTTGTAGCATTCTCGCCGCGTATGCCTTCGCCGTGCTGAAAGTTCCCGGTCGCAATATTTTGTTCCCGCTGCTCCTGGGCAGCTTGATGATCCCATTTGAACTGACGGTTATTCCCAATTTTCAACTGGTCAGCGGGTTGGGCTGGGCCAACACCTACGCCGGGTTGACGGTGCCGTTTCTCGCCAGCGCCTTCGGGGTGTTTATGCTACGCCAGTTTTTTCTGGCGGTGCCGAGCGAATTGTACGACGCCGCTATGATCGATGGGGCCGGCAACTGGCGCTACCTCTGGCAGGTGCTGGTACCGCTCAGCGCGGGGCCAATCGGCGCATTTGGGATTTTCGCATTTCTGAGCGCCTGGAATCAGTACCTCTGGCCGCTACTGATAACCGACGCTGTCGAGATGCGCACGATCCAGATCGGCATCCGCTTTTTTATGACCAATATCGAGCGCGGAGCCGACTGGGGCGCGGTGATGGCGGGCGCGGTCATCGCGATTGTGCCCACGCTGATTGCCTTTCTGATCGCGCAGAAGCAACTGGTCGAGAGTATCGCTATGACGGGAATGAAGTGATGAAAAAGAACCGAGAACTGAGAACCGAGAAGGGAACCCTTGAAACCTGGAACCTGGAATGTTGAACCTGTCACCTGTCACCTATCACCTGTGACCTGTTATCTGAAGGAGGAGTAGAACCCATGATGAGACAGACACCCCGATGGACGCCCCTGGCCCTGCTGTTGGTCCTGATGCTGATTCTGGCCGCGTGTGGCGGCGCACCTGCGGCCGAGGCTCCTGAAGAAGAGCCGACAGAAATGCAAGAGGAGGCGGGCGAGGTTGTGGCAACCGAGGCCGCCGACGAGACGCCGATTGAGGAAGAAGAAGCCCCGGAGGCGACTGTTGCCGACGCGGGCGATGCCATCACGCTGGAGTTCTGGCATGCGATGGGTGGCGAACTGGGTGAACTGGTGGATGAACTGGTGGCGCGCTTTAACGACAGCCAGGATGCCATTGTTGTGAATGCGGTCTTCCAGGGCACCTACGACGACACCTACAATGCGCTGCTGGCTGCCTTTGATGCCGGCACCGAGCCACATATCGTGCAGAACTTTGACCTGGCGACCCAGACCATGATTGACACCGAGCGGATCATTCCGGTGTATGCGTTGATGGAGCAGGACAACTATGACGCCGGCATGTTTGTGCCTGCCGTGCGCGACTACTACTCGGACGAGAACGGCATGCTGGCGTTGGCCTTTAATAGCAGCACCCCGCTGATCTACTACAACGCCGACATGCTGGCGGAAGCCGGGGTCGAACCACCGCCCCCCGACTGGACCTTCAGTGACCTGACTGCCACCTGCGACCAGATCCTGGCGGCGGAGAATGCCCCGCAGTACTGCTTCACCTTCGGGCAGGTTGGCTGGTACTTTGAGCAGATGCTGGCAAACAGTGGCGGCCTCTACTTCAACGAGAATAACGGGCGTACCGGGCGTGCGGGCGAGGTGGTCTTCAACCAGAATGAGGGCGTGGAGGTCTTCACCTTCCTGACCGACCTGATCCAGAATGACTACTCGCCCAACCTGGGCAACACCTGGACCGATACCGACAGCACTTTCACCACCGGTCAGGCCGCGATGATGATCGACTCTACCTCGGATGTGGCGATTATCGAGAATAGTGACTTCGAGGTGGGAACCGCCTTCATTCCGCATACCGATAACAGCGGGCGCAACGGCGTGATTATCGGTGGCGCGGCGCTCTGGCTGATCGACACCGGCACCCCGGAAGAGCAGGCGGCGGCCTGGGAGTTTATGAAGTTTATGGCCGAGCCCGAGCAGCAGATCACCTGGCACACCGGCACCGGCTACTTCCCCGTGCGCACCGATCTGATGGACAACCCGGATCTGGAGCAGTTCTGGGAGGAGAACCCCAACTTCCGCACGGCTATCGAGCAGTTAAACACCACCAACACCACCCTGGACAGCGGCGAGCCGAACTATGCCGTTCTGGGCGGGCGCGCCGGGCCCTTCCCGGCCATCCGCCGCATCATCGTTGAGAGCTACAGCCGCGTCCTTGACGATGGCCTGACGCCGCAGGAAGCCCTGGACGAGGCCGCCGAGCAGGCCAACCAGGAACTGGCCGACTACAACGAGTTCTTCGAGTAGGGGTAAGTAGACGCAGGACGGAGGACGCAGGCCGAGCGACGAACACAAGCCGCTGCGTCCTCCGTCTTTCGTCCTTCGTCTAGAAGTGAAGTCATCCAGATGCAATCTTCGCTCAAGCGCCCCGGACTGATCCTCGCCGCGTGCGTCGGTGCGTTGCTCCTGCTGCTGCTCTTCACGCGGTTATCGGCGACGGCGCGCGAGCCGCAGGTGCGCCTGGTTGCGGAGGGCTTGCTGGGGCCGGTAGGCATGGCCGCGCTGCCCGATGGCGCGCTGCTGGTGGCCGAGGAGGGCACCGGCGAGAATGACACCAGCGCGGGCGTTTCCGTTGTCACTCCAGACGGGCAGGTGACGCGGCTGGTCTCCGGACTGCCCAGCAGCCGCGACTCGGGCGATCTGGCGGGCGTGGCCCTGGTTGCGCGAGCACCCGAGGCAGCGACGATCTACCTGGGCAACTTTGGGCAGGGGCACCTCTGGACCTTGCCGCTGACCGCCGCGCTGACCCTTCCGGATAGACCGCTCACCCCCGAGCAACTGACGCCGCAGATGCTGCCGCTCAACAATGTGCGGCTGGTCAACCCCTTCGATATCGCCTTCGACCCGAAGGGCGTGCCGGTTGTCACCGACGCCAGCGGCAACGGCGTGGCGAAACTGCAACCCGACGGCACCACCCGGTTTATCCACCGCTTTGACCCGCTGCCCAATCCGGCGCGGCCCGGCACAACGATTGAGGCGGTGCCCACCGGCATTACGCGCATCGACGCGGAGTACTATGTCACCCTGACCGGCGGCTGTCCCTACCCGGAAGGGGGCGGCAAACTGGTGGCGATTGACGAGGAGCGCAACCAGTACACAGTCGCGGATGGCCTGAATATGCCCATCGACGTAACGCAGGGCGCAGACGGCACTATCTGGGTGCTGGAGTTTGCCCGCTTCACCGCCGATGCCTCCTGCTTTAGCGGCGCGGGCTACCAGGAGCAGAGCGGTCGCCTCAGCCGGTTGCGGCCCGACGGCACACTCGACCCGGTGCGCGACAACCTGAACTTTCCCGGTGCGCTGCTGGCAATGCCCGACGGCAGCCTCTACCTGAGCGAAGTCTTTCCGGGGCGCATTCTGCATGTCACTTTTGGTCCGACAGCCGCCAATCAACCGGCGTCCGCCGCTGCGCAACCAACTGCCGGCCGCCGGACGCCGTCCCGGGCTGAACGACCGGCGATTGATCCTGATCAGTACGACGCGCTGCTGCAGGAGATTATCGCGCACGAGGAATTGGAGCCCCATCCCGGCAGCGTGCTGCGCGAGGCGGATACGCCCCAGGCGCGGCTGGGGCAGGCACTCTTCTTTGACCCGATTCTCTCCGGCGACCGCAATATCGCCTGCGCCACCTGTCACCATCCCGCCTTCGCCATGGCCGACGGGCGCGCGCTGCCAATTGGCACGAGCGGGCATGGCCTGGGGCCGCAACGCACCTTCCTGGAGGAGGTAACGCTGGGCGATGAGGCCGGCCATGTGCGCTGCCGGGCCGGGCAGACCGATCCGCAGAGCGGGCAGACGGTTGTGGCAAACCCCTTTGTTGGCGCATTTGTGCCGCGCAATAGCCCCACGATCATCAACAGCGCCCTCTTTCCAACGCAGTTCTGGGACAGCCGGGTTGAACATGCTCCGGCGGGGCAAACGATCCACACCCAGGAGGAGTTGGTGACGCAGCTCTACCTGGATGACCCGCTGACGGCACAGGCATTTTTTCCTGTCACCAGCCTGCACGAAATGGCCGGCGCAACGCTGGGCGATCTGCCGCCGCCGACCATTCGTGCGGCTCTGCTGGAGCGGTTGCGGGCTTCCCCGGCCTACCGCCGCCAGTTTGCGCAGGTCTGGCCGGACACACCGACTGATCCGGAAACGCTGATCACCCAGGTGCGCATGGCCGAGGCGCTGGCCGCCTTTCAGCGCCGCTTTATCCTGACGAGCACGCCCTGGGATGCCTACCTGGCCGGCAATCGGGACGCGTTGAGCGCGCAGCAGAAGCGGGGTGCGCTGCTCTTCTACGGCGCGATTGACCCGGCGGTCAACTGCGCGGGGTGCCACCGGGGCAATCTCTTCAGCGATTTTGAACATCACAACCTGCTGGTGCCGCAATTGGGGCCGGGCAAGGGTGACGGCTACAGCGGGCGGGAAGACTGGGGCCGGGGCGGTGTCACCTTCGATCCGCAGGATCGCTACACCTTTCGCACGCCCACCCTGCGCAATGTCGAACTGACCGCGCCCTACTTCCACGACGGCGCATTTGCCACCCTGACCGCAACGATCCGGCACCACGCCGACATCCGGCAGAGCGCCGTAACCTACGACCCGGACGCGCATGGGTTGCCCCCGGCGCTCTACAGCAGCCTGCGCCCGTTTGATCCGCAGCAGGAACTGACCGCCGCACCCGAGTTGCGGGATGGGCTGCCGCTGGATGCCGCCGATATCGCTGACCTGGTGGCTTTTCTCGGGAGCCTGACCGATCCGGCGGCCCGCGACCTGCGCGCTTTTATTCCGGAGAGTGTGCCGAGTGGGCTGCCGCTGGACCCGCTGCCCGATCCGGATGCGGCTGCCCCGGCGGTCACGGTCGCCGCACCCGCAACCGACGCGGCAACGGATGATCTGCCGGCGACCCGGAGTGACCTGCGCCTGCGGGATGTGGCGGCGGCGGTGGGGCTCGACTTCCGGCATGGCGCGTTCCGCACAGCCATCTCCGCAAATCCGGCAGCGGCGATGGGCGGTGGGCTCTGCTGGATCGACTATGACAACGATGGCCGGCTCGATCTCTACCTGGTCAACAGCCATGCCGAGGAAGAGGCCGCCTACTGGCAGGCGCAGGGCGGGTTGCCGCGCAATGCACTCTACCGCAACCTGGGTGGGCGCTTCCGCGATGTCAGCCGC
>DAOTUI010000002.1:0-5760 GCA_034437035.1 Chloroflexaceae bacterium
CGCCATCTGACCCCGCTGACGAGCCTGCAGCAACGTCTGCTGACGCTGGCAGGCCTGGAGGATACGTGCTATCTGCGGCTGGTTGAGCATTCGTCTGAACCACCTGGATAAATAAGCGAACGATAAGTATAACCTATGGATATCTGGAAATGGTGGGAAATCCGGAAAAGACCACGAAAGGGCCATACAACGTTACTGGCAATCAGGTAATACTCTATGGCACGACAGGTCTCATGGCTACAAACCCGGAGTATCTACCTATCTTGCACTACTTCTTTTGGTACTGTAATGATATTGCCCTCCAGGTGCGTGGTTATGATTGGGAAATACTACGATCACAGGTACCTCTTCCTGCCAGAGTAGATCAGGTGAATGCACTGCTTACTGAAGTGGCGACTGTGCGCCAGGAACGTGCTAACCAGGAAACGGATATTGCAGCGAAAAGGGAAGCGATTGAACAAGCTGTCAAGGATGCCTATGAATCTGGATGTGATAATGATTTATGGGGAGAACTTACAGCACTTCGGAATGAAACGGAAGCAGCACAATTTGCAGCCACTGATGACGAGACAAACAACGAGTGATTAGAAAAGCCGCATTTGCCCGACCCCAAACCGCGCCTGCACCCGCTCCGTCACCGCGCGGAGGATCGGGCTGTACCCGGTTGAGAGCGTGGGCACAAAGCTCAGCAGCGCGCCGGACGCTTCCCCCGGTTGCGGATGTTGCAGCAGATCGTGCAGCAGTTGGCAGGCCAGGATCTCCGCCGGCAGTGGCGGGATCGCATTGCCGATCAACGCGATCTGCTGGGCGATACTGCCATGAAAGATAAACGTATCGGGGAAGGTTTGCAAGCGCGCACACTCGCGCAGGGTGAGAGGGCGATGCTCCCGTGGGTGCAGAAATTCGGCCAACGCGCCTCCGGTAATCGTTTTCGCCGGCATATCCGGTTGCAAGCGCCGTATCCCGGTGGGAGCCCCGCCACGCCGCTCAGTCGGTGTGCCATCCATCACCCGCCGGTTCGCGCGCCGGGTATAGCTCTTATGCCGCAGTTCATCCGGCAGATCGCGCATCGTCTGCCCCGGCCCCAGTGCCTCCGCCCGGTCCAGATCGATCCCATACAGCGGGTAGGCAACATGGCCGGGTGGAACCCCCGGCGGCATAGTGGCCGGCGGCGGTAGATCGTTGATCGCAGCAAGCAGTGTTGGCGTGCGCGGGAGCCGCCGCGCGGCAAGGTCTGCGCCGGGTGCGCCATAGGCGGTGTGGGTTGGCGCGGGAAAGGTCGGCTCCCAGCCAAGGCCGCCGAGCGCAATCACCCGCTTGCGATGCTGGGGAACGCCATAGTTGGCGGCGTTGATTTTCCGCAGATGGATGCGATACCCCGCCGCGATCAGCGGATCGAGCAGGTCAAAGACCCGCTGCCCCCTTCCGCCGTCAGAAGCCTTCGACATTCTCAAAGAGAAAGGCATGCGGCCGTAGGTGGGCAACGGTCTGAGCAAAACAATACACCAGGCTGTTGCGTGCATCACCATTGCGGCGCATGCCCGCCGACGAGAAGCCCTGACATGGTGGCCCGCCGACGATCACCGTTGCCGGCGGCAGGTAACCCGCTTCCGTAGCGAGATCCCGGCAGCAGGTATGCTCCCCCAGGTTGGCGGCATAGGTTGCCAGTGCCGGCGCATGGTGATCCACCGCACAGCGCATATGAAACCCCGCACGCACCAGTCCCAGGGACAACCCACCGGCCCCACAGAAGAGATCAACCGCCGTAAATGGAGAGGTATGCATAAGTTTGCTCAACAGTATGATGTACATCGTTGTTCACCTGACCGAAAAAGCTGTTCTGTATCGTAACACGAAATCGTGTAGTTGTCCAGCCAACTGATGTACTGGTACACGTTGTGGCAAGAGCGCGAAGGCATTGCATGTGCGACTGCACGCTGCCGCAGCAGGGATGTTACGCTGCCGCAGCAGGGATGTTACGCTGGAAGCGCGACCTACACTATGATTGAAAACAAAGAACGTAAAACGAAGAACCCGACTATGTGCATTTGTTCTCCGCCAGTTCTCAGTTCTTTGTTCTCTGCCAATTCTTTGTTCTGAGTTCTTTGTTCTGGTATACTGTACAGGCTGATCCGGCCGCCCCGGAGTGGTCCGGCAGTGAGCGGGTACGCCCGACTCATCCCCACGCTAAAAGCTACCACAACATTGGATAGAACTGTTTATGCGCAATCCCATTTTGCTCCTTGTGCTGCTGCTACTGCTCACAGCCTGTTCCCTGCCCAGTGTGCAACTACCCGCCGCACAGCCGGCCGCTGATGTGGTCGTTACAACCATTCCCTCGGCAACGGAACGGCCTGCTGTTGCTGCCGCGTTGCCGACCGATCCGCCCACCGCAACGCCACTGCCCTCCCGCCCGCTCAACCGGGGCATCACGCCGATCCCGCTGCCGACTGCCACGCCCGAACCGCCGGTCGTGAACGATGCCGCCGAAATTGAAGCACTGGGGGCGGCGATCCAGCGCCTCCCGCGCGATCAGGTGGAACTCGCACGCGCGCTCGCCGGTGTAGCGGACGCACCTACGGTTGCGCAGACCGAGCCGCTGGAAGTGCAGGTCGGCGATGTGCAGGAGTTCTGGGTCACCAGCACCGCCAATGATCAGACCTACAGCGTCACCGCCGAACTACGCTATGCCGGGCCGGTGGTGTTGATGTATGTTGAGCAGGGCGCAACGGTTGATCAGGCGGCGATTGAGGAGGCCGCCCGGGTCTTTGAGGAGCGCATCTACCCCCGCACCCGCGCGCTGTTCGGCTCCGAGTGGCAACCCGGCGTCGATGGCGATGCGCGCATTACCGTCCTGAACGGGCGCAGTCCCGGCGGCGGGGTGGCGGGCTACTTCTCCTCGCGCGACTCGGTGCCGCGTAGTGTCAACCGCTTTAGCAACGAGCGCGAGATGTTCTTTATGAATGTCGATAGTGTTGACCCGGCCAGTATCACCTATCTCGATGTGCTGGCGCATGAGTTTCAGCATATGATCCACTGGAATGAACTGCGCAATGCCGCCATCTGGTTTAACGAGGGCAACTCCACACTGTCGCAGGATCTTAACGGTTTTGGCAGCAACGGCTACGCGCTGGCCTACCTGCTGAACCCGGACACCCAGCTTACCGCCTGGTCGGAGGTGCCGGGGGCGTCGATTGCACACTATGGTGCCGCAAACCTCTTCATGCGCTACATCTACGGGCAGTATGCGGGCGAGGCGGGGCTGGCTCCGCTGATCCGCGCCGATGCGGGCAACAATCCGCAGGCCTTTGTTGAGCTTGCCGCCGCGACGCGCCCCGACATTACCGACTTTGCCGATATTTTTGCCGACTGGACGCTTGCCAATCTGCTGAATGATCCCGGCCTGGCCGATGGGCGCTATGCCTACACCTTCGGAATTGACGGCGTTGATCTGCTGCCTACCACCGTTACGCCCCAATCCCTGCAGGAGGCCGCACCGGAGGGCACCGTGGCACAGTTTGGGGTGGACTACATCGAACTACCCGCCGGGCCAGTGACTATCGACTTCAGCGGTAGCACAACGGTTAACCTGGTGGCCGAGCAGCCGCGCGGCCGGTACGCCTGGTGGAGCGGGCGGGGTGACAACAGTGTATCCACTCTCACCCGCGCTATCGATCTGCGCACGCTTGACACGGCCATCCTCAGCTTCGAGATGTGGCATGAACTGGAGACGAACTACGACTACGCCTTTGTGACCATCTCCACTGACGCCGGCGCGACCTGGCAGCCCCTGAGCGGTACCCACACAACCGATGCAGATCCGCATGGGGCAAACTATGGCAATGGCCTGAACGGGGTCAGCGGCGCGCCGAATGAAAAGACCAGCCGGGGTGTCCGGGGCAGTTGGGTTACGGAGACGATGGATTTAACATCCTACACCGGACAGGAGGCACTGCTCCGCTTCTGGCAGATCAGCGATGATGCCTTCAACGCGCCGGGGCTGCTGCTGGATAACATCAGCATTTGCGGCGGCGTAGGGAACTGCATCCTGGAAGATGATGTCGAGGACGATACAGGCGCGTGGCAGGCCGAGGGTTTTGCTCGCGTTGATGGCGACTTGCCCCAGCGTTGGGAACTGCGCCTGGTGCGCACCGATCCGGCGGGCAGTGTTGTCGGCATCGAGCCACTAACCCCCGACGCTCAGGGACAGGCAACCATCACCCTGGAAGCCGGCGAAAGCGGCATTCTGGTCGTCACCGCCACCACACCCTACACCACCGAAGCGGCATCCTACAAGCTCAGAACTCGGTGAAGCGCAGCAGCGGGGATACGGTGTGGCGGGTATGCAGCCGGGCATCTGTTCCCGGCCATGCTGCCGCAGGCAAAGACCGCTTCATATCCTGGCATCAGGCTGAAACAGACGGCACCGCGTAAGTTGTAATTTACACGCGTTACGCGTTTGCTCACTCAAAAGGTATTTTCGCCTCCGGCAGGGTGGAAGAAACCATTCTTTTTCACGAACATGTTGCACTACGTGCAACATGTTCGTGAAAAAGAAAAAACAAGTACCATGCTGCCGCAGGCGAATCGGGACGTGCATCCAGGCAAACGCCTGGTTTGGAATCAACCGCGTAACACATGTAATTTAATGCTATGATCCGACTCGATTTCTTCAATATTCCTATTCCCCGTGCGGCGCTGGGGCCGATCCTGTTGGCGGCATTCATCGTGCTGCTGATCACGCTGCGCACACCGCCGGCACGCCCGATTATTGCGCCGCCGAGCGCAGTTACCTGGAATCATCCGATTGAACTGCCCGTCGATCCGGATGCCGCGCGCCAACCGCCGCCGCCTATCACCGGGCAGTTTGTGCAGCGCAGCAACCTCGATATCATCAGCGCCGAAGGGCTCTTTAGCCCGGCGGATCAGGCCATCCTCGCGACGGAACTGGAGCAGGCGCTTACCTACACGACGGGACGTTTTGGCAGCGGGCCGAACGATCGGGTCAGTGCGTATGTGGGTCTGGAACCGGGATGTGGCCTGCATGGTATCGCCTACACCGAGCAGCGCACCGTCCAGGTGTTTACCTGCGCCGACCTGCCGCGCTACCGCACGGTCACAATCATGGCGCATGAGTTTGTGCATCAACTGGCCCACGACCGCTACGGCCCGGCGCATCTCCAGGCCGATATGATCCTGCTGGAAGGACTCGCTACCTGGGGCGCGGGGAGCTACTGGCTGGGCGGGCAGCCCGACTTTGCGGCGTTTGTGCGCGAGTACAAAACCACCGGAGTATTGCTGCCCCTGGCAACCAGCTACGTCGGTCGGTCCATCAGCGACATGAACCTGCTCTACTACCAGTGGGGCAGCTTTGTCGAGTTTCTCATCGAAACCTATGGACGGGAAGCCTTCGATGCGCTCTACGTAACCGGCAATCGCGCCCCCGGCTCGGCGGACTACGCCGGCGTCTATGGCAAAAGCCTGGCCGACCTGGAGCAGGAGTGGCTGGCCTGGCTCGACCAGCCGTGACGACGCGGTTTGTTTCACCCCAGAGATGCAAAGAAAAAGATCGAGACGAAGACAATGGTACACCATTGCCGAGGGACTGGAACAACTCCAAACCCCTAACCCCAATACCTTTCAAATAGCAGAACCTGCACGGTAACGTGGCAAACCGGGCGTTTGCTCCGATACAGAACGGGTTCCGCCTGCGGCAGCATGGTACATTTTTATCTTTTTTCACAAAAAATTTTCACCTTG
>DAOTUI010000003.1:0-36197 GCA_034437035.1 Chloroflexaceae bacterium
CCCATACTGCCGAATATATGGGCCTCATGCCGACCGGGCAAAAGATGGTCCTCTCCGGCATCAATGTCTACTATGTTGAGGACGGTAAGATTACGGAGGCCTGGTTTAACTACGACTCAGTCGGCATGATGGGGCAGCTTGGTGGTTTATCGGTCCAGGCACAGGCCTGGGAACAGACGATCGAGTATTCGATGTAACCGGAACTGTTCTGCTATTAATACGACGTACGCGGTGTAACCTTATTTTGGTCAGTCAACTGACCAAAAAGCCGGCTTCGCCTGTGGCAGCATGGTGCTTTTTGAGTTTCTTCCACCCTGCCGGGTCAATGCCTGCGTAACGCGTGTCAAACAATAACACGCGTTACGCGGTGCGTGTTCAAACGGACCGTTTGCTTCCGATAACAGCGTATTTCGCCTGCGGCAGCGTGGTACTGTTTTATCTTTTTCAGAAAAAGAAATGATATTTTCCGCCCTGCCGCAGGCGAAACCGACTTCCGGGTCTGGCACGCGGCCGAAACAGTCTGCACCGCGTAAGTCGTGTATTGAGTGATCAGAAGCCTGGCAGATTGGCACAGAATTTGCCAGGCTTCTGTGTATATAAAACATTTTCAACCATATATGCAAGCCGCCTGATTGCTTCTCTCTACCACGACAATATCACCCGGCACAGGCAGCCCAACCAGACCATACTCAATCCCCTGGTTTTACCACTACGGTTGATCCCGGTTGATTGAGAGGAGGAATGGAGAAGCTAATGACACTCGTAGAGCTACCTTCCGCAAACGACCATGTAGTTGAAGTAGTTGAACAAGAACTTGATCCGGCCTGTGCCAATGAATATGCCGCGATGTTTCAAGCCTATGAGCGGGCAGGAGGCTCTGCGGCAAGCCTGCAACTACCTACTGTCGCCAGCCTGATCATCAGTGGACACCATGTGCTCAGCATAAATAACCTGCCGGGCGTCCATCTGGAAGCTGAAGAAACGTCCGCCGGTATCTACGTGCATCTTCGCGTTGCACGAGATACCCAACTGGACCAGCCAGTGCTGATCTGCTTCGGCATGATCCCGTTTGAGGGGGTTCAACGTATTATTGCCGACTACGAGATCGGCGCTGACGCCTGTGCTGCAATTCAGACCTACTGCACCTTTCCCAATGCCTGCCAGATCTATCACCGGATGGAGGCAACCATAAGCGTGGGCCGGAATGCAACCCTGACCTACAACCAGGTGCATTACCATGGCAGTTGCGGTGGCATTCGTGCCATCCCCCAGGCGCTGGTTCAGGTGGATGCAGGCGGCCGCTACCTGGGCACGTTCCGCCTGGTAAATGGCCGCATTGGTCAGTTAGACCTGGATCATCAGGTCAATGTGGCCGCCGGGGGTGCGGCTGATATCACCACCCTCGCATATGGCACCGAAAAGGACCGGATCGGTGTTCGCACGGGTGTCCATCTGAATGGTGAGCAGGCCACCGGGTTTATTAACAACCATGTGGCGGTGCGCGATCAGGCACGGAGCCGTATTTTTGCCGTGGCTATCGGGAATGCTGCCGGAACACGCGGTCATATCGACTGCACCGAGATTGTGCGTGATGAAGCACTGGCCGAGAGTAACCCCCGCGCTGTTGTGCGGCATAACCAATCCCGCATCACGCAGAGCGCGAATATCGGCGCGATTAACGAGCAGCAACTGGCCCCGCTGCTGGCGCGTGGCCTGGATACGGATACCGCAGTCGATACTATTATCCGAGGTATGCTAAACTAGAGTAGGCATCGGATAAACGAAAGGTATGATTGCAAATGAAGATTGCGCTGGTCACAAATGATGGCCGCACCATCAGTGCCCATTTTGGACGCGCTCGCGCCTATGTTGTGGTGACTGTCGAGGATGGCAAGGTCGTGGCACGCGAGCAGCGTGAGCGCCCCGACCCGACCAACCAGGAGCAAACTGGGGAGGCGACGACAACCGCTGGTGGTGAGCATCATGGGCAGGCAATCGCCCCGATTCAGGATTGCGACGTGGTGTTATCGCGCGGTATGGGCGCGGGAATGCACCTCGCCCTGCAACGGGCGCATATCCGCCCGATCATGACCGATATCGTCAATATTGACGAAGCCCTCAAGACATTTCTGGAGGGTCGCCTGGTAAACAAACCGGACCTGGTGCATTAGTACGACGACGCGATTATGTTCACGGATGTTTACCCTTTAGGGCGGGAAGCCCACCCGCTTCCAGCGGTGGGAGGAACGCCCCCGCTTCAGCCCGCTTTAGCTCATGTTTGCGTGTTACGTCACTGCGGCGGTGCCGAGGGCGCAGAGATGGGGACAGATAATGTTGGTTCTTCTCTGTGCGCTCCGGGCCGTTGCGGTTGGTTATTCCCTGCACCCGGCGAATGTTCCGGTAAGGATGCGCTGCTGCGCGTCCGCACCCCATCCCGCGCCCCTCTCAAGTGGGGAATTTTTGTTGTAGGGACGCGCTTCTGCGCATCCGCACCCCATCCCGCGTGGCCGGCCTGAACTTCAACCGGCAACTCTTTGAAACCTCACCTTTTTTACAAATTTTTAACCAGCAGTCCAATCTCTACCATAAAAATATTATCAGATGCAGGTATGGTAGACTCGGAGGGATACCCGTCGTACTACTCCTGCCATATATCGAGGTTCAGCGGCGAACCGGCTCCCACCTTGCGCTTTGTCAGTGTCGCCGCATGATTACGAACGCTCCTTCGGGCGGGCGTCTGGATACACTCCCATTGTTATCAGGGCATAGTAGGGAGGGCGCATGCACAGGCTTACACGCATTGCGGCGATTATGGTTGGCCTTACCTGGCTCCTGTTCCCAACCGCAACAACTCGCGGCATAACCCCTTCCTCACTGAGTGGCGCGCAATCCACCCTGGCGGAAGCCGCAACACCCTACGCCGGACGCCTCTGGGATGGCAATAACCCATTTCATCAGCCGGCCGCAACCAGTAACTACTATGGCAGCGGTGATGCCAATAATGACGGAATTGTCACCTCAGCGGATGTTGCCCTGGCCCGAAAGATGGCGGATGGGCATACTTCCCCCGCTCCCCGCGCCGATGTCGATAGCAGCGGGCAGGTGACACCTGCCGATGCCGACCTGATCGCGGCGGCGCTCCAGGGCGACCCACTGCCCGGCTGGTGGAACCAACTGCCGACCCGTGCTGCACGCAATGCCTGGGTCGATCAGATCCTGGCGATTGATCAGACCGACCAGCATCCCTACCACGACCCCTGGTTTATCTGCTACCAGTATGTTCGACAGCTCTTTATTCATAGCACCGGCTACCGGGACGATCTCTACTGGACCGGCTACGACGCTGGGCAGCCCCGGTTTAACCTGCCGATGTACACCGTTTCGGTGAACCATGCTGATATCGACCATGCACTCAACGCTATTCTGGTGGGTGACGATCCACTTGATTTTGCCGACTGGCGCTTTATCGAGCCACAGACGGATGCGGATGCACGTCCCGGCATGTGGAATATGCCCTACGGTGCTGAACTGATCATCCAGATCCCGTCGGAACTGGGGTTTTGTACAGGCAACTGCCCCAGACCGGAAAAGCTGCGCTTTCGGGTCACAGAGTCCGGCGGAACGCTGGAGCGGGTGTACGACAGCGATTTTCGCACCACCCGGCCCACACCCCCGGCGCACACGCCCGACAACGCAATCGACCGCTGGAACCCGGTGATTATTCCGGTAGACGCCGGCACGCTCCTGTTTGAGCAGTCCCGCGCGGATATGTCAGGCACAACCGATCTGCATCTGGCCGACCCGCTGCATCTGGATGCAGCCACACCACTGATCGGGGAAGCGTTGCCCAGCCGCCTGCTCGATCTGGTACAGGCCGACGATGGAACGATCCATCTTCTCTGGAAGGGCCGACCGGACTATAGCCCCGGCGTGTTTCATGGCATCCTGGACCCGGCAGCGCGGAGGCTCAGGAATATTACACGGGTGACGACCGAACGCATGCCCGATGTGCGGATGGGCCGCCTGGTGATTACCCCGACGGGCGAGCGACACGCCTTCTGGTTCCAGGGCCACCCGCTGGAGAAGGGGATCTACTGGAGCCAGTGGAGCGGCACCGGCTGGCAACCGCGCCAGAATCTGACGCCGGAGATCCAGCTTTCCGGTTATCCGGGCACGGTCAATCGGGACTTTAATCGCTACCGGTTCGATGTGATGGTTGCAAGCAATGGCGATCTGCTGTTTGCCTGGGTGGATCGGGTATCCACCTGGGACAACGGCATCCGCACGCGCCGTTTCACGGGCGCGTGGAGTGCGCCCACGGTCATCGCCGATGACAACACACGCGGGCTGGATCTGGTCGCCGACACAACCGGCACGCTGCACCTGATCGCCTGGTCCGGCCCGGCCCAGACCTACTACAGCAGTGGCTCGCGCGGGCGGGGCAACCTCCGGCATCATACCCTGACCGGCACAACCTGGTCTGCTCCTACGGCGGTCAGCAGCGCTACCACGGCCTGCTGTACCCGCATGGTGGCGGATAGCGCCGGCGCGGTCTATCTGGTGTGGGAGCAGCAGGAAGACGATCACGTAGTGCCGGCCTGGAGCCGGTATGCCAACGGTACCTGGGAAGCCCCCCAGACCGTGCCGGTTCCTGCCGGCAGCGCGGCCTGGTACCCTACCGCCGCACTGCTACCCAATGGCACCCTGATACTGGCCTGGTCATCCCGCTCCGCAACCCGGGTGACACTGACTACGCACACGGTTGCAGCGGTCACGCCACCGACCGCAACCGCCACGTCCACACCCACACCGACCGCATCACCAGCACCAGATGAGTCGCCCGTGCCAGGTGCAACCGCCACGCCAACCGCATCAGCGATACCAACCGCCACGTCCACGCCCACACCAACACCAACCGTGTCGCCGACGATGACCGTGGCAACGACAGCAACACTATCGCCCACGCCAACCGCAACCGTTACATCGCCGCCGGAGCCACAACCCGACCAACCCGACCAACCGGACCGATCCGATCAATCGGATCAACCGGATCAACCGGATAAACCGGATCAACCGGACCCGCAACCCGGGCCGCCGTTGCATGAACTGTTTCTGCCGCTCCTTGTGCGGTAGTAGCGCCTGGCGCGAATCGCCCTGACATATGACACATCCATGGTACGATACTCATGTGGTATTCGCGTAGCAGTCCTACAAGGAGCAGACAATGAGCGAAAAGGTCAAGGAGTATGCGGGCGAGGGAGTTATCGTGCGCTATGATGTCAGGCGTTGCATTCACTTCGCGGCGTGTGTGCGTACGCTGCCCAATGTGTTTGATCCGAACAAGCGTCCCTGGATTGATCCGCAACAGGGTAATGCCGATGAGATAGCCGAGGCAGTGATGCGCTGTCCCACCGGCGCGCTCCACTTTGAACGCACCGACCAGGGTGCCACCGAGCCGCTCCCCGCCGAAAATGTTATCACTGTGAGCGCGGATGGGCCGCTCTACCTGCGTGGCGATATTGAAATCAGCGGGCCGGACGGCACGACGCTGCTGAAGGATACGCGGGTGGCACTCTGCCGCTGTGGTGCCTCGCAAAACAAGCCCTTCTGCGACGGCAGTCACAACAGCGCCGGCTTTCAGGATACGGGAATGCCGGCCGCAAGCCAACTGAAACCGGGCGAAGCCGGAGCGGTTGGGGGTGTTCTGCGCGTCACTCCGGCAGCAAATGGGCCATTTCTGATCAAGGGGAATCTCGAGCTACGGAGCGGCGATGAGCAGGCCGGCGCGCGCGGTGTTGGCGGTGCGCTCTGCCGCTGCGGTGCCGCGTCCAGCAAGCCCTTCTGCGATGGTAGCCACAAGCAGGCCGGGTTTACGGCAGAGTAGTGCGGCGGGTAGTTTGGAGCATACGAAAAGGGGACGTTCGGCATCTAACCGAACGCCCCCTTTTTGAACCCTCAGTACCCACAGCTACACATCAAGCGGTTCTGCCGGGTGCTTGCTCTCGATCTCGAGTGGTCGTGAGCAGTGAAACACTAGCCGACCATTCTCGACATCGATCTGGATCGTATCACCGGCGCGGAAGTTGCCCTTGAGCAGTTCCCGCGAGAGCGGTGTCTCGATCAGACGCTGCACCGTGCGGCGAAGTGGTCGCGCCCCGTAGACCGGGTTGTAGCCCTCATTCGCCAGTAGTTCACGGGCCTCCTTGGTCAACTGTAGTGACACCTGCTGGTCGCGCAGCCGGTCCATCAACTCGCCCACCTGCAGATCCACAATGTGAACCAGATCCTCCATCGTCAGCGGATGGAACAGCACAATCTCATCGACACGGTTCAAGAACTCCGGTCGGAACGTCTGCTTGAGCGCATCGTCCACCTTGCGGCGAGCTTCCTTGAGATCGATCTGCTTGTGGCTTTGCGGCGTGGCTGTCCCCGTTGCAAAGCCGATTGAGCCGCCCTGCAGATGCTCGGTGCCCGCATTACTCGTCATAATAATGATCGTATTGCGGAAATCAACCGTGTGTCCCTGACCATCGGTCAGCCGGCCATCGTCCAGGACTTGCAACAGCGCGTTAAACACATCCGGGTGGGCCTTCTCAATCTCATCAAAGAGCACCACCTGGTAAGGCCGCCGCCGGATACTCTCGGTCAACTGACCACCCTCGTCATAGCCGACATACCCCGGAGGCGCACCGATCAAGCGGCTGACGGTATGGCGCTCCTGGAACTCGGTCATATCCACGCGGGTCATGGCCTCATCACTATCGAACATAAACTCGGCCAGGGCGCGCGCCAGTTCAGTCTTACCCACGCCGGTCGGCCCGACAAAGATAAAGCTGCCGATTGGTCGCCGGGGATCTTTCAGGCCGCTGCGGGCACGGCGGATCGCGTCCGACAGCACCTCAATCGCCTCGTGCTGGCCGATCACGCGCTCATGCAGGCGCGCTTCCATCTCCACCAGCTTCTCGCGCTCGGTTTCGAGCATGCGGCTGACGGGAACGCCGGTCCAGCTTGCGACAATCTGGGCTACATCTTCCTCGTCAACAATTTCGTCAAGGTTGCTGCTCTTGAGCCATGCGGAGCGTTCCGCCTCAAACTCGCGCTGCAACGTCAGATAGTTGGAACGGAGCAGTGCGGCCCGCTCATAGTCGCGCTTCGCGCCGGCTTCCTCCTCCTCGGCCTGGAGTCCTGACAGCGTGGCATCTTTCTCTTTGAGCGCTTCCGGCATTGAGTAGATATCAATGCGCAGTTTGGCGCTGGCCTCGTCAATCAGATCAATCGCCTTGTCGGGCAGGAAGCGGTCACTGATGTAGCGGCTTGACAGCCGGGCTGCCGCCGTCAACGCGTCATCACTAATCGTTAGCGCGTGATGCTCCTCATAGCGCTTGCGCAGGCCGCGCAGCATCTCAACCGCCGTTTCGACATCCGGCTCCTCAACAAAGACCGGGCTGAAACGCCGCTCCAGTGCTGCATCCTTCTCGATATGCTTGCGATACTCATCAATCGTGGTAGCGCCAACCACCTGCATTTCGCCACGACTCAGGGCGGGCTTGAGCATGTTGCTGGCATCAATGCTGCCGGCAGCAGCACCCGCGCCAACCACAGTATGCAGTTCGTCGATAAACAGGATCACCTGACCCTTGGCCGCGCGGACCTCGTCCATCACCGCCTTCAGGCGTTCTTCAAACTCACCCCGAAACTTACTCCCGGCAACCATACCCGCCAGGTCCAGCGACAGCAACCGGCGGTTGCGCAGCATCGACGGCACCTGACCATCAATGATCCGCTGGGCCAGACCCTCGGCGACAGCGGTTTTCCCAACGCCGGTTTCACCAACCAGCACCGGGTTATTCTTGGTGCGCCGCGACAGAATACGGATAACCCGCGAAATCTCCGACTCGCGCCCGACAACCGGGTCCAGTTGCTCCAGGCGCGCCAGTTCGGTCAGGTCGGTACTATACTTCTCCAGAATTTCGTAGCGGCTCTCCGCACCCGGATCGTCCGAGCGCTGGCTACCCCGGATCTCCATCAAGATCTGATAGATCCGTTCCTGGTCAACCCCAAACCCATGGAGAATACGAGCAGAGGCTCCTTCACGCTCGCCGCTAATGGCGATCAGCAGATGATCCACGCCGACATACTGATCATTCAGCCGGTTGGCTTCGTCTTCGGCGCGTTTGACCAGCCGTTGCGTGCGGGGAGTGACATAGACCTGATTGCCGTAGCCATACTGCCCATACACTTTGGGGGACTTCTCCAGTTCCCGCTCGATCTTCTGGGACAACATTTCCACATCTATATTCAAACGAGCAAGGGCACGGTTTGTCAGCCCCTCACGCTGACGCAGCATCGCCAGAAAAACATGTTCAACGTCAAGCTGCGTATGGTGCTGTTCTTGCATTATTTCCTGGGCTTCCTGGAAAGCCTCTTGTGCTTTATCTGTAAATCGTTCAAGTCGCATATTCTTATCCTCTATACCCTGGCACTGGTACATCGCACGCAGCACCAATGCTATTGCTCCCTCAACGGTGAAGGTAGTAATAGTATATCACAGAGTGGCAGGAGGTGAAGTCAGCCCGATATAAGATTTCTGTAAATGTTTGCGGCACTACCCGGCTCTCCGCTGCCGGTGTTACTGTTCGTCAAATGTCTGTGCGGTTGTGATAACCTCGATCAGCAGCAATACTGCCGGCAGCAACAGCAACAGCAACAGGCCGGTGGGCCAGTTCTCCGTCGTCATGATGACGCTACCATAGAGCAGCATCCAGACTGAGAGCGTACCAAGAATGTAGACCTTCAGATATCGGGCCATCTTGCTTCACCAAACCGCGTTGTGCCGGCTGCTCCGGAACCGCCCTGCCGCTCGAATTCGTCTGATGAACATTGAGAGCATACTGCGAGTATGGCGTACGGCAGTAGGGTGCATCGAATGCACCCTACTGCTCCTGTTCTGGAAACGCCCTGCGGCTCGAACCCGCCCGAAGCCGGCACGATTTACACAAATCGTCTTGTAACATTGAACAATACCATATAGACTATACGTTACCATACGATGATTGTCGGCTTCTGTATGCTGGTTCACATCCGCTACTCCAGAAGCCGTTGCACGATGGTGATGACAGCAAGAAGCAGCCAGGGCGCGAAGCACGCCCCCAGCAGCGTAAAGACAAACCGGATACCCGTCAGCCAGGGCGGGTCGGCGCTACGCTGAAACTGCGGCATCTTCCGGACAAGCTCGGCGGCAGTCCCGATGGTGAAGGCCAATCCGGCGATCAGTGCCAGGACGGCTCCGATTGCCGGCTGGATACGCAGGATGATCAGGACCACTGCCAGGATGGTACTGACCACGCCGATGAACATTCCGGCGCGCACCAGTTGCGGTTGAGACATCGGATTTCGCTTTCTACCCGGCAAGATTTTTGCATATCACATCCGTCACCAGGCTCTACATTTTACCCTGTGTGGCGGGGTTGCCGGGGCAGGGCCGGATTTCGGCTCGATCAAAAGATATAGACAAACATAGGGCAAAGAACAACCATGGTAGCTACCGGCGATGCACTGCGCATGCTTTGTTCTCGGTTGCTTTGTTTTCTGTTCTCCAGGGGCAATACCCTGGCATGCCATGGGTAATTTTACAATCCGACTCAATAATTCACCGGGAAATACTATTTCTTTTGCAACATTTTGCAGATCGAACGATTGCATGTATGCAAAAGTTTGACAGCATGCCCAACCATGATATACTCTTGCGCGTTGTTTATAGTGATTGCATCGTAATCTTACAGTGCTATCCTGGTCTTTGGGGCAAATAGTGTGCCCACAAGGAGGATCGTAGGGTGGTAGACATTCTTAATGCAACCCAGGCAAAGTTTGCCATTGTTTTTCCCGGACAGGGTTCACAGTATGTTGGGATGGGGCAGCGGCTTTATGCAATATCCCCGGCGGCTCAACATATTTTTCAACGGGCGGATGAGGTGCTGGGGTTTCCGCTTTCGACGCTCTGCTTTGAGGGTCCACAAGAAGAGTTAGACGATACAGTCAATGCACAACCCGCGATTCTAACAGTCAGTATTGCCTATCTGGAGGCGCTGAATGAGCGGTTTCGCCTGACTGGGCGGGCGCTTGCGCCGGTCCTGGTTGCCGGGCACAGCATGGGCGAGTTTACGGCGCTGGTCGCGGCCCGGGTGCTTGACTTTGAAGACGCGCTCAAGCTGGTACGTGAGCGTGGGCGCTTGATGAAAGAGAGCAGCCTCCAGCGCCCCGGCGGTATGGCCGCCGTGGTCGGGCTAACTCAGGATATCCTGCGCGAGATATGCGCCGAAGCCCAGATCCACGCCGCCGGGATTGTTACGATGGCCAATGATAACTCACCCGGCCAGTCGGTGCTGAGTGGTGAGTTGCACGCGCTGCTGCACGCAATGGAACTGGCGAAAGCACGCGGCGCACGCATGGTGCAGCGCCTGACAATCAGCATTGCCTCGCACTCACCCCTGATGCAGCAGGCCGCGCAGAGTTTTGGTGAGACGCTGCAGAATTTCAACCTGCGCCCGCCGGAGATTCCTCTGCTGTCGAACATTACGGCGCAGGTGTTGACCAGCGCGGATGAACTGCGGCAGGAGTTGACCGATCACCTGACACTCCCGGTGCAGTGGAATCGTTCGGTGCAAACGGCGGTGGGGCAGGGTGTTGATACCTTTATCGAGGTAGGACCACGCCAGGTGCTCTCCGGGTTGATCCGGCGGATCAGCCGTAATGTGCAGAGCATCAGCCTGGGTGAAATGGAAATCCTGAAGATGATCGGGATGGCAGAGGAGCTTGCACGCGGTGAGGAAGCCGAACTGCCGGCGAAGACGCAATCTTAGCAATCACCTTGATATATGTTGTGCAGTCCCGTGTTTGGAAGCAGATACCAGTTACTTAACAGGACTTACGCGGTGCGCGTTCAAACGGACCGTTTGCTCTCGATAACGGCGTATTTCGCCTGCGGCAGCATGGGACGTTTTTGTCTTTTTCCGGAACATGTGGCTCTCCGAGCCACATGTTCCGGAAAAAGACTGTCCCATTCCACCCTGCCGGAGGCGCATCGGGCCAGTTGTCCAGGCAGACGCCTGGGTTTGGAACCGACCGCGTAAGTCGTGTTACTTAATACAAGTTACGTGGTGGGCGATCAAACTGCACGTTTGACAAGATGAAAGCGGTCTTCGCCTGCGGCAGCATGCCCTACCGGAGGCAAATCGGGCTTCCATCGGGTGAAACGTCCAGTTTGCATGTCAACCGCGTAAGTCGTGTTACTTAAGAAATTAGAAACAACCTGGAAACGGTACCATTATGATGAACCGGGTAGTTATTACAGGGTTGGGCGCAGTGACACCTGTCGGCAATGATCTACCAACGACATGGCAGGCATTGCTGGATGGGCAATCCGGGATTGCAACGATTACCCATTTCGATGCCGGTGAGTACCCGATCCGCATTGCGGGGGAGGTGAAGAACTTTACCCTGGACGCAGCCGTGGATGCGCGTGAAGCGCGGCGGATGTCACGCTATGTGCAGTATGCGCTCAACGCCGCGCTGGAGGCCGTCCGTGTTGCCCAACTGGATATGGCCCACGAAGACCCGGAAGAGGTAGGGGTCATCTTCGGCACGGGTGCCGGTGGCCTGGATCTGATTGCCGAGCAGCATACGCTGCTGCAAACAAAAGGCTACCGGCGGGTTGGTCCACTGTTTGTGGCTAATATGATCGATGATGCGGCGAGTGGGCATATTGCGATTCAACTGGGCGCAAAAGGCCCCAATATGTCTGTCGTCTCGGCCTGCTCAACCGGCGGGCACAATATCGGCGAGGCGTTCGAGACCATCCGACGGGGTGATGCCGCTGTCGTGATTGCGGGTAGTAGCGATGCCACGGTTGTACCGTTGCTTTTGGCGGGTTTTACCACCATGAAAGGACTGGCCGACAACGCCGAAAACCCGGCGCAAGCCTGCCGTCCCTTTGATGCCGAACGCAGTGGGTTTGTCCTCTCCGAAGGCGCAGCGGCACTGGTACTGGAAAGCCTGGAGCATGCGCAGGCGCGCGGCGCACCGATCATCGCCGAGATTACCGGCTATGGCAGCAGCAATGATGCCTTTCACATGGTCGCCTCCGACGAGACGGGTGCAGGTTCGGCCCGGGCTATACGCATGGCATTACGCAAGGCCGGCATCGCACCGGAGCAGGTTACGTATATCAATGCCCACGGCACCGGCACCACCCTGAATGATGCCGTCGAGACGCGGGCAATCAAGGCGGTCTTTGGCGCGCATGCCTACAATCTGGCGATCAGTTCGACCAAGTCGATGCTGGGGCATATGATGGGCGCGGCGGGCGCAGTTGAGGCGCTGGTGTGTGCGCTGGTCATCCGCGATGAGCGTATTCCACCGACCATCAACTATGCTACACCGGACCCGGTATGCGACCTGGATTATGTTCCCAATACGCAGCGGGCCACCCCAGTAGCGGTTGCGCTCTCCAACTCTATCGGGCTGGGGGGGCACAACTCCTGCCTGGTGTTGCAGCGCTTCCAGGCGTAATCGAGTTATTTTTATAATGATCGAACATCTGAAAAAGAAAATCCTTTCCAACCATCCCACCCTCGGCGAGGTTGCGGCGGGGCAGATCACGCCAGGCGTCAGGACGGGTCAGAACCCCGCATGTATTCTCGATCAGGTGTCCCGCCGCGAGCTTGTTATCTTCGATCCGAGTTGTGCCCCGCTGCTCAAGCCGATCTGTCTAGCGGTGGAATTGCGGCCCTGGTATGCTGCCACGGAGTCGCACTGGCTGCTCGATCTGCCCGCCGGCTGGACCGAGGCTACGTTCGGCGCAGGACTGAGTAGCGCGGAAGCCTGGCAGCGGCTGGTTGCGCGCTATCCCGCCATTGCCCGTCACCTGGAACCTTACGCCCCGGCTGACCCGGCACAGCCACCGGAGCGCTACTGGTGGGAACTGCCGCCCTACGACACAACCGCCTTTGCTACCCCGCGCATCTGCTGGCCGTTGCGGGCCATATCGCCCCGGTTCGTCTGGGATGCCTCACCTACCCGGATCGATGGCGCAGCGGCCTGCCTGCCCCAGGCGACGCCTTACCTGCATGGCATGCTGGCAAGCCGGGTAGCCTGGTGGTTGATCTGTCAGTACAATGCTACCTCGCCGGGCACGCTCACGCGGCTGACGCCCGAGGTGCCGGCACGCCTGCCCATCCCCGCCGTATCGGACGCCGAATGTGCCGCCATTGGCGCGCCGGCGCAGCAGCTTTCCGCCGAGGCCGGCGCGCGCTACCAACTGCACACCGATGCCCGCCGCCGCATCCTGAAAGATCTGGGACCACCCGGCGCGCAGTTCAGCGAACGCCTCTACCACTGGTGGGAACTGGACTTTATGACATTCCGCACCGAACTGGTTGCCGTCTTCGACAATGATATCCCGGCGCGCTACCGGGGCGAGTGGGAGCAGTGGCTGGCAACCCGACAACAAATGCATACACAGCATACTGATGCGATGATCCGCCTGGAAACCGACCTCAACACACGCGTTGCGGCCCTGTTTGATATCTCCCCGGACGAGTCGGCGCTGATTGCCGAACAGACAGCGTACGATTTTGGGCAAATATAATCAATCGCGCGGATCGGCCGCATGCGTTCGTGCGCGAATACGCGGCAGCGCGGGTGGTTCATTGCCCACCGCCAGCGCTGCCCGGCGCACATCCACCCGGATCAGCAAAACCAGCCCCAGCAGAAAGAAAACAATCAGCGAGACAATCGCAATGCGGTAACTATCGGTGTATTGGAGCGCCAGACCGAACAGTAGCGGAGCCAGCCAGCTTGTGCCCCGTTCACTTATTTCATACAGGCTGAAATACTCGGCCTCATGCCCGCGCGGAATCATCAGCGAGAAGACCGAGCGACTCAGCGCCTGCGTGCCACCCAGCACCAGCGCAATCACCGCACCCATCACAAAGAACTGCTCTTCGGTCTCCAGCCAGGCATAGGCATAGATCAGCGCTCCCGTCCAGATCAGCAGGCTCACCATAATTGTCTGCTTGGAGCCGATCAGCCGGGCAACCGAGCTAAACGCCAGCGCGCCCAAAAAGGCCACAAACTGTACCATCAGGATCAGTGCCGTCAGCGAGGAGAGCGGCAGGCCCAACTCCTGCCCGCCAAACTGGGCCGACAGCGCAATCACGGCCTGGATGCCGTCGTTATAGAGCAGATAGGCCACCAGAAAGAGCAGCGTCTGCGGAAACAGTCGCAACTCGCGCAACGTATGCCCCAACTGCCGGAAGCCGGCGGAGAGGTAGCGCTCGCCTGCCGGCAGCGGTTTTACCGCATACCGGCGACGGAGTGTCGCCAGCGGGATAAGTGTGAAGATGGCCCACCAAACTCCCGCCGATAGCAGACTGATCCGCGCGGCCTGCCCCTCCGTCAGGCCCAGGCCGTCCGCGCGCGCATAGAGCAACAAGTTTAGCGCCAGCAAGACGCCGCCGCCCAGATAGCCCAGCGCCCACCCGCGCGCCGAGACCGCATCGCGCCGGTCGGACGTGGCAATCTCGGGCAGGAAGGCATTGTAAAATACAATCGACGCCCCAAAGCTCAGGTTGGCGACCAGGAAGAGCAACCCACCCAGCAGATAGTTTGTCCCTTGCAAAAAATACATACCCATCGTAGCGAATGCACCGATGTAGGCAAACAGACCCAGCAACTGCTTTTTGAGGTGTGAATAGTCGGCAAATGCCCCCAGAATTGGCAATACCAGCACCTGGGTAATCACAGACAGGGAGATCAGGAAGGGGTAGAAAGCATCAAAGTTGATGGCAATACCCAGTGGGTAGATACGGCCCTGCGCATCGGCAGCCGCCTCCGCAATGGCTGTCAGGTATGGCCCCAGGAAGACCGCAATCACCGTCGTGGCAAAGGCCGAGTTGGCCCAGTCGTAAAAGTACCAACCGAGCTGCTCCCGGCGGTTATTGGGCCCCGGTGGCGTATGTGGTTGTGTCTTTTCTGATTTGTTATTCATTACACGCCAAAAAAGATCTGCCAGACCCAGATGACCAGCAGGTGCGTCACCGCCGACGCCGTCACCTTCCCGGTGCGCTGGTAGACCCAGCCATAGCCCAGGCCGGCCAGGGCAGCCGGCAAAAAGGCATGCTCCGGTGCGGGTGTATCATTCAGGTGGAATGCCCCAAAAATCAGCGCGGCCGGCAGCAGGCTGAACGCGCGCGGATGGCGCAGGAGCGGCCGCAACCCGCGCCCGATCAGCCCGCCCGTATCGCGGCGTAGCGCCGCCTCAGCCGTCCGTTTGATGCCATTCTGGATTACCCCCCGGAAGATGATCTCCTGGGGCAACGCCACCAGAAAATAGAGCGTGATCGCCTGACTCAGCAACGTGGTTGCCGGCAAGGGACGCATGACCGGTTGCAGCAGACCCGGCGCCGGCAGAGTCAGCAGCAACAACAACACGCCGGACACCGGCAGTGCCGGCAGCAGATCGCGCCAGGTAAGAAACCAGGTAAACCCCAGTCCGGACCAACCCCGCGCCGCCAGCAACAACAAGACCAGCGGCACTGTGCCCAGGAAGAAGAAGCCGACCTGCCCCCCCTGCTGTGGCAGCGGCACTTCCGGGACAAGTCCCAGATCGATTGAAACCCAGAGGTAGAGGATAGCAATAAAGTCCAGCGGCGTCGGGTCGCGCACCCCGCGCACGCGGAGCAGCGCCACGGTTGGCAGCGCCACAAAGATCACGGCAGTTGCCAGGCCACGCCAGACAAACTCGTCCACTGCGCTGCTGTAGGAGATGTAGAGCGCAGGCAGCAACGCCACCAGTGCCGCCAATGCACGCGGATCACGCCGGACAATCCGGCCCAGCGCGTCATACAGCCCGGTAAGACCCTGCAAGAGATAGGCCAGCGCCAGCAGCGTAAAGGTCGTCAGTGCCGCCCAACGCTCACCGGAGGGCATCGTTGTCATGAACGCAGCCAGGGCAAAATCACCAATCAGCAACACTGCAAAGAGCAGGGCTACTGGGAGACCGGCAAAAGTATCGAAACGTTCCGGAGGAGACTGGTTATCAGGAGGCATTGTTTCCATGGTCAGTGACTGATCGTCACTGGTCCGTATGCGTTGGTCACCATCACATCCATAAGCCCGAACAATACACGCCGGTTTTTACAAATCATGCGCCGCGCCAAAAATCGGCAGCGGCTCACCCAGGCTGATGCCTTCCGGGGTCACGGGGCAGCGGTAGGCATAGACTTCAACTCCGGTAGCAATCGCCCGCCGCAGAGCTCGTCCAAAACCCAGATCGCCCTGGTTGCCCGGCGCAAATGCTTTGCCGCTGCTGCCCTGTACCACAAAAATGAGCGCCGTGCGCTGTCCATTCCGGGCCAACGTCGTCAGCAGCGCAACCTGCTGCTGCCCATGACCGGTTGGCACATCGGGGAAGAGCCGCACCCCGGTACCAATCTGAACCGTCGATTCGACCTCAACCAGGCATGTCGCCAGGCCCTCGCCCAGGCGGAAGTCAAAGCGATAGTTGCCCACCTGCGCCTCCGGCTGAATGCGGCTACAGCGCGCAAACTGGGGCAGCAGACCATCTGCCAGGGCCGCCGCGATCAATTGGTTGGGCAGTCCTGGATCAAGCGATACCAATGCATCACCGACAGCGATTGCCGTTACCTGAAGGGCCGTTTTGCGCCGGGTCGCCTGCCGGGAAGCCAGCAGCAGTTGCGCACCCGGCAGCAGCAGTTCATCCAGCCCGCCCCAGTCGGCGATATGCGCCAGAATCAGCCGCTCGTTGAGCCGTGCCTCAACGGTAAACTGCGTACGCCGGACAATAAAGTTGGCAGACACCGGTGGAATACCACCAGCCAGTGGAACATAGATGGGCATAACCGTGTAACCTCATCGGTAGAGCGGGGAAGGGGCGTACTACTGATTACTGCCGGGAAGAACAAGCCCGGTCATTATAGCACTGCTGTCAGTGACAGCGCAACAACACCGTGAGGTACACCGGACAACGCGCTTACTCGCCGCGTTGACGCCGCACCGTGATTGTCTCCCCGGCGACGCCCCAGTTATCCGTCTCGACCTCGTCGATCACCACCACCGTAGTTTGCGGATTCTTGCCCAGCACCTCCACCAGCAGTTGCGTCACGCCCTTGATCAGCGCGGCTTTCTGCTCGGTGGTCGCACCCTCGCGGGTAATTTTGATGTTAACGTATGGCATTGGTCTTTCCTTTCATTCTGACAGTCTGATAACCAGTTCCCCAGCGTGATCCAATCAGCAGCAGGACAGCACCTGCCGTCACCACCAGCGCCGCTCCGGCCAGCGGCAGCGTAAAGCTATCCGTACGCGTGGCGATCATCCCGGCCAGGAGCGGCCCGATTATCTGCCCGGTTCCGTAGGCCGCCGTCAGCAGCCCGAGCACACGCGCACTCTGCTGCGGCGCGAGCCGCCGCCCCAGGCCCATCGTCAGTGCCACAATGCCCATAAGTGTACCACCGAACAGAACCGCCCCCGCGTAGGCCGCCACCAGGCCCGGCGATAGCGCGGGCAGCGCAATGCCGAGCGCCTGTAATGCATGGGCTGCCACCAGTGCGCGCACATCTCCAAAACGAGCAGCCAGCGCCGGCCACACCAGGGTCGAACCGGCCGCCGCCAGCCCGACCACAATCCATGTACGCGTCCCCGCCGCGCTGTCGACAATATTCTCCTGCACAATCGCCACCAGAAAGGTGCCGCTGACGATGTAGCCCAGCCCCACGCAGCCGTAGGCCGCTGCCAGCCAGGGCAAAAAAGGCGGCATGACAAACGGCGGTAACAGTTGCCGGGTTGACGCCGATTGCGTCCGGGGCGGCGCATCCCGCAACCAGTGCAGGCCGGCAACAGCCGGCAGCAGGCAGAGCAGCGCCAGCGCCAGCCAGAGCCCGCGTGCATCCAGCATGCCATCGAGCAGCAGCACTGCCACGCCCGACAACACAATGCCTACACCCACACCCGCGAAGACCAGACCGCTGAACTTGCCCGCACCGCGCTGCGCCAGACTGTCCAGCGCGATAGCCACGCCCACTACCATTACGCCCGCGCCGGCGAGCCCCGCCAGAAAGCGCAAAGGCCACCAGGCCATGGGCAGATCAAACAACCCCATCGCCGCCGTCGTGATCACACTCAGCAGCAGGCTCCCGCGAAACAGCGGCACGCGCCAACTCCCCAGCGGCACAGCCATACAGAAGAGCGCACCGAGCAGGTAGCCGCCGTAGTTAACCGCCGCCAGACCGCCGGCCACAACGGCCCCAAAGCCATACTCTTGCTGCATAATTGGCAGCAGCGGTGTGTAGGCAAAACGCCCGACGCCCATGGCAATCACCAGTCCGAACATCCCGCCCAGGGCCACCAGCCACGCGGACGGTGGGTGTGCATGCCGCATACCATCGTTCCTTTCTACCTCTGGCTCTGCCTGACACGCCTCACGCGGCGGGCCATCAAACCAGGTGGTTGATCAGATGACAGGAATTACGCGTTCGGTTCCAAAGCAGGCGTCTGCCTGGACAAACAGCCCATTTGAATGCACACCGCGTAAATCCTGTCATCTGACAGGATTTACGCGGTCATTGACCCGGCACGGAATCTCGCCTCCGGCAGGGTGGAAGATTCCATTCTTTTTCCCAAAAATGTTGCACTTTGTGCAACATTTTTGGGAAAAAGATCAAAAAGCACCATGCTGCCGCAGGCGAAGCCAGCCTTTGTGGACGTACATGTCTGATTTCTATGCCCACCGCGTAAATCCTGTCAGATGAAACCAGACAGTGCCTGCAGCAGTCTGGAGACTCATGCAACACATGTGCTTGACAATCATCATAGCAGGTTGCTATTATCAATACAAGCGAATAAAAACGGTGGCTATATTCACTAGAAGTGATACCTGACAGGGAGCAAGCCGAATGGACCTGAGCATCCTCAGAATCTTCGTCGCGGTAGCGGAGGAAGGCAGTATCTCACGGGCCGCCCGCCGCCTCGACTATGTTCAGTCGAATGTCACCGCGCGCCTGCAAAGCCTGGAAGACGACCTGGGCACCCGGCTGTTCTACCGCAAACAGCGCGGCATGGTGCCGACCGCCGCCGGACGCACGCTCCTGCCGTACGCCACGCAACTGCTACGGCTGGCAGACGAGGCGCGACGCGCGGTGGCAGACAATGAGCCGGGGAGTGGCTCACTGGCGGTTGGTTCGATGGAGACCACGGCAGCGGTGCGTCTGCCCGCCATCCTGGCACACTACCACCAGACCTTCCCCGAGGTTGATCTGACGTTGATGACCGGCACCAGCGAGGAGCTAATCGCCCAGGTGCTGGACTATCAACTCGATGGGGCGTTTGTGGGCGGTGCCGTCGCGCACCCCGACATTGAGCAGGAGCCGGTCTTCGCGGAAGAACTGGTCTTTGTCACCGAGCGCCGGGTCGCATCGCTGACCACGCTGCCGCAACGCACCCTGCTGGTTTTCCGGCAGGGCTGCACCTACCGCGCCCGCCTGGAGCATCTACTGCGCGAGTATGGCATAATGCCCTACAAAATTATGGAGTTCGGCACCATCGAGGCAATTCTCGGCTGTGTCGCAGCGGGCATGGGCGTAACGCTGTTTCCCCGCTCACTGCTGGAGCGAACGCCCTACCAGGAGGCGCTACGACTGCATCCCGCCCCCGCGAAGCCGGCGCAGGTGGAGACGATGTTTATCCAACGGCGCGACCGATTGCACACCCACGCGATGGATGCTTTTCTCGAGTTGGTGCGCCGGCCGGTTGCGTGTGAATAAAGTGGTAATAGCGTGGTTTCAGCGTGATTGTACGATAACATTGAATGCAAAAAAGTTTCCTTTGTAATATCATAGCGTGCAAGAAAGGAAGGAACCACCCACTATGACGCTGACATCACTTCTTGCCGAGCCCCACTACAGCGCTACGCCACGCCCGGCGTCGCCGGCCGACCTGAGCTTTACACGGATGTTTGACCAGCGCCAGATGCGCCTGCGCAGCCGCCGGATGATGCTGGTTCTGAGTAAGCTGATCGAGGATCATGCCGCCAGTGTTCCGGGCACATTCCTGATCGCCGCTTTTCAGCGCTACTCGCTCTATCAAAAGCAGTTGTGCCGGTATGAGCGACTGGCCCGGGATTGCGCGCAGGTCTTTGTTATGGGGCTTCCCGACGATGAGGCACCCGCAATCCCGAAGGTTGAGTATCTGCCCCTGGAGGCAACCTGGCCGCTGATCCACGAGTGGGTGGTTATCGCCAGTGGTCCGGCCTGCTGCATTGCGCTCTTTGCCTGCGATAACGAACTGACCCAGCCGGAACGACGTTCGCGCAACTTCCGCGCCCTCTGGACCACAAACACGCATCTGGTTGATAGTGCGGTTGCAACATTTTATAGCGCCATCGGTCAGCGCCCGCCGCATATTATGCATGATGGCCCGGCAATCTACCACACCACAGTTGCGCTGCAACAAGAACTACCGGCACGGCTGCGCGAGAGCCTGCGGGCTCACTGATCCAGTGATCAACCGGCATTGACAACTGCTTGCAGCTCACTCCTGCGCCCGCCGGTAGCCGGCCGCAATCGCAGCCTGCTCCGAGTCGAAACAGTCAATGCTCACGAAAGCCCGCCGGTAGCCGGGTTGCTCCGGCGTATGGTAAATCCCCAGTTTGCGCGACACCTTGACCTGCCCTGAGCTACACGGCCACCAGGGCGGGTCGATTTCGTTGTTGATCAGCCGGGGCCGGACGGACGGAGTTGGTGTCAGCGTCCGCGTCGGGGTTGGCGTCGGCGGAGGCGCGGTGGCGGTCGGCGGGGGCACGGTTGGCGGCGCAACCGTTGGCGGGACGGCGGTCGGCGGGACGGGTGTGGGTAGCACCGGCACGACGGTAGGGGTTGCACCCGCTCGCGGCGGGGTTGCGGTTGGTGACGGCGAGGGCGTTGCCGAGAAATCCGGCGGAATGGTGCGGGTGAGCGGACGGGTGGTAATCAGAGGTAGCGGAGTTCGGCGAGAACCGGCACTGACCGGCGTGGCCGCTCCCTCTGCTACACGCGTCGCCGTACCAGTTGCGGTCATACCAGCGGCTATCGTTGCGGTTGGCCGGCGCAGCGTAGCCGGGGGACGACTCTGCAGCAGCACAAGCCGGACCATCAGGATAAGACCAAGCAGTAAAAAGATTATGGCTCCAATACGTTGCGGGGTAAACCGAACACCTGCCATTACAGCGCTCGCCGGGTTGTATGGGTTAAGATGGGCCGGATAGCCCGCCCGCATTATACCATTTTCACCGTCAGATATCCCACGCTTCCTGTTCGCGCCGGGCTGGAGGCATTCGGCTGCACTGATATGGTATAATTGCGCTACACTATTCGTATACTAATAATTTTCGGATCTCAGACGACGGACTTCCGGTTACGGGTTACAGACTACGGTCTACGGATTACGGAAACAGCTATGCTAACACGACGAATCATCCCCTGCCTGGATGTAAAAGCCGGCCGTGTGGTCAAGGGCGTCTCCTTCCTCAACCATCGGGACGCCGGTGATCCGGTGGCGCTGGCGGCGGCCTATAACGATGCCGGGGCCGATGAACTGGTCTTCTACGATATTACGGCCAGCAGCGATGAACGTGCCATTATGGTTGAGGTGGTCGAACGCACGGCGGAACAGGTTTTTATTCCGCTGACCGTTGGCGGTGGCCTGCGCACCACCGAGGATATGTATCGAATGTTGCGCGCCGGGGCGGATAAAGTTTCGATCAACACTGCGGCCGTGCTGACGCCGGGTCTGATCGAGGAGGGCGCGCGGCGCTTTGGCAGCCAGTGTATCGTGCTCTCAATCGATGCGCGCCGCGTCAATGCGCCGGATGAGTCGCCACGCTGGGCCGTCTTTACCCACACCGGGCGCGATCCCCGTGCAACCGGCATGGATGCCATCGAGTGGGCCCGGCGGGGCGTAGAACTGGGTGCAGGCGAGATTGTGATTAACAGCATGGACGCCGACGGACAGCGCACCGGGTATGACCTGGAACTGCTGCATGTGCTTAGTACAACCGTCAATGTCCCGGTGATTGCCTCCGGTGGGGCGGGATCGCCGGAAGATATGTACCACGGACTGGCAACCGGCGATGCCGATGCGGTATTGGCGGCCTCGATCTTCCACTTTGGCGAATACACCGTTGCGCAGGTCAAGCAGTACCTGGCCGAGCGCGGCATTCCGGTGCGCCAGGTCGTGTAGCCGAGGTGAAACTGACTGATACTGAACTGGGGCAGCATGATTGCCATGCTGCCCCAGTGTCATCTGTCTCCTCAACGCCTCCCGAACACTTGCGTCCAGTAGCGCCCATAACGCGCACTTGCGTTGTAGGCATAGCCAACACCAATCTCCCGGTAGGAGCAGTTGAGCATATTGGCGCGATGCCCTTCGCTGTTGTACCAGGCTTCTACCACCTCCTGCGGCGTGCGCTGACCGGCGGCGGCGTTCTCCGCTGCGCCGGTAAAGTCATAACCGACGTCATGGATGCGATCCCAGGGGGAGGAACCGTCAAAGCCGGTGTGGGAGAAGAAGTTATTGCGAGCCATATCATCACTATGACGCTGGGCTGCGCTATTCAACTGCGCGTTTAATCGCAGCGCCGGGCAGCCGGCACGGTTGCGATACACATTCGTCTCTGCAACCACACGCGCAACAAACGCATCCTGTTCGGACGTGGGTGTAGTGATACTACGGGCTGCACCGTTTAGCATCAAGGGCAGGTAGACCCGGTTGTGCGCTGTGACGAGCGGGTCGGCTTCGGCTACCGGCGGCAGTTCGCCGGTTGCCACAGATGATGTCACCGTTGGGGTATGTTCATCTGTCGCCGGCAACAACGCATCTGCGCTGAACGAGCGGGCTGGTTCGCGGGTGCCGGAAGGCAGTCTTGATGCACGATGGGGACGGGAGACATTGGTCGCGGCCAGTGCGATGGATCTGTCCAGCGTGATGGAACCGGCAGCCGGCAGCAGCGTAAGCAATGTCAGAAGAAGCAAAACCGAACGTAGTGTGAGCCGGGTGTGATGTAGGTGTAAGATGCGCATTGAATGTTCCTGAATATGATGTAAACTGAAATGACGCAAGCAATGATCTGTTCATCTCGAAGCATACCACCGCTTTTCGTTTCAAGCCAGTAAAATTTGGTATGAAATGAGTAATGGTCAGCGTTACGTTTCCGGAATGTTGCCGGGCGATTTCCAGAGTTATCATTCCGTTATTTCACTACCATGGTACGCTATCTCCCCAAACATGCTACGTTTTCCAGGCATTCATACCCCGCATAGCCGAATCAGGCTTTCCCAGCAGACAGCCGTAGGGTGCATTTGATGCACCGTTCTGCTGTCGCACGCCACATCCGGGCTACTTGCTCAACGTTCGTCAGGCGGTACGACAACAATAGCACTGCCGAAATTTGCCACACAGCATCAGATGTGCTATAATCTCCTGGTGTTGAGAACAGTCGGCCCCATCGTCTAGCGGTCCAGGACGCCACCCTCTCAAGGTGGAGATCGCGGGTTCGAATCCCGCTGGGGTCACCAAATACTACTGGGCGCGTGGTCTAGAGGCCTAGGATGCAACCCTGTCAAGGTTGAGGTCGCGGGTTCGAATCCCGTCGCGCCCGCCAATATATGTAAAACAAGCTGATGTCGTGATACTATTGTCACCAGACATCAGCTTGCTTTGTGTTTCCCGCTAAATTTGCCGAATGCTACTATGCTGCCGGCGTGCAAACCGCAAAGATCAGGGAAGTTTCCAGGGATTGAGGATGGGAACCCCTGTATGTTGAAAGTCTTCCTCATTCCGGGTTACAAGCGTATATGTTCCTTGCAGAGCAGTGGCGGCTAAAAGGGCGTCAATCGCCGCTATTGGCTTGCCGTCTCGTTCTAACCGCCCTGTCAGATCACCCCATACCAGCATAACGTCTGTCGTGACGGCAACTATCTTGTCGGCAAAACGAAGCAAGAGATCATTTTCCAGCCATACCGTTAACTGATCTTTGCGGCGGGAGGGGACTAACTTCTCAATACCTTTGCGTAACTCACCAATTGTGATGCCGCTCAAATACGCCGTTTCAGGCTCAAGACTATCGATCCAATCAACAACTTTCTGGTTCGGTTCACGGGCGATGAGTTCGGAAATCACATTGGTGTCAAGCAAGTAATTCATAGGACGATTTCGTCTCGAAGTCCGCTTTTGTCCCGGGTCAGATCAAGTTCTGCGCCAACCAGAGGCGACTCACGGAAGAAAGTCGAGAGTTTCTTCCGCTTGAGCAGCATCGTCTGGTACTCAGCATAGGAGAGTACAATCACCGCTTCAGTGCCACGCCTGGTAATGATTTGTGGGCCACTGGTCATGGCTGCTTCGACCACTTCACTAAATTTGTTTTTGGCTTCCTGGAGTTGCCACTTTCGCGTCATCATGTCCCTCCTGTCTAGTCTGTCTAGACTATAGCCTGGATAATGCACAATGTCAAGCGGTGCAGGCTGGTTAAGACGATGTCGGTATTATCGGCATACAACTTCAAATAGAAAACATGTCCTACTGTACCCACCGGCGGGGTGCTCAAACAGACTGGTACGACCGCACCACGAACCGCTGGACCGCGAATGCCGCCACTCGCCGGGAGAGCCATCCACGAATAGGGCCACGAATACACGAATGGGATGGGGACATTTCACGCGTTTCGCGCCATTTCGCGGGTTTCGTAATCCAGACGCCTTCGTTTTCACCGATGGACTGCTGCGCCCACCGGCGGGGTGCTCAAACAGACTGGTACGACTTCATCCTCAACCATCCTGATCTCCTCGGCAGTCACGGCGACCAACTCCCCGGTCCGGGTGTTGAGATAGGAGAAAACCTCGTCAGGGAGACCTTCCAACTCCGTGACGATGGCCTGGAGTGATACCAATCTGCCGTCAAACGTGCAAAAAAACCACGAAGGTCACAAAGAGCGTAAACAGTACACCTGATGTATACCCCGATCGTACCCACGATGCAGCCGTTCGTGTTCCTTCGTGTTCCTTCGTGTGCTTCGTGGTTGGTCTGATGGTTGCCGTTTGGAAGTCAAATTGGTATGAGACGGGTATAGGCATAACTTACCCCCCTGATAGTCAGATAACTCCTGCGCGTAAAGGCGCAAAAGTCGCTGGTACATGCTTGTTTTAACATGCCTTTGCAGCTTTGCGACTTTGCGCGAGCGAATAATGCCGTTAAGCAGTGGTAACGTGCAGACTTACTTTAGCGGAAGGTAGACAACACGCCCTTCCCATTCGCCTTCAAAGCTGCACTCCGCGAGCAGGACAATCTCTTCAATCACCACACTGACAGGAATGAACAACGGGACGGCAAAAACCCCTGGCATCGTCAACCCTTGTGCAACTCGTTCATACGCATATGCCGTGACAGTATTAACATCGTGGGTAAGCAAAACGCGTCCTGCATTGGCGGACCCTGCCAATACGGTTGGATCATCTGCTTCGACCAACCCGATATCTTGCACGCGAACAATGTCTAACGATGGCAGCCGCCGCACGACGCCATTGACAATGTGCATGTTGAAATTCTCGTCCGCCAGAAAGCGCATGACAACTTACTCTGCGTCTTGCTGCCGTCGTGCCAGGAGCCGGTCCCGAATCCCGGCCGGTGGGTCGCGTTGCTCATGTTCGGCACGGATGCGCGCCGCGTCAGTCTCGCGCTGCTGAAGGTAGGAATCGACGGCCATGCGATTATGCAGGTAGTAATTGATCACGGCGTAGACATCCGCCAGTTCCAGGGTCGGGTAGCTCAACACTATCGTTTCCGGCGATGCGCCCTGATTAAAGGCGTAGACAACGGTATCCAGGGGCACGCGGGTGGTGCCGACCCGCACCACGCCATCGACATCCGTGCGGAGGGGCACAGGCGGAGCTGCAATGGTCAGACTCATCTGCCGCATCCTTTCGCTACAGTTAGCATACCAGAAGCAGACAGCCGCTATTGTACCGGCAACGGGTAGTAGAACGCAAGCGGTTAACGCCAACACCTGATGTTGTAACCCCTCACGCCGGAACGTTCAACCCGGCGGCGGCGAGGGTGGCCCGCCGGTCGATCTTGCCCGTGGGGGTTTCGGCGAAGCGCGGGACGAAGTAGAACTGCCGGGGAATTTCATAGCGGCGCAATCCGGGCACGTCGCGCCCGGCCAGGCGCGCCGGCAGATCAGGTAACGACGTACCCTCGACCACGGCAATCACCGCCTGCCCCAGTTCGGGGTGGGGCTGCGCGGTCACAAAGAGGCGGCGACCCGCCAGGTCCGGCAGGTGCGCCAGCGCCTGCTCAACCCGCTCGGCCTGCACCTTGACACCCCCGCTGTTGATGATATTGTCGGCGCGGCCCAACCAGCGAAACCGCCCATCGGCACGCAGTTCAACGACATCATTGGTCACCAGCGTCCGGCCCCGCGATAGTTCCCCGGCCTGGATCACCAGGCAACCGCGCGCATCCTGGGACAGCGCCACGCCCGGCAGCGGCACAAAGTAGTCGCTGGCCGTCGCTCCATTCAAGCGGCGCAGCGCCACATGACTGACCGTTTCCGTCATGCCGTAAGTGTGGAAGGTGGGCGCAGTCAACTGCTGCCGGATCGCCCCGGCAAGGTCGGGGGTGATCGGTGCGCCGCCGATCAGAATGGCGCGCATGCGGTTGAGCAGGTGCATGGCATGCGCCGATTGCAGCACCGCCTGCAGTTGCAGCGGCACCAGGGCGGTAAAGTCGAAGTGGGTATCGGCAGGAAAGCCGCTGAGCGGATCGCGTGCCGGCGGTACAATCGTCAACTCCAACCCCAGCACAAAACCGCGCACCAGCATCATACTGCCCGCGATGTAGCCCGGATTGAGGCAGACCAGCGCCCGCTCCCCCGGCTGCAGGCCCAGCGCCTGCCCAGTGCGTTGCGCGCCGGCGGTCATCTGCGCCCGCGTAAGCCGGATCGTTTTGGGTGCGCCGGTTGAGCCGGAGGTGGGCAGGGTGAAGCTGGTCTGACCCGTCAGCCAGTTGCGACAAAAGGTCAGCACAGCGTGCTCCGCCTCGCTCCACGCTGCCAGGCAGGCGGCGGACTGCGGGTCAAACTCCGTTACAATCCAGTCGTAGCTGATTCTACGTCCGTTCAGGGTTAAACTATTCATTGGTATTGGTGATTGGGTGATGCACCTGCCCGACAACGAATTCAGGTAATGATCCTGGGTAGTGCCACCCGCAGCCGATGGTATGGAACCGCCTGATGAACTTTAAGATTTTACTTACCGTTCGCTTTTTTTTTGGGCACGAAATGGAAATTTCACCCCACTTGAGCCTAAAAAACTGATAAAATTCGGGACGTTCTCCCCACGTTGGTGTACCCGGTTTCGTAATGTGGAAACCATTTCTGCAATGTTCGTCACCAGGTGGGGCGAGATGCTTCCCACGTGTCCGTTTTTGACCCGCTTGTGGGGAATTTTTATGAACTCGTTCCGAAAATAAGCGAACGGTGAGTTTTAATCTGGACATCATTGATCTGGAATCCCAGCTTCAGCCGGACCAGGCTTTTCCGGCAGTAGGCCGCTGCCCCGGCAGGCATTCCGCCGGCTAAAGCCGGGACTCCAGGGCATTTCATATCCGGGTTATTTTCTCAAAGTTCATAAGCCGGCACTACGAACTCGTAACCCCTAACCCTTAACCCCTAACCCCTAACCCCTACTCCACTATGGAAACTTCGGAAACTTATCCCAGTCGGGCCGGCGACCTTCGAGGAAGGCGTTCTTACCCTCCTGCGCCTCTTCGCTCAGGTAGTAGAGCAGCGTGGCGTTGCCGGCAAACTCCTGCAGGCCCGCCTGTCCGTCCAGTTCGGCATTGAAGGCGGTTTTGAGCATGCGAATTGCCATCGGGCTGCGGGTCATAATAATCTTCGCCCACTCCAGTGTGGTCGCCTCGAGTTGATCCAGCGGCACCACCTTGTTGACCATGCCCATATCGTAGGCTTCCTGCGCCGAGTATTGCAGGCAGAGGAACCAGATCTCGCGGGCGCGCTTCTGGCCGACGTGCCGCGCCAGGTAGGACGCACCAAACCCGCCGTCGAAGCTGCCCACCTTGGGGCCGGTCTGCCCAAAGATCGCATTCTCCGAGGCAATCGACAGGTCGCAGACGACATGCAGCACATGCCCGCCGCCAATCGCATAGCCGTTGACCATCGCAATCACGGCCTTGGGGAGCGAGCGGATCTGCCGCTGGAGATCGAGCACATTCAGCCGGGGCACCGTATCCGTCCCGACATAGCCGCCGACCCCGCGCACGCCCTGGTCGCCCCCGGCGCAGAAGGCTTTGTCGCCCATGCCGGTAAAGACCACCACGCGAATGTCCTCGTTTTCGCGGCAGATCTCCATCGCATCCTTCATCTCGCTTACGGTCAGCGGCGTGAAGGAGTTGTGGACCTGGGGCCGGTTGATGGTGATCTTGGCGACCCCCTCCTGAAATTCAAAGTTGATCTCTTCATACTGCTTGATGGGTTCCCAGGTACCAACGCTGGGAACCGGCTTCCAATCGACAGGCATAGGTCGGTGTTCCTTTCATACTGGTCAGATAGTCACTATCTTTCTTTACAGGACTCACGCGGTAACTCATGTGAAGGCAACGTGCGTCTATGGCAGTACCAAATGGCAAGGGCGAAAGATTTTTCGCCCCTGGCGCTGCCGCAGGATGGTTTCTTTCAATCTGAGAAGGACCGCGTAACTCCTGTCATCTTACCATTGTATACTGCTTCGGCGGTGTGTGGGCAACCTCTCAGGTGGAGACTTTTCGCTAGATCGCAGTGGAATGCGGTCGGTAGGACCGGCAGAGACCGCCGCTCCAGCGCAGCGTTTCCCGCATCGGGACGGGCGGCGGACGCGCAGAAGCGCGTCCCTACCACAAAACGCCTGAGTGAGCAACCCCGTGCTGCCGTTCCCCGATCAGGCGTTGGCCGACAGCCCGGCCAACTGCCGTTCTACCCGCAATGCGGCCAATGGCGACGGCGCGGGCTCCAGCCAGCGGGCTAATGCGCCGATGGACGCGGTACGGCGAGCCTGGATCATCCGACGCTGCTGCCGGAGCGCGGGCAGTTCGGTCAGCGCCTCCAGCCGGCCGGCGACAATGGCAGGCCGACGGCACAGCGCGGCATAGCCCAAGGCCAGCAGATCATAGCGCAGGATGGCCGGCAGACAGTCCCGCAGCAACGGCGTGGGCAGGCAGCGGATCAGCACGCGCAGTCGGTTGCGCCCCAGCAGGTGCTGCTTGAAGGGGCTACCCTGCCCACTGCTGGCCGAGTAGACATGCCGCGCGCGGGCTGCGGGAGCCAGGTAGCAGCACCAGCCACGCAGTTGCGCGCGCCAGGCCAGATCCACATCTTCCAGGTAGTTAAAAAAACCCTCCGTAAATGGACCAACATCACTGAGCAGTTCGCGCCGCAGCAGCGCCAGCCCCCCGCTTGCGCCGAAGATCTCCGGGCTGGTTTCCGGCAGGTCGGCCACGGCACGGCCCAGCCGGCGATCCAGCGCCACGCCGTCGCGCTGCATCCGGATGCCCGCCGAGGCCACGATATCCGGGCGGCGGCTGAAGGTCAGCACCCCGGCTGCCGCGCCAATGCCGGGATCGGCACGCAGGGTTGCCCAGAGCGCCGCGACACAGCCCGGCTCGACCAGGGCATCGTCGTTGCAGAGCAGAAGTAGGTCGCCGCGCGCAACCTCCAGTCCGGCGTTGGTTCCACCCGCAAACCCGCGATTAACCGGCAGTTCGACCAGTCGCACATCCGGCGCGTACATGCGGGCCCAGGCCGCCACGCCATCGCGGGAGCCATTGTCCACCAGAACAATCTCATCGGCAGGGTTGAGTTGCGCACGCAGGGCTGCCAGGCATGCCGGCAGGTAGCGTCGCGCATTCCAGGAGGGAATGACGGCCGAGATGGGCGGACGTGACGAAAGTGCGGCGGGAAAACTGGTTGGTGCCATACGACTGACCCTCACGCGATCGTGATCAGTTCCTCATCTAATCTTCATTCGATCTTGACAATATATCTGTTACCCTGAGAGTACGCAATTCCAGATTGCACACTACAAGCCTGCGTATTCGAAGCCTAAAATGGCTCACGTAGCATCGCAGAGGAGAGGGAGCGATGAAACCGGTCAGCGATGAACCTTTTGATATGCCTAACGGTAGTGATAGCATCGCATGCCTGTACGAGCGATACCAGCGCCCCCTCCTGGCACATCTGACCCGCCTGGTGCGCGATGAAACGACCGCCGAAGATCTCTGCCAGGAGACCTTTGTGAAGGCGCTGCGCAACTGGCACCGCCATGATCCGCAGGCCAGCGCGGTCGCCTGGCTCTACCGCATTGCCACCAACACCGCGTACGACTATCTGCGCCGCCAGAAGCGGATTCACTTCACCCCACTACCCCAGACCGACACGCTGCTCTCGAATGCATACACCCTGGAGCACCAGTTGGAACCGGGCGGGCCGGTACAGACAGCGCTGGGGCAACTCCCGCCCCACGAGCGGGTGCCGCTGGTGATGCATAGTTGCAACGGCTACAGCACCCAGGAGATCGCCGACACGCTGGGATGCTCCAACGGGGCAATCAAGTCGCGGCTCTTCCGAGCGCGCGCCCGCTTCCGGCAAGTATACCAGCAGAATTGAAGCGAGCGCGCAGCTTATATATCTCTCCGCTCAATCCACTTCGGCAGCGGAGGTGCCTCGTAGGACGCCAGTTTATCCAGCAGTTCATCCGGGGTGGCGGCAACCAGGACCAGGCTGCGGTGGGCCGGGCGCAAGAAGCCCTCGGCCACGGCGTGGTCCAACAGGGCCAGCAGCGGGTCAAAGAAGCCCGCGACATTGAGCAGACCACAGGGTTTGCGATGCAGCCCCAGTTGCCCCCAGGTGAGGATCTCGCACAACTCTTCCAGGGTACCCAGGCCACCCGGCATGGCGATAAAGGCATCCGACAGTTCGGCCATCAGCGCCTTGCGCGCATGCATCGAGTCGACAATGCGCAGGTCGGGCAGATTCGGGTGGAGCACTTCTTTGATCGAGAGATGTTCGGGCATCACGCCGATAACATTGCCACCCTGTTCTATGACCGTATCGGCGATCCGGCCCATCAGGCCGAGTTGCGCGCCGCCGTAGACCAGGCCAATGCCGCGTTGCACCAGCGCCATCCCGGTCTGGTGGGCTGCATCAAGATAAACCGGCCGGTTGCCTGGCGATGAGCCGCAGAAGACGCAGACATGCTGCATACCGGTTAAAACCTTTCGATTAAGACGGTGAATGTTCGCCCGCTACCCAGCGTACCACGTAGTCCCGGTAGGCTTCCCAGATCGCCGGGAAGCGCGTAACATTCGGGATATGGTTGACTTCCAGCAGATGTTTTGTCCCCGCCTCGGTGACGATATAGTCGTTCGCCATGACTTCCAGTCCGAATGCCTGGCGCACCCGGCGCGTGTCTTCAAGCAGTTCGGCATCGATCGGCATAAAGTCGGCCTGTGCATCATGGATCGACTTGAGCCAGTCGGAGCCTTCAAGCCGGATCTGCCAGGCCTGTTCGCCAATCAGAACGACACGCACCGCCTGCCCCGCCAGGAACGGCTCAATGATGCCGGCATGTTCGCTCTGCCATGCGCCGGTGAAGCGGGCTTTGTTTTCGCCGCAGTGCCAGTTGCCCCACTTAGCGACATACTCACCCTCGAATGTCACCAGCGTCTCCGGCCCGGCATACCCGCGTAGTGGTGCGCCAAAACGTGTATGCGCCAGAGCGCGCACCAGGCAGGGAAACTTGAGGCGACAGTCCAGCATGCCACGCGCATTGGGCAGGCATGGCCCACCCCAGAGCGCCAGAGCCGCAATAAAGTCGAGATCATCTTCAAAGATGCCATGAAAAACCACCTTTGAGACCGGCAGCAGTCCAGCGTGGCGGCGGGAGGCGACCAACAGTTGCCCATCGCGCAGGGCGAGGCGCGGTATGACCTCGTGGGTGATAACGGGGGTTATTCCCAGGTGCTGCTGTATTTCGCTATATTCGGGTTCGTCCAATCCAACGATGCATACACGTTCGGCCATCGCAGATGCTACCTCCTCGGCCAGGAATGTTTCTAGAAAGAAGGGATAAATAGAGTAGCCGAGAACAAACCAGGCTCCAGGTCTACGCTGTTCTCTGTTACTCTCTTCTATGTTCTCCAGGTAGATTGTACCACTTCAGCCGGAAGGATGCGCTGCGCCAACCTGATGGACCTATGCCGCACCCGCGTGCTGCCGCAGCCAGTCGGCCCGCGCTGCAAGCTGCGCAACCTCGGCCTCAACCGCATGGGCGAAGCGGTGCAGAAACCCATCAATATAGATGACATAGAAGCCAATGGCTTCGCGGTAGATCGGATATTCGGGCATTGCCGACACCTGCTGCTCCAGCAAGGCGGCACGTTGCTGCTGCTGAATGCGCTCCCGAAGCATTCCTCTTGCTCCTTTCCCTCGACAGTTCATGCAAAACCTGACCACCCGGTACCCCTCCAGTATGGCATGCCACGGGTATATCCACATCGGGACGCGGACAGAGTGGCGGCTCGGTCTGTGGGGCATTCCGGGTTGGCCCCGGCGGAAAGGCTGCTCCGTCCTGCGACCGATAAAATGTAGTCCTTAAGTAACCCGGCCGGGTATACCGCAGCGCGCTGTTCTGCGGTATAATTTGGCGAGCGCGGGGGGACGGTCAATACACCGTCCCTTCATTGTTCCAGATGTCCGCATGTCCGCAATGTTGCCGAACCTGCGCGTGAGGCGCGTGCAGGGAGTGTGAAAGGAGCGATCCAATGCCTGGAGCCGAGACCCACGACCGCATTGCCCTCTACGCGGCGGGCGCGCTGATTGTGCCGGGTTATCTGACGCTGCGCTATGGATTGGGCGATGCACCGGAAGCGGCCTACAGCGGCACCATGCTGCTGATCGGCGCGCATCTGTTTGGGTCCTGGCTGCTTTCCCCCGATCTTGACCTCGACAGCAAGATCGATGATCGCTGGGGGCCGTTTCGGCCCATCTGGGTGCCCTACATGCGCCTGATTCCCCACCGGCATTTCCTGTCGCACTCGGGTATTTCCGGTATCCTGCGTCTGGCCTACCTCTACCTGGTTATTGTCGGTATTCTGGCAGTGCTGGGGTTTGGCGCGTACCTCTTGAATGTTGATGTTGCGTACCATATCACCCTGACCAACTGGTTGTGGGATACGCTGCGCAGCGGCTCACGTCCGGCATTGCTGCTGATTGCCGGGGTGGTTATCAGTGATCTCGTGCATGTGATATCCGACCGGATCGATACCCGGCGCAAGCGCATGTTTGGCAGGCGGCGCAGGCCCGGACGACGTTGAGCGTACCAGCAGAGAGGTGCCGGCGATGACGGTCATGCGGGTTATTCATGTTGCGGGACAGCGGCTCTGTGTGCAGGCATTACGTACGGATACCGCCGGCCTGCCGGTTATTTTGCTGCACGGTATTGGCGGGTCGGTGCGCTTCTGGCACGATGATCAGGTAGATCTCTTTGCCACGCAGGGGCCATGCTATGCGTTGAGCCTGCCCGGTCACTACCCCGCCGCCTTTCCGGTGGGCTTCCGTCGGTCGCAACTGACTGTCGATCTGATCGCGCATGTGCTGGGGAAAGCGATCCATAAACTGGTGGGCGATCAGCCGGTGACGCTGGTCGGCTTCTCCACAGGCGGTTTTGCGGCACTCGCCGTTGCCGCCACCACGCCCCAGTGGGTGCAGCGGGTGGTCTGTATCTCCGGGTTTGCCCAGGGCCGCTGGACCGGCGCGCTGGGCGTGGGGCAGTGGCTGGCACGCCAGATGCCCCCGGAGTTGGGATATCTGCTGTTTGGGTTTTACTACACCCTTGGCGGGTTGAGTCGCCTGAGCCGCACCGTGTTTTACCATGCCTGGCGGGTGTATGCCGCCGATGTGCAGGCCGCGTATGCCTACCCGCACTTCCGCACCTACACCGATGTTTCGCATGCGAATTTTGCCCGGCTCGATCTCAAAAGCCTGGTTCACTATTTCGCCGTCATGCCCCACATTGATATTAGCGCTATGCTGCCTTTGATTCAGGCGCCCACGCTGGTTATCGCAGGCGATCAAGATCCGATTGTGCCGCCGGCCCAGGCTCGCCTGATCAGCGAACATGTTCCCAATGCAGAACTGGTGATGATCGCCGGGGGCGGGCATCTGCTGTTTGCCGAGCGACCGGACGAGTACCGGCAGGCGCTGGCGGCGTGGCTCAATCGTACGGGGTAAGCACGCCGGGTTGCGCCGGCATGAGCGGTTTTCAGGGTCAGGCTTTTTGCGGTAGGGACGCGCTTCTGCGCGTCCGCAAACCGTAGCGCGTTCCTGGTAAAATTCTCCTGGAAGATACGCGCGTCTTTCTCCATTCCAGCATAGTGAAAGCACAGGGTAACTTATGCAACGACACATCCTTTTCACCACTGTTGTGATCATCTGGCTGCTGGCGCCGGCGGCGTGTGGCGCGCCGGACACAGCAACGGACAGCGGCTCCACCCTATCGGCGGATGCGGCGGCCGAGATTGCGCTGGAACATGCGCCGGGGGCCAATCTGGTTGAAGCGCCCCGACTGGTGAGCTACCAGGGCGCGACGGCCTACGAAGTGCTGCTTGAGCAGGGACCGCTCTATGTTGATGCGCAGAGCGGGACAGTGATCACAACCAGCGTGCCCACGGTTGCGCCAACCTCACCGCCGGATGTAGCGGTGACACCCACCAGCCCGGACGAACAGCCCACGGCAACTGCGGTGCCGCCTGCGCCAACCCCGGCAGCAACTATCCCACCGCCGGAAGCAACCGCGCTACCACCAACCGTTGAACCGACCAATCCACCGCCACCGCGCCCCGATGTCCCGCCAGACGCAGAGCCGGATCGACCGCCGCCGGGTCCGGGTGATCGGCCACGGGACAATCTGGGGGACGCTGTCGGGCCAATTCTGCCGGAACAGGCGATCCGGCTTGCCACTGAGGCTGTCGGCGGCGGCACGGTGACAGAGGTAAAATTGGAACGCGGGAATAGAGATAAGCCGCCAATGTACATCGTCAAGTTTAATAACGATAGCGAAGTGCGGGTGAATGCGCAAACGGGCGAGATTATTGAGGTCAAAATCCGCGATAAGCCCGGTCATGCTGGTGATGATGGCGCGACAATCCCGCCGGAACAGGCGATCCGGCTTGCCGCGGATGCCGTTGGTGCCGGCACGTTCAAGGAAATGAAGCTGGAACATGGGAATAAAGATAAACCCTCGCTGTACATCGTCAAGTTTGACAACGACAGCGAAGTGCGGGTGAATGCGCGGACGGGCGAGATTATTGAGGTCAAAATCCGCGATAAACCGACCGAACCTGATCGTGGCGGCGGTGACGGCGATGACGACGATGATGATGATGATTAAAATGACAGGAGTTACGCGGTCAATTTCAAACCAGGCGTTTACCTGGATGAACAACTCGATTCGCCTGCGGCAGCATGGTACTTTTGTTTCTTTTGCACAAAACATTTGCACGTTGTGCAAATGTTTTGTGCAAAAGAATGGAATCTTCCACCCTGCCGGAGGCGAAATTTCCTTTCAGATTTGTGACCACGTAAGTCGTGTAAACTGATTGCAAACGGGCGGGCACGTTACAGGTGCCCGCCCGTTGTGTATTGTGTAGCACGCTTTATTTTCCGCTGATACCAATGTGCCGGCAACCCGGCAATCAACAGGAACGGGCGCTGCGGGCGCTGCGGCGGCACGTTCCCGTTCATCATCTCTGCATCCTCGGTGTCCTCTGTGGCTATGACAACACATCGGTATGAGTGGTTCGCTCTCCAGCAACCTAGCGGGACCAGTTCGGGCTCTGATCCTGCGCCGGGTCGTTCGAGATATTACGCGGGTCGCTGCCGTCGGCGTTCATCAGGTAGATCTCGCTGTTGCCGTCGCGGTCGCTGGTGAAGGCGATAAACTGCCCATCCGGAGACCAGGTGGGCTGCGTGTCCCGCCCCGGCGTATTGGTGAGGTTGCGCAGATTCCCTCCCGGCACGCTGCTCAGGTAGATCTCGGCGTTGCCG
>DAOTUI010000004.1:0-16271 GCA_034437035.1 Chloroflexaceae bacterium
TGCGGACCATGCAGGGTGACTGCGCGGCATTTGGCGAGTGGGCCGCGCTGCAGCAGCTTGGCGCGGCGGATGGGCTGCTCCCGTTTGGCGATGTGCTGGCGGCGGGGATGCTGCTGCCGGGGCGTAAATGGGGACCAAGCGGCGGTCGGCCAGTACTCCGTGGTGACCCCTATCACCCAGACGAGGTTGCTGCCCGACAGCAAGATATGCGGCAGAAATTACAAACGAGACATGGTGAAAACTTCGAATTAAATCCTCCATTTGATGCTGCAAGCGTGGCCAATAAACTCGGCTATGCTCAAAGAATACCCCCTCAACGAGCACCCTTTAATTCACACGGACAACCTGTTTTCACTAACGGCAGAAGATATATAACACCAGATATTGATCAACACAACGTAACAAATGGGTGGAAGATGTTTGATAGACGTGGTACCAGAATAGGTACATATTCTCCAGATCTCAAGACGAGAATTGGAGATTAGAGGTGCATGGAGTAGTAGAATTGGTTACGTTGTAACATTTCAGCATTTGGCCTACAGCAAGGCTGTGCTGAAGTGTTACAACTCCAATGTATAACAGTAGTAGGAGGTGTGTTTTGCTTCATTTTTACATTCGGTTCATTGGTGAGAAGATATTAGATGATGAGAGCGAGATTGCAATGGGCGAGTTAAAGCTCCTGAATTTCACAGAGGTATTTCGAGTACCACTTTCTTACTGGAAAAAAGATAATTATGAACAGCAGTGGAAAGAAGGGGTAAAAAGGATACTTCGAGGTTGTAATAGATCTTGCCTTGTGACATCAATGTACAACCCGGATGTAGCTAATTTTATAGTTTGGTGGCCTATGTACCTGTGCGGAGATAAAGTGTTTATACAGAATCATCTTTTATTCATGAATGATTTGAAGCAACCTTTCCAGGAACATAACCTCTATGAGCATATTCCTGCCAGAGAAATTTATAGTATAGAAGGTGATAAGATATCTGAATGGAGTCTTGATATAAGAGACATCGCAATGTTTTTTGATTCTATATAATGGTGTATGACCGTTCAGCTCTCATCAGCCAGAATGTACACCGCGCTTGGCTAGTGGCACCTTGGGCAATGTTCGCCTGTACCTAATACTACAACGAGAGTTAGAATTCTCGGCTCAACCTCCTACTCCTATCAGGCACGTATCGGTGGAGCCAACAATGGCGTGGTCGGACCAATTGGTTCGTCCATATTCCGGATCCAGCGCTCGGTACGGCGGCGGTGGCTCTCCCGTGCGGACGTGTGCCGCCGATGATAGTAGGCGATCTGATCAAGCACCCCCGCAACCGTGCGTGGGGGCACCGGGAACAGCACACTGAACAGCAACCAGACCTGTTCCAGGCTCAGCAGCGGGGCTTTTTTTGAGTCGCCGTTGCAGGCGCACCAGAAAGAAGTGCGCCAGAATTACGAGGGTCATATGATGATGCCAACCGGTCCAACTTCGTACCGCAGGCTAACCATCTGCCGGCACAACGCCGCTTCTTCGTCATATGATGATGCCAACCGGTCCAACTTCGTACCGCATAGTCGCCCATGCCCAACTGCTGTTTACCGATGTTTGTGATATTTTAAAAGTGAGCCACATGCTGAACGGCGTGACAGGCGAAATGTGATCCACCGTATATCATCCTCAGTCACGACACCGCGTTAGGTCGCGGATACGCGACTGAGGATGAGGAGATGATCACTGTGAATGACCGTGCGGCTATCCGCCATGCCTATTACCTGGAACACAAAAGTATCCGCCAGATTGCCCGCGAATTGGGCTTCTCGCGCAATACCATCACCAAGGCGCTGGAGTCTGCCGAGCCCCCCACCTACACCATGCGCACGCCCCGGCGCGCGCCGAAACTAGATGCCTATCGGCAGCGCATCGAGGATCTGTTTCACCAGAATGCGCAACTGCCCCCCAAGCAGCGCTACACCGCCACGCGCATCTTCCAGATCGTCCAGGAGGAGGGCTTTCCCGGTAGTCTCTCTACCGTGCGCGCCTACGTGGGCCACCTCCGCCGCCAACACCAGCGGCCGCGCACCTTTCTGCCGCTGCAGTTTGATCCCGGCCAGGATGCGCAGGTCGATTGGGGCGAAGCCCAGGTCGATCTGGCCGGCACCCGCGTGACTGTCCAGGTCTTCGTGATGACCTTGTGCTATTCCCACCGCACCTTTGTGATGGCCTTTCCCACCCAGCGCCAGGAAGCCTTTCTGTCCGGCCACGAAGCCGCCTTCCGCTTCTTTGGCGGCGTCCCCCACCGCATCAGCTACGACAACCTCACCACCGCCCTCCAGATCTGCGTCCAGGGGCGCACCCGGCCGGAACAGGACACCTTTACCGTCTTCCGCAGTCATTACCTCTTTACCGCCCACTTCTGCACCCCCGAGGAGCCCCAGGAGAAAGGCCGCGTTGAACATCGCGTCGGCTTCTCCCGCCGGAACTATTTCGTCCCCCTTCCGCAGGTGCCCACCTACAACGACCTGAATACCCACCTGCATACCTGCTGCCGGCGCGATGATGTCCGCATCGTGCATGGCGAGACCCAGTCCATTGGCACTCTGTGGCAGCAGGAACACCCGCGCCTCCGCCCGCTCCCACCGCACCCCCTGGACTATGCCGTGACCCGAACGGTGCGCCTCACTCGCTACAGCCAGGTCGCCTTCGAAACCAACCGCTACTCGGTCCCGGTCGACCAGGCCCGCCCGACCCTCATCCTCAAAGCCACTCCCTTCCGGATTGATCTGCTCACCGAGCAGGCCGTCATCGCCAGTCACCCCCGGTGCTACGACCGCAATCAGGATATCCTCAATCCGCTGCATTATCTGCCCCTCGTGCAGCAGCGACCCGGCGCCTTTCACCACGCCAAGCCCCTGCGCCAGTGGCGCGAGCAGTGGCCCCCGGACGACGACCGCTTACTCACCCGCTTTCAGGAACGGCATCCTGATGGGCGGGGCGTGCGGGAATTTCTTGACGTGCTGCAGTTGCATCGCCACTATCCCGCCGAGTTGGTGGCGGAGGCGATTACCTTCGCCGTGACCTACCAGTGCAGCGATGCCGCCAGCGTGCTGGCGCTGCTGCACCAACTGCACCAGGACGCCCATCCCGATGCGGCGGTGGACCTGTCCACCCAGCCCCAGTTGCAGCCGATCGCCCAGCAACCGCTGGATTTGCAGCAGTATGATCGTTTGTTGAACCAGGGAGACTGACATGACCACACAGTTGTTGCTGGAGGCCCATGTGACGACCCTCCGGCTGACCGGTATCCGCCAGCACTATCGCCGCTATGCGGAAGACGCCGCCCGGACGAACCAGGGCTATGAGCAGTACCTGCCGGCCCTGGTCGAACAGGAAGTGGCCCGCCGGGCCCAGGTGCGGCAGGAGCGGGCCATCCGGGCGGCCCGGTTGCCCCTGCTGAAGGAATTGGCCGAATTTGACTTTCAGCGTGTCCCGCACCTGAACAAGGCGCTGGTCCTGGAGTTAGCGCAAGGGCACTACCTGGAGCGGACCGAATCCATTCTCCTGGTGGGCAATCCCGGCCTGGGCAAGACCCATATCGCGACCGGGTTGGCCCATGAACAACAGTGGAACAAAAACGAACGCTATGGAAATATTTCACAAAGTCCTGCCGCCACACCGAACATGTGCGTGTTTCAGCGCGGCAGCAGGACACGATCATGCGCCGAGTTATGAGATCACGATGTCCTCCGCTGCATCCGGGTCACGCAACGGACGAAACGCCCCCTGCGCCACTTCCTCCGGCACCGTGAACTGGTATCGTCCCACCATCCGAATATGCGCTGCCTTCAGCGGCCAGATACGCGCCAGGTCGGCATCCTGGATCGGCACGCCCTGGTTCCGCAACGTGGTCACAATCCGATCCATATACCAGGTATTCCACAGCACACAGCCATTCACCGCCAACCCCAGGGCGCTGAGCTGGTCTTCCTGCCCTTCGCGGTAGCGCTGCCGCAGTTCGCCGCGCCGCCCATAGAAGATGTCCCGCGCCAGGTCGTGCCGCGCCTCGCCCCGGTTGAGCTGCGTCAGTACCCGCCGCCGGTAGGCTTCATCATCAATGTAGGCCAGCAGGTAGAGCGTTTTGGCAATGCGCCCCAACTCGATCAGGTAGTGGGTGGTCAGGTCAAAGAGCACCGAGGGTCGTTCATCACTGAGCCAGGCACGGGTAAACAGCCAGCGGATGAGCTGGAAATGTTCCGGTTGGTCGGTGTACTCGCGGTAGCCATACCTCTGCCGGATTTCGCGGGCGTGGTCGCGCTGCGTGGGCACCCGCTCACCATAGCGTGCGAGACAGGCGAGATCGTGGATGGCAAGCTGGCGGGCCACGTCCCGCACGACGATCTCCGGCACCTCGGTGGGATCAGCGAGGAAGGTGCCCAGAAAGCGCAGCGTGCAGCGTTGCAGTGCGAACCCCAGCCGGTTGTGGCTGCCACGCTTCTGCTCAATTCGGGCATGGTCATCCGGAGTGAGGAAAAAGTAGCGGGCAAGCTGGGCAGGCGCGGGATCGCCGGTATAGCGACCATAACGTGCCGCCTGCTCATCGGACAGAAATTCAACGGGCATCGGTCTTTCCTTTCGTGCATGGTATACTGAGGCCAGACCATCTGGCCCCGGCACCGGAACGTGCCAGTGCCAGAGAGAATAGCCATTCTCACAAGCATTGTCCCATGCCCACCGCGCCAGAATGGACAATCTGGGCACCGCACATCGGGGGTAATTTGCCCATTCTCACAAGAACGATATGCCCAGGGGAGGGATGATGGAGTCGCACCTGCTGACGACAACTGCGGAACAGTTTCTGCGCTATCTGGAACAGACCCGCCACTCGGCGCATACGGTGCGCTCATATGGCACCACGCTGGCAAAATTTACCGCCCACGCCCCCGCTGCGCTGGCCAATCTCTCGGTGACGAGCGTGGAGCAGTTCCTGGCAACCCAGACCCACCTCAGCCCGGCGACGCAAGCGCGCCAGCAAGCCGCGCTCAACAGCTTTTTCACCTGGGCAGTGCGGCACGACCTGCTGCTGACCAATCCGATGATCAAGATTGAGCGGGTTCGGTTAGATGACCCGGCCCCTCGCGGGCTACGCCGCGAGCAGATTGAGGCGATCTTTGCAGGTATTCCACGCCAACAGATGCGTGACCGGCTGCTGTTTCGGCTGATCTATGAAACAGGGTTGCGGGTGGGCGAGGCGTTGGGTGTCCATAGTGAAGACCTGGATTTGACGCCGGATGATGAGCATCTCACCGTGCTGGGCAAGGGCAACCGGCGACGCACGGTGCTGCTGGACGACCCGAAGCTCGTGGCGTTGCTGCGGCAGTATCTCCAGCAGACTGGCTACCGCCACGGGGCGCTCTTCCGAGCCAGCAAAAACGGGCAGGGTGGAGCCGTGAGCTATCAGGCGGTGCAGGAGCGCTGGGCACGTTATTGCCAGCAGGCGGGGATTGCCTGTACCCTGCACCAGTTGCGCCATTCCCATGCGACAGAGTTAGTCAACGGAGGGGTGAGCCTGGCGACTATTCGCAAGCGGCTGGGCCACAAACGCATCCAGACGACGCTGCGCTATGCCGAGCAGAGCGATGCCACAGCGGATGCAGAGGTGCGGGCGTGGCGGCGACAGCAGACACACAAATGAGCGCCAAGATGTATGCCCGCACTCACTTGAGGTTGACATAAAAGGGTGATACCTGACCACTTTGTGAAATAGTTCCATAGCGTTCGTTTTTGTTCCACTGTTGTTCATGGGCCATTTAGGGGCGCATTGTGGATATCCCTGTCGATAGGCACGCTCGTCCCGTGGCCGCTCGTGATGCCGACACCTGCGCTATGATGGTCAGTACTGGTCCCGGTGCTGTGCTGGTCGTCCGGCATGGCGCTGCACCCGCAGGCGGGGGCGTCGCCCCCATCATGGCAGCCGGCGATGGGCTGCCGGTTTCAGGCTGGCGAAATACTCCTGGATCAGGCGATGCGCGAATGTGTAGTGGTGCCCAACTTTGCGGAGCAGCACACGCTCAGCAGCGTAATCCAGGAACTGGCTATGGTTCCAGGACATAGCCCCGGCGGTGGTCAGCAGGATGCGCAGCACCAGATGATGGACCACTGCCAGTCCCCCGAAGGCACTGCCGAACAAGGCACAAAAGAGCGAACCGAAGGAGAGCCCATGGTACAAGCCAACCCCCAACCCACCGAGGGCCCCATCGACCAGAGTGCCACTAAGCCCGAGCTGGAATGCGCCAACCAGCGCCCCCGTCAGCATCGCACTGACGATCACGCCGATGCCGCCAATGCCACTCGCCAGGACGGTACTCCGGACGGCCCGGTGGATCTTCGTGCGCGTGGTCGTGGTAGTCGGCACCCAGGCCGGGTCCAGACCCGCCTGTTTGTGATATCTTAAAACTGGCTCTGCCGCACGTTGTGTGGCGAACGCGTGAGCGCATTTAGCCTGTCATCATCCGGCAATCGGGCTGATCCGCACTGTAGCGCAGAAAAGGACTGTCAGGTGATCCATACATCTCGTGCAACCCTGACTCTGGTCACTGCCATCACGCATCGCCTGATCCCACATGGGTGAGTAGGTTTCATCGCGTCGCATTGCGCAATAACGGTGCTGCATTCAGGCAGCGCGCAAAGACAACTCATCTGTTCGCCACACAATGTGTGGGAGAGCCACTGGACACATATACTGGACAAAAGCCATTTCGGTTGACAAATACAGCACCATGCGACACATAATTGTACGGGTCTGTGGGTGGCCCTAAAAACCGCTGAATATGCTATAATTCACTTACTAAAATAGGGAAAGGGCACCCGTATGATTCGACTCCTCCTTCGTATTCAGGCACTCGAAAGCGCTTGTCGCCGTGCGCGGTGCCGTGTGCATGGTTCGGACTGCTCACCCAGGCGGCTGCTTGTCGTGGTGGTGCTGCTGCTGGGTATGGGGCCGGCCGCCTGTGGGAGTGCTGCACCGGCTGCCCGTGATACCGCAGACGCGCTGTTCTCCGCCGCAGACAGGTCTTCCGCCACACCGCCGGCCGTCGCGGCCGTCGCGCCCGCGGACATTGACGCCCTGTTTGCCGATATTGCCGCAGATGAACCTGGCGTGGCACTGGTCGTCGTGCATGACGGGGCGGTTATCTACGAGCAGGGCTACGGGGTAACCGCGTTGACAACTGGTCAGCCAATTACGTCTGATACCATCTTCCACATCGGTTCAAGCGGCAAGCAGTTTACCGGGCTGGCGGTTATGCTGCTGGCCGAAGCCGACCAGCTTGAGTATGATGATCCAATTACTGACTACCTCCCCGAACTGGAGACGCTGGAAGAAATTCCCACTATTCGCCAGGTATTGCAGCATACCGCAGGTATTCCCGACTACTATGAGGATCTGCTCGATGAGTATGATATGCCAGACAACGAGGATGCACTGGCGTGGTTGGCATATGAGGGCGTTGTCGAATTTACACCGGGAAGCCAGTTTGCCTATAGCAATGCCGGCTATGAAGTGCTCGGCGCGCTGGTGGAACGTATCTCGGATCAGCGCTTTGCCGACTTTTTGCATACCGAGGTCTTTGAGCCGCTCGCAATGGACCACAGTTTCTCGCTGCCCAATCCGCAGCGTCTGTCCGACCCACAACGTGCCCGTGGCTACGCGGTCGATGCGTCAGGCACGTTTACCCTGGACGACTCGGATCCCCTCGACGGCCTGGTGGGCTCAGGCTCAGTGTATGCATCAGCGCACGATCTGGGCCGGTATATGGATGCGCTCCTGGCAAACGAACTGGTCAGTGCAGCAACCCTGGAAGCAGGCCTGCGGCCGGCTATCCTGAACGATGGCACGGTGTCGCCCTATGGGTTTGGGTGGGACGTTATAACGACTGACCTGGGCCCTACTATCGGACATTCGGGGGCATGGCAAGGCTTCCTATCACATATCGCCCATTTTCAAGACGCTGACCTGACGGTGATTGTGCTGACCAACCGTACTGATAGAGATCCCGAAGACGATGCCTTCGAGATAGCTACGCGCTATCTGGCCGATAGCCCGACGACCCCGCGGTAGGCATCGTGTCTAGTATGTTGGCGCGTTCCGCCACTGTTGTTCATGGGCCTTGTCGTGGGTTCACCGGCAAAAGAGCGGGGTATCCAGACAGTTCATCAGGAACATCTTGCTCTAGCAGATCAAGAGACACTGTAGTACTCTACCGTACATCCATCGCAAACCAGGTTCGTGTATCATGCCTTGACCCGCTGTAAGATGCCCTGCGCAATCAGTTCGTCAAACTGGGCCACCACGGTCTGCGGCTGGGGGCCGCCCTGGATTAACACCCCCAGTTCCATGTTCAGGTTCAGCGCATAGTCGGTCAGGTTGGCACTGGACACAAAGAGCAGGTGCGCATCGGCAACCGCACATTTGGCGTGCAGGGCTGCCGCTTTCCCCCCGCTGCCCGTCGGGCGCCGGTCATGCGGCCAGAGATAGATCGCCGCGTGCTGGGCCACCGCCGGCCCCAGCGCGGCCAGGGTATCATAGGCCAGCGTCTGCCCGCCCGGTTCCGGCGCGTCCACACAGACCCGCAACGTTACGCCCCGTTGAGCCGCCTGCACCAGCGCATCGGTAATCGCGGGTATTTTGTAGACCGCAAAGCTGACAATCAGCAGCGACTGCTGGGCCGTGGTAATAACATGCAGGAGCGCCTGGTCGGTGCGGCGCATCGCCACGCCCACCATCACCGGCCCGGTCCAGACCAGGTCAACCCGCTGTTCCTGGCGCATGTGCTGCGTGGTGGCGGCGGCGGTACGCAGCATCACCGCGACCTGCGCCGGGGCGATGTGTGGAGCCTGCTGGTGCCAGGTATCCACCAGTTCTCCAACCAGATGCCGGAGTTGGGGCTGGGGCACCACTTGCATGATCTGCACACGGGCATAGGGCCAGTCGCCTGGGTGACCGGTGGCAATCGTCTGGGCCAGGGCGTCCACGGTGCCCGGTGCCAGGGACGATACCACCGCGATGATCGGCGGCAGGAGGATGGAAGTCGCATCATCCATCCGTCACCTCCGCAAAGAAAGCGAGATCATCCCGCTCCACCGTCGGCACCAGCACCGAGCGATCCAGGTACTTGTTGCCACGTTCGCATGAGGGTTCCGGGGCAAACAGGCAGGCATGGCAGGCAGCGGCGTGCAGCGTGATGCCGTCCTGACTGGGCGCATGTTCGGCACAGAGGGGATCGGAGGCACACAGGCCCCCGTCGCGCAGGGCGGCTCGCAGGTGCCGCTGCAGTTGGTCGGGTTCGCCCAGGCTGACCAGGCCGCCCAGCGTGCCTTCGCTATCCGGCGCGGCGGTGTAGATCAGCACCCCGGCCATCGGCTCCGGGTGCGTGTCAGACTCGTTGGCGTTGCGGGCATACAGCCGCTCGCGGATGCTGGCCGCCGTATAGCCACATTCCAGCACAAACTGGCGCATCAGGGCATGGGCAAACGTATGCAGCAGGATATAGCGCATACCAGGATCGTTGCCCGCTTCCGGCGTAATGCCGCGTGACCGTCGCCAGCGCTGATGCGAATCGCTGAACTGGTCGGCGCGCTGCCGGGTGGCGGCCTGCGCCAGCCAGGTCTGGATGGCCTGCTCGTTGAACTGGATGAAGATGCCCTCGCCGCGCACTTCGGCGGCAGGAACCCAGGTGGGTGCGCGCCGACTCAACGGCACGCGCCGCTCCTGCGCCGCGTCGGGACTATCGCCAAACTCACCCGGCGCATCAATGCGGGTGAAGCCAAGCAGTGCCCGCACCTCGCGCAGCCGTTCCACCAGGACCACGCGCGCGATCTGCGGGGCAAAGCCGGCGGGCACCGCCACCTCGCGCAAGTGAAAATCGCTGCTGGTGGGCTGCTGCCCAGGGGTTGCGAAGATGGCCCATTCGGGCTGCTTCACGTCCGCCGGATCATCCGTGGTGCCGGCCTCCTCCTGCTCGCGTTTGTGCGCGATTGCCTGCCAGATGTCCGTATCGGTGTAGCCGATAAAATCACCAAACGGATTGGGGGTCATCTGGCGCATCGCGGTAACAAAGCTCTGATCCGGAACCAGCTTGAGGTTGGCCCAGTGATCCTCTACTAGTTGTGCCAGCCGCGATGAGGCCGCTGGAATTGCCAGAGTCGTCACGATGGCTGGAAACCAGAGATTGGACGCACCGACCAGGATGGTCGTGGCCTGGGCATCACACGTTGTCTCCGCATAGTCGCGCAGGTGCGGGCGGCGCCCCCGGCAGTGGGGCATCCGCGCGCGCCCCTCCTCGCCGAAGGCTTCCGCCAGACGGCGGCGCTGATCGCAGGTGTCGCAGCGCACTTCCAGGTCGCGGGCTTCCCCACTGGGACCAAACTCAATCAGACGCAGCAGGGCTTTGCAGTCGGTCGGCCCGCGATGGACAAACTCAATCCAGGGAAAGTCGTCCAGGTGCCCATTGGGGCAAGCGACCAGAAAGCGGGCGGGCACCACGGTCGGTTGCCCCGCTTTGGGCGCGTCACAGTTCCTATGCACATAGCGGGTGCGGTCCGGGTGATAGGGATCATCGCGCCGCTCAAACAGGCCCGTGCTCAGGGGAGCCAGGCGTTGGCACCGGGGGCAGAACATCCAACGTGGGAACAGCGCCACCGGCACCCCGATCCGGGCCAGCGAACTGAGGGGATCAGGCACACTGACTCCCGGTGGCACCGCAGGCGGCGACAGCAACTGCTGCACCTGCGAGCCGAGTTGGGACTGGACGGTACGGAGCAGCCGTTCTTCGGTGATGACGGGCGCAACCCCCCCATCCACCTGCCAGTCATCCAGTCCGGCAACGATGACCGAGAGGTGGGGCAGGTCAATCAACGCCCCAACGCCATACGTGAACAGCAACTGACTGGGACGCACCTCGCCCACTTTCGGGTTCTTGAAGGTTGGCATACGGTCTTCCTTATGGCTCTGCTAGTGCTCCTCATCCTCGACGGGTACATCCAGTTGTCCATCGTCCGCCGCCGATGCCGACGGCGGGTCAAACGTCCACGGTTGCCCCATCCCATCATCCATGCCGGTATCATCCAGCACCAGATTGACGGTTGGTTCGACATCACGCAGCGAGTTGAGACAGGCGAACAGGTGCCAGTCGGCGCCACCGGGCACACGCAACAACCCGACGGTGGTGCCATCTTTGTGGGCTTTGTAGCCCAGGGTAGCCCCGATCGTCGCGGTAACGCTTTTCTGCCAGGTGTCCATCCGTTGCGCGAGGGCCTGCTGCACCAGCGTGGCGCTCGCCGTGGTGGTCACATGCTCCGCACGGGCAGCGATCTGCTCCAGGGTGGCCTGCACGATGGGATGCTGATGGGTCACATGTCCGGCCCCATCGTTGGGATTGAAGGCCGGTTCGCGCAGCCGGATGAGCGACGCCAGCAGCGCACTCAGCCCGCGATCCAGCGCGCGGGGCGAGAAGGGTGTGACCGAGAGCGCTTCGACGTGCTGGTAGAAGGTGGCGTGGTAGTGGCGGAACCGCTCGTAGTGGCTCAGGTCACGCGGGCGTGCCCAGTTGTAGACCGTGCAGACCAGGCCCGGATGCTGCCGCCCGACGCGGCTGGTGGCCTGGATGTATTCGGCGGTCGCTTTGGGTTGCCCGCCCACGAGCATCAGCCCCAGGCGGCTCACATCCACCCCCACCGAGATCATATTAGTTGCCAGCAGCACATCCACCGGAAAGCGTGACGTACGCTCCTTCTCCGCTTTCTTCTGCTTCCTGGCCGCCTGTGCTGCGGCTTTCGCTGCGGGATCAAAGGGGATTTCCAACCGATCCAGCATGTCGGGGATGTCGGACGCACCCAGGCGCGAGGTCAATTCCTGCACGCTGTGCGGGTCGAGGAAGCGCTTCGCCAATCCGCGCCGATCCATCTTCTTCAGGCGGGTGTTGACGGCATCATCCACCGCCCGGCGCATCGCCGCCAGTTCGCGCAGCGAGTTGAAGTAGCCCACCAGCGTCATCCAGGGGTCGGCATGCTTCCCATCCTGCTCATAGAGGCTCTGGGCTGCCGCCAGCAGGGCGATGCTGGTCTGGATCAGGGCGGTTTTGTGGCGAATACCCGGTGTACAGATGCCCAGGTAGCGCCGTCCCGGATAGCGTTCGCTGATGGGCCGCTGGCGGGCAAAGAAGGTATCCTCCACATCCAGCCCTTGCGGCGGGAAAATCTGTACCTGGCGCGCAAACAGGTTGTGTACCTGCTCGCCGGCCCGCCGAATGGTCGCCGTCGAGGCGATGACCTTGGGACGCACCCGCTGACCAAGCACCTCCCAGGTTGCCAGTGTATCCACGGCGGTTTCATAGAGGCCCACCAGGGTGCCGAGCGGCCCGCTGATCAGGTGCAACTCGTCCTGGATGATCAGGTCGGGTGGGCGCAGCGGGGCCACCGCCGTCAGGAAGCGCGACGCGGGCAGGCCATGCCGCTTGCTGGCCTGGTGATTGCTGCGGTCGTCGGTGTCGGGGGTGTGGTAGCCGTGGCGCTCACAATAGCCGTCTACCTGCCCGAACAGCGCCGCGATGCGTCCGTTCCAGGGCATCTGGGCGAACTTATCCACGGTGGCAATCAGCAGACTGGGCAGGCGGCGGTAGATTTCCTCGTCCACCACCATCACCGGCACACCCTCGCCGGGTGCCTGCTTGTGGCTGAAGGGGCAGCGTCCCAGCGGGTCGCCGCAGTAGGTGATGACCCGCGCCCGTCCGCGCTCGGCAGGTTCCGGCACGATCTGGTTGGGTGTGATGGCGTTGCCACACCAGGGACAGGTGGTCACCTGGTGCGGCGATCCGCCCCCGGCACCGGCGTAACCGCTCTTCTTCAGTTGCGTGACCGCGTCCTCAGCATCCTTGACCCGGTTGGGCGTGGAGTTCTGCCCCACCCACAGCCCGATACGGAAAGGTTCGCTACCCCAGCGGGCGGGGTCGTCGCGGCGAATGACCTCGCAGGCGCACAATAACGCGGCGGCCCGCTGGAACTGTTGCAGCGTGAGCAGGCGCAGGGTGTAGCGCATCAGGACGGCCACCCCGGCGTGGCCGCTGCGTCCGGCGATGGTGCCCTGCAGGCGGCGGATTGCCATCGTATAGGCCGCCAGGCCCAGGTAGGCTTCCGTCTTGCCGCCGCCGGTGGGGAACCAGAGCAGATCGGCGATGTTGTCGCCGGGATGCGCGAGCGCCGGGTCGAGCGGCTGGACCCGTTCCGCGTGGTGCAGGTCGGTCAGCCCCGGCAGGTTGAGCAGCACAAAGCCAAGCTGAAAGGTGCGCCAGGAATGGTTGCGCGGCACATCCAGCGCGGCCAGGTCGGGCGTGTCGCCGCGCCGCACGGCACCGGCGTACAACGAGCGCACGCGTTGCAGCGCCATCGCCCGGTTGGCGAAGCGGAAGGCGGCCGCGGCATCCGGGCTGGTATCCAGCAAGGTGATGCCGGCCCGAATGCGTTCCAGGGCGGTGCGGCAGGCCGCCAGCGCATGCTGACCGGGCAGGAGATAGGGCTGGATATCGGGGGTGGGATGGGTCAGGCGCTGTTCCTGCGCGGCAATCCAGTCCGCGTAGGCGGTGACCAGTGGCAGCAGATGCGTGTGGAACTGTCCATCCGGCACCTCGGCGAGTACCTGCATATCCAGCGTCAGGTCCGCCAGGGCGGGGATGTCCTCGGTGGTGGGTGGTGTGGTCTGGGGCACCTCCCAGGTGGGAATGACCGCGGTGGTGATGCCGGTGGCGCAGTCATGCGTGCCGGCGGCCAGGGTCCAGTCCACGCCGACCCCGTGCCCGACGGCGAATTCTACCTGCTTGCGGTAGTGCATCGCCATCATCTGCGTGTCCAGGTCGGCATCGGTACTGATGAGGGCGCGGCGCTGGAAGATCGGTGCGCCATCGGGTGCCGCAACGCCGAGTTCGGGCTGAAAGACCCAGGCGCTGTCTTTGTTTTTGTCGGGTTCTTGCTGCCCGTTGACCAGGAAGAGGGTGACAATCCACTGGTGTTCGCGCCGGCGCACAATCCCTTGCACGGTCACATCGGGGTGGTCGGGGCAGGGCGACCAGGGTTCGATACGGCCGGCCTTCAGCGGGATGGGAGCGGAGACCCCTACGATGGGCCGGCGCTGCCAGACGCGGCGGAAGGAGCCGTCTTTGGTGCGGTAGGCATCATCCTCGATTGACACGCGCTCGTAGCGGCCCCAGCGGGCGGTGAGCGTCAGGGCGGTGGCCTCGGGCGCCACGGCAAACGTCAGGCCGATGGAGGAGGGCAGCATGGTGCTGGCGGCTTTGGAGGGTGGCGCGTCGGCGGTGCCGTCTTCGCCGGCGTGGTCAAGCGGGTCACTGTCATCGACGATTTCCGGGATGGCGCTCTGGCCCCTGGGGGCCAGCAGGCCCGCGACATAGCGCCCGCGCACGTTGCGCTCATCGACGATCTCGTCCGGGCCGTCGCAGGGGCCGCGCAGGTCGTTGATGAGCGCCTGCTCCAGCGCATAACGCAGAGACACAGAGTCGGAGAGACGCAGAGATTCTGATTGCGTGCCCCCGCTCTGCGCCTGTGTGTCTCCGCGTCTCTGCGTTAAAGAATCAGGCTGCTGTGGATCGTTCTCGGCGCGGCCCAGACGCGCATCGATCCAGGCGGCAAGCTGCTGCGCCAGTGGCGCGCTCAAGGTATCGGCGGCGATGACGGCTCGCAGGTCGTCCATCTCCCAGTCGGCGGGGATGGCCGCAAACAGCGCGGTCAACTGCGCGGTGGTCACCTGCTCCACGCCGGAGCAGTCAAGCCGGGCCTGCTGTGCTGCCAGGGTGCTGCCGGCGCTGGTCAGGGCGCTGGTGCCCTGCTCACGCAGGGTGGCGAGGTGCAGAGTGTTCATGCCGCTCCTATCGTTTGCAAGAACGTTGATTGCTTACCCGACACGCTGCAAGCCTCCCTCGCGCTGCACCATCTGGGCAAACGGGTCGGGTGCATCCAGGTCTACCAGGTCTACCGAGCGATCCAACTCGTAGAGCAGCCGCCCCAGTAGCCGGAAGAACTGCTCCGGAGGGCAACCCTGCACGGCCAGGTCCAGGTCGGAGCGCTCGGTGAGGGTGCCCGCCGCGCCGGAGCCGAAGAGGAACACGGCAGAACAGCCGCCTTCTTTCAAGATGGCGACGGCACGGGCAATATCCGATTGAATGGCAGCGGGCACCGCCGCAAGTGGAGTATCAGGGGTCATTACGGGTGCCCCTTTCACGCTCCTGCCGACTGCGCGAGACCCACGCCTGCGCATCCTCGCCCAGGTGGGGATGGGTCGCCAACCCGCGCAGGCTCATCCAGGAATATGTCGGCGCCGCCGCCGTGGGATACTGCTGGCGCAGCCGTTCAGCAAGCCGGGCCAACAGTTGCAGTTGCTCATCAACCGGCAGTTGCTCAACCTGTTGGATGATGGTTTCCAGCGTGGTCATCGTATCGATCCTTTCATTTGTATGTGCTAACGCAGAGGCGCAAAGGCGCAGAGGCGCAGAGAAATAAGGAATGGAAAGCTCTGCGGCTCCCCGTCTCTGCGCCTCTGCGTTGAATTTTCCTGCTCTCCCTGCGTGAGAATCGGAGCCTGACCCCCATGTTACAACAATTTCCCCTGTTCTGCATCCCCGTCCCCGCCCTTTTTGCGCTTTTGTGCCTTCTTCGCCTTGCCCTTGCCCTTCGCGTGCAGGCCCGCCGCCACCTCCTCGGCATAGCGCTGGTGGTTGAGCGCCAGCAGCCGATCCAGCACCTCGCGCCGCGCCGCCGCGCTGATGGTGTAGCGCGTGCCCTGCTTCGTTTCGTGGAAGCCGTGCCCCAGGTCAAGGTCGTGCCAGCCGTAGGCCGCCGCCACTGCTGCGTCCATCTCGGTGTGCAGCCGCCGCAGCAGCGCGATGTCGTCGGCGCTCTCGTCCGGGTCGTGGAAGCGGTTGTAGGTCTTCGTCAGCCCCTCCTGCCGCGCCAGCATCACCTGCCGCCGGTGCTCGTGGTACTGCGAGCCGATGGCTTCTAAAGATTCTAACGCAGAGGCGCGGAGGCGGGGAGGTGCAGAGGATTCTGGCTGCTCTCTCTGCGTCTCTGTGTCTCTGCGTCCCTGCGTTGCATCATTCGTGGGGGCTGTTGCTAACGCAGAGGCGCGGAGGCGCGGAGGCGCGGAGGATTCTGTTTGCGTTCTCTGCATCTCTGCGTCGCTGCGTCGCTGTGTTAAAAAATCGGTGGGGAAGGGGAAGGTTTC
>DAOTUI010000005.1:0-40311 GCA_034437035.1 Chloroflexaceae bacterium
AAAATATAGACCCGGCTTACCTGGGTTGCTGCTCCCAGTTGTGCCAGCACAAGCTGAATATCCTCATTCCAGGCGGTCGCTTCAAGAAACCGTCCTGCGGCAAAGCTGATGGCTTCAAGAATGGCATCACGCCGGCGCAGGGCTTCCTCAGTATGTTTGCGCTCGGTGATGTCGAGCATCACCCCGATCAACCCACCCACCGTGCCATCGTCATTGAGGAACACAGCTTTGTTGAATACCACATCGTGTCGGTTGCCATCGGCATAGACCACCTGGCTCTCGTACGTCTGGGTTCCACCCTGCTTCATAAGTTCCAGGTCGGCCTGATGGTAAGTGTCAGCCAACTCGGGGGGAGCCAGGTCATAAGCGGTCTTGCCGATAATTTCTTCCCGACATTTACCGAGATAATCCATAAAGGCCTGGTTGCACCCCAGATAGATGCCATTGTTATCTTTGTAGAAGATAGGGCCTGGAACTGCATCGATGAAGGCTTGAACAAAGTGTACCGGATCGTGCTCAGTTCGCTGTTCCGGTCGCTGGGCAGTAATATCGCGCTGTTGCAGTAGTGCCCCGCGTGTGTTATCTACCGAAAATGGCAAAATCGTCGTAGTAAACCAGCGCAACTGATCGCCGATATGCCACTTCTGCTCAAGATCAACCCGTGCCTGGCTGCCTTCCAGAATAGCCCGTACTCCTGCGCGTAGCGCATGCCCGTCTTCGTTGGGAGCCACCATTGCCGGATCATCGGTAAAATAGTAGGCTCCAACCTTGAGCGGCTCGGCAGGGAACATCTGCCAGGCCTGGTTGACGTAACGGATCTTTCCGTCAGCATCAAGGATTGCCAGATAGTCGGGCAGGATATCGAGTGCGGCCCAGGCATCAATGCTGGAGGTGTGATCTGTTCTGGTGTGTGGGGACTGCATGACTGGCTCCCTGTTTACTGTCCGCCGGCGGCCCGCTGTTCGAGAAAAGCGACAAGGGCTTGAAGCTGGGACGTTTCCATCTCGGAGGCCTGCCGGCTCTGCGCCAGTTCCAGGGCGACGCGAGCTTGCGTCAATGCTTGATCATACCGGCGGGTGTCGCTCAAGATGATGGTATAGTTGCGGCGATACTCCAGGCTCTGCGGTTGGAGCGTTGCGGCGCGTGCATATGCCTCCACCGCGCGTTCGGTATCATCGGCGTGTACCGAAAGCAGCCCCACGATGGCGTGGAGCAGCGCATCATCTTCGGCCGCAGTTGCGTAGGCATCACGCAGTTGGCGGAGGAGATCGGGTGATTCCTGCAGGGTATCGGCGATAGTTTCAATTGATGTATCGAGTTGATGCGGCTCCTGTTCAATCAGTTCCACATACAGGTCGGTAGCGGCAGCCAGGTCGCCCTGCAGCCGGTAGAGATCGGCCAGTCGCGCATCCGTATCGGCATAGCGTTCGTCCAGTTCGCGTGAACGCTGGAGTAACTCCTCGGCCTGGGCGAACTTTTCCTCTGCCGTTTCCGTATCCTCCTGGGCGGCGGCATAACTCCCCTGCATAGCGATAACGCCGGCATACTCATTCAACAGGGTGACATCCTGCGGGGCAATGGTTGTCGCCTGGCGAAACCAGGCTGCGGCCTTTTCCAGCCGGGCCGGATCTTGCGTCCAGTTGTACCAGAAGTTGTTCAGGCGTCCCAGGTTGGCATAGTGGTCCTTGTTGCGCGGGTTAAGTTCCCGCGCCTCTTCCAGGACCGCTTCGGCATAGCTTAACAATGCTACCGGGCCGCTCTGTTGAATAAAGCTGACAATGCGGTCATAGGTTTGCTGCTCATTGCCGGTACGGAGCGCGAGCAGTTCCTGGATCGGATCTTCGGTGTTTACCATTGTGCCCATAGCAACACCCTGCGCCCGCATCTCATTGGCGAGATTCATCAGTGTGCGCCCCAGGTTGAGATAGTAAAAATCCTCCCGGGGATTGTGGTGAATCGAATCCAGGTAGGCCGCCATGCCCTGCACCTGCCCCTCTGCGGCCGCCTGCGCTGTGTACGACTGGCCCTGCTGGAAGCGCATATCGGCATAGATCGGGCTGACATTAAACCACCAGACAGCGCTGAGCGTCAGCAGCAGCAGCAGGGCATAGAATGCCACAGCGGCAGGATTGAACTGCTTGCGTGCGGTGCGGCGGTTGACAATCGTGCGGGGTGACGCAGTCGCCGCGCCGCGTGTGGTTGACCCCCGCCCTTTCTTGCTTTTACGCGAAGCTGTTGTGCGCGAACCGGCAGGTACTGGTTCTGCCGGTTGCTCCGCAGCCGCAACGGGCTGCTGCTCCGCGCTCAGGCTGTACTGCCCGGCCAGGAGGCCACCTGTTACCGTGATGCCGAGCGTCACCCAGAACATCATCAGGGTGGAGACGATGGGAATGCCGGTTAGCCCCTCAACAAAGTGGCTGGTGACGATGCTAAAACAGGCGATGAAAAAGACCTGCCGGCGCCACTCCTGGCTGCGCCGTAGCAACCGCCAGCAGAGGACAAAAAAGCTAATCAGCAGAAAGAGGTAACTGATCAGGCCGATCAACCCCTTGGTTGCCAGTTCGTCAAAGATGGCCTGATGCGAACGATCCGGGGAAGCGCCCCGCGACTCCAGGCTGGTCAGGTCCGGGGGATAAAACTGGTTATAGGCCACAAACATGCTCTCCGGCCCCCAGCCGATCAGCGTGCGGAGCGGGTCCGCGCTGATCATACCGACAACGCCGTCGGCATGTTCGTCCCCAAACCAGATCAGCACCCGAACACGCCCGGTACCATCGTCTACCTCCAGCAGGCGACCCATCCGCCCGATGTAGGGTACCTCACGCAGTTGTTCAAAAAAAGGCGCGTTTGAGAGGTTGAAGCTGATCAGGAAACCGCCGGCCAGCAGCGTGAGGCCCATCCAGGCCCATAACCCGGCGCGCAGTCGATTCGCCAGCGTCAGGTTCTCGCGCGTGCGGGCATACTTCTGCCCTTGCAAAAATAGCAGTAAGAAGAAGACAAACAGCCCTGCGCCCAGGCCGATCCAGGGGCCACGACTCTGAGTGAAGAATGTTGCCACCAGCAGCGCCAGACCAATCAGCGCTGCACCGGCGGCCTGCAGTTGCCATGCCAGGCGCGACGGCATTTCGGAACGCTGCGGTAGCATAAATGCCAGCGCGTAAAACCCGCCCAGGCTCAGGATACTGAAGGCCAGCCAGAGTCCCCAGTCACTGGCCCGGTCATTGGTAGCGGTACTTTGCCCGCCGCTGGAGGCAGAAGCAACGTAGGTCAGGGCCAGCAGGAACAGATAGCCCATACATATCGCACCCGGCCAGAGCGGAACGGAGCGGTTGCCCCGTTTAATCATCAGGGTAGGCGCAACCCAGAAGGCCGTTGCAACAACAATCGCTCCCGGAAAGACCCACCAGTAGCGAAAATCGAAGGTGCGCACCACCGCGCCAAACTTGATCGACATCAAGAGCAGCGCCAGCGTGCCGACGACCAGTAAGCCATAGGCCAGTCCCCAGAGCAGATCGGTCTGCGCTTCCGCCTCCCCCGCTGTACGCTGTGACTCGTGCAGCGATACGATTAGCCGGTAGAGCGCCAGCGGAACCACCATGATCATGTAGGCGGCGACAAAGATGGAGTTACCCATGGTTGAAGCCACGCGCGTGATCACGTCGCCGCGCCAGGGCAGCGGGTCAAGCTGGAAATGCTGAAGTATGCCATACCCGGCTACGGTCAGGCCGGTCAGCAGCGTCACTGTGATCAGGCGCTCCAGTTGTTCGTGCCGCCGCAACGTCGCAACAATCAGGATAAAGATACCGATATAGGAGAGATTGGTGTAAGTTCCCTGAAGCCGCTGGTACGATCCCCAGAAACTGGTGAGTGGAACCACGGAGGTAAATGTTGTAATCAGGAAGACCAGTGTATAGAGCAGCGCCGGCAGCGCCAGCGGAATGCGGTTCAGGCGTTGCCGGATATCACGGAACGGGTTGACCGGCTCCATGACCTCCAGGGGTTGCGTCGATCCGGCCGGTGCCGGATTATTGGTAAACTGCTCCAGGACGCGGACCAGTCCGGCGGCCGCCATGATCAGCACAATTGCCCGCAAGGTGGTCGCCTTGTCCGGTTCAAAGTGGCGGGCCGACAGCAGATTAAAATAGATGGGAATAAGTGACAGGGCCAGCAGCCAGCCACCCTCGATGATGCGCTCGCTCCAGATGCTTAAAACAGTTTGTCGTTGCATAATTTATCACGTAAAAAAAGGGAATACCCGCGTATTGACGGTTCACAGGATCTAGTTTTGTGGTGGTGATAGCGACGCCCTGCAGCCGTAGCAAAGATTCCCCTTGCTACTAATCCGGTTAACTTTTAAAGGTCGCCGATTGTAATTCGCGGGCCTTCAGATCTGCTTCCTCGGTTGTCAGCTCGGGCTGTTCGGGTGCGGCAGCACGCCCGGCACTTCCCTGATCTTTCAGGGCCAGCGCGCGCTCGATAATCTCGCGGGCATTGGCGCGGCTATGCTCGCTGACGGGTGTGCCATCGAGCATGGCGGCCAGTTCATCAACCCGCTCGTCAATGGTTAACGTACGGATCTGCGTACGGGTACGTTCCGCGCTGACTTCTTTGCTGATGGCATAGTGTGCGTCGGCAAAGGCGGCAACCTGGGGCAGATGCGTAATACAGATCACCTGGTGCGCCTCGGTCATTGCCCAGAGCTTCTGCCCGACCACCTGCCCGGCCCGACCACCCACGCCTACATCGATCTCGTCAAACACCAGCGTTGGGATCGTATCGGCACGCGAGAGAATCGACTTGAGCGCCAGCAGTAACCGCGCACTCTCACCCCCGGAGGCAATTCGTGCCAGCGGCTTGAGCGGCTCCCCCGGATTGGGCGAGAGCAGAAACTCCACCCGGTCAACCCCTGTCGGGGAGAATTGATACCGGCGCAGCGGAGTCTGATCGGTACGCTTCTGGGGAACAGAGTCCGGTGCAGTTGCCTTCTTTTTATTGCCCGGTTCATGCTCCACACTCATAGGTACGCCGTCCGGGTCTTCATCCTGGACAACGTTGACATAAAATTTGACGTGGGGCATTGCCAGGTCGCCCATCGTCGCCTCAATTGCCTGGGCCAGCGCATCACCCGTGGCCCGGCGGCGACGCGACAGCGTACCGGCGCTGGTGCCAAGTTCCGCCAGGATCTGCGCTTCGCGCGCTTCTAGCTCGGCCATATGCTCGGTGCTATGGGTCAGCCGATCAATCTCGGCCTCGGCGCGGGCGGCCTGCTCCAGAATATCGGCAATCTCGCCGCCATACTTGCGCTGAAGCGTGCGGATGAGGGTCAGGCGATCTTCGATTTCGTCCAGGCGGCGCGGATCAAAGTCTAATTGATCGCGGTAGGCCCGTACATTTGCGGCCAGATCTTCCAGTTGGTAGTGTAGTTCTTCCGCCTGTGTAGCAATAGCCTGAACGGTGGGATCGAGCCGTGCCAGGTCGCCCAGGTTGCCGACAACATCGGCGAGCGCCTCGACAATCGGTCGCGCGGGGTAGCGTCCGCCCTCTTCCCCCTGGTAGAGGATAGCGTAAGCAGAGGTCACCAGTTCGGTAATCCGGACCGCATTCTGGAGCATCGAGCGCTCCTGCGCTAACTCAGCCTCTTCATTCGGCCGTAGTTGGGCTGCGCTTACATCCTCGATCAGGAAGCGCAACTCCTCGATACGTTCGGTGCGCCGTGCCGCGCTACGCCGCAGGTCGGCCAGTTCCTCGCGTACCTGGCGTAGGCGGGCAACCTGCTCGCTGACCTGTTCACGTAGCGGAAGCAGTCCGCCATGCCGGTCAAGCATGTCCAGATGCGTGCGGGTGTTGAAGAGCGACAGCCCCTCGTGCTGGCCGTGAATATCCACCAGCCGGCCGCCGACCTCACGCAGAATGCTGGTATTGACCGCCCGCCCGTTGATGCGCGCCACACTACGCCCACTCTCGGCGTTGACTTCGCGGGTGAGAATCACCTGCTCGTCTTCCTCCTCCCAGAGGCCATATTCCCGTAAAACCGGAACAACCTCGGGGCAGCCGGCCAGCGTAAAAACGCCCTCGATCCGGGCGCGGGAACAGCCGGCGCGTACCAGGCTGGGATCGGGCTTCTCCCCGCGTAGCATGCCGAGCGCATCAATGATAATAGATTTACCGGCCCCCGTCTCGCCGGTCAGCACATTAAATGTGCGGTCCAGGCGCAGATGCAACCGTTCAATAATCGCGAAATCACGTATTTGTAGCTCAAGCAGCATAAGGTATTGGCTCTCGCATAGTGAGCGTCTCGCACACAAATCGGCTGCATTTTACCACGGGGAGTTAACCATCGCAATGGAAATGACCCAATCGCTCGCGTTTTGCCGGGCCGGGTCAAAGGATCAGGCCTGACGCAGTGCGTACACAAACCGAACAATCGAACGTTTAACCAGATGGAAAACAGATGTTGTCTGTGGCAGCATGGTATTCGGTTACGACTTACGCGGTCGGTGCCCAAACTGGATGTTTGCCCCCAGTAACGGCACATTTCGCCTGCGGCAGCATGGTACTTTATGGATCTTGTTCACAAAATTTTGCACTATGTGCAAAATTTTGTGAACAAGAATGGGATCTTCCACCCTGCCGGAGGCGGAATTTCCTTTCGGGTGAGCAACCGCGTACGTCGTGTCGTTGTAACATGAGTTACGCGGTGGGGTTTCAAATCAGACACCTACACCCAGAAAGGCTGTCTTCGCCTCCGGCAGCATGGTACGCTTGTTTCTTGTTCACAAAAAAATTCACAACGTGAATTTTTTTGTGAACAAGAATGGGATCTTCCGCCCTGCCGGAGGCGAAGAACACCTTACCGTTGAGGACCGCGTAAGTCCTGGATTTTATACCAGGCTGACTTCCAACCGGCACCCATTCGACCAACCACGCAGCCCACGCAGGACCACGAACGGCGGGATAGTGGGGGCGATGGCGGGGATACGTCCGGTTCACTGTTGCACGCGCTGCGTGGCCTTCGCGGTGTTCGTGCATCTCTGGCGGCACATTGGTTTTAGTGAAAAAAATGATAGCTTCCACCCTGTCGGAGGCAAATTTCGTCTCGATGGGTGTCATCGCGTAAGTTCTGGGGGTGTCTCTCCCAGAATGTTATCGAGAGGCGAGTTGCCGGAGCGAGCGTGCTATAATGAGATGTAGGATTCGTTAACGCCCCGCTCGTAAGGACGGGGCGTTGTGTTATGTCGTTATGTTGTTATGCAGGAGTTTTGCGTTTATGAAACCATCCATTGGGATACCATGTGCAACTATTCGTGATAAAGACTGGTGCCCGCCGGCATTTGGGCATCGGCAGAGTTATATTGATGCGGTCGTGCGGGTTGGCGGCATCCCGTTTCTGCTCCCCCTGGTAGAGCAAGAAGATGTGCTGCGCGCGCTGTATGAGCGCATCGACGGGTTGCTGCTGGCCGGTGGCGGCGATATTGTGCCCGACTACTATGGTGAAACGCCTCAGGCGTCTCTGGAGTTGCTTGACCCGCTGCGGGATCAGGTCGAGATCCGGTTGACACGCTGGGCTGTGGCTGAGGGCAAGCCTGTCCTGGGGATCTGCCGGGGGGTACAGGTGGTGAATGTAGCACTCGGTGGGACGCTCTACCAGGATATTGCGTCGCAACTGGAGACGCCCCTGGCCCACGACGCCTCCCATGAACTGTGTAATTGGACCCACCTGGCCCACCCGATCCGGCTCGATCCGGCGTCACGCCTGGCGCATCTGCTGGAAGCACCTGATCTGCTGACAAATTCGCTGCATCATCAGTCGCTCAAAGCGATTGCGCCCGGCCTGCGAGCAGTTGGCTGGGCTCCCGATGGCGTGATTGAGGTGGTTGAGGGTACCAATGGGCAGTTTCTGCTGGGTGTGCAGGGCCACCCGGAAGCGCTGGAGGCTGACGCTGATCCCCGCTGGCAGGCGATGTTTCGGGCATTTGTCGAGAGTTCTGGAAAGTTTCGGCAGTCGGTACCTGCCGAGACTGCGGCGGTAGGCGCGAATATCTGATCTGGAGTGCGACAGCCATGCTGCCGCCAAAATGATCTGGAGTGCGGCAGCCATGCTGCCGTCATTGCAATATTTAACAGGACTTACGTGGTACAGCCTTATTTCGGTCTGTTGTCAGACCCGCAAGCTGTCTTCGTCTGCGGCAGCATGGTACTTCTCTGGTCTTTTTCACAAAAATGTTGCACGGAGTGTAACATTTTTGTGAGAAAGATTGTCCTCTTCCGCCCTGCCGGAGGCGAAATCTCCTTCCAGGGGAGCGCGCGCGTAAGTCCTGTGTGTAAAAGCTATGGCATCTATTGGCATCTATGACTCAGGTCTGGGGGGGCTCTCGGTGTTGCGTGCCGTGCGGCAGGCGCTGCCCCGGCACGATCTCGACTACCTGGCCGATACCGCCTTCTGTCCCTACGGTCCCCGCCCGGTGGCAGAGGTGCAGGCCCGCGCCTGCGCCTGCACCGGCTGGTTAATTGATCAGGGAGCCGGAGTTGTTGTGGTCGCCTGCAATACCGCTACCTCAGCCGCCCTGGAACTGCTGCGTGCCGAGTTTGCTGTGCCGATTGTCGGGATGGAACCGGGGGTCAAGCCGGCGATCCAGGCGACCCGCAATGGGCGGGTCGGTGTGCTGGCAACCGACGGCACACTGGCGGGAACCCGGTTTGCCGCCCTGGTCAAACGGTTTGCCGCCGGCGTTGCGGTACACACCGTTCCCTGCCCCGGATTGGTGGCGCAGGTCGAAGCCGGTGACCTGAGTGGTCCTGCCACCCGGCAGTTATTGGCGCGCTACCTGGCTCCCCTGCAGGCGCGGGGTGTGGATACCATTGTGCTGGGCTGTACCCACTTTCCCTTCCTCGCTCCGGTTATTACCGAACTGGCTGGTCCGGATGTCACCATTATCGATACCGGGCTGCCGGTTGCGCGCCAGGTAGCCCGGGTTGCCGCGATGGTTGAGTTGCCAACCGGGAGCAGTCGTCTCCGCTGCGCCACAACCGGCAATCCCACCGCTGTTGCGCCGGTTATGCAGCGCTTGCTGGATGCTGATGTACCGCTGGAGCATGCCGATTGTTGAGCATTATAATTAACACGAGTTACGCGGTGGGCGTTTGGACCACGAACAACACGACATGAGCAAAACCCGCGAAACGGCCAATGCTGACATGCATCAAGCGATCTCGGGCCTGGTGGACGATATCGCCTCCGGCAGGGCGGAAGAAACCATCTTTTTTTACAAAAAATTTGCACATTGTGCAAATTTTTGTAAAAAAAGATCAAAATGTACCATGCTGCCGCAGGCGAATCTGACTTCAATCTGGTGAAATGCCCGGTTTGTATGCTCACCGCATAACTTCTGGAATTAATGCGTGAAGGCAAAGCAAAGGGACGCAGCTTGCTGCGCCCCTACAAATTATCCTGTACCCTCGTTCTATCGCTGGATCAGCGGCAGCATCACCTTAATAACTAGCTGAGAACCAAACCGGCTCTCGTTGATGGAACTAACCACATTTGCGCGTCCTGCGCCATAGATCGTATCAAACCCGGCCGTTCCCAGGTCCACCGCCCGCTGCTTGAGGAGTGAACGAATGCGCCAGGGCGGAGCATCCGGCTCTTCCTCCAGCAGTAGGGCCGCCAAAGCTGCTACGTGCGGTGCCGCCGCCGAGGTACCGCAGAACGTGCTAAACCTGGGTGTGCTGGTAGCGACGCAGTCGGTGGCAACGATGTCCGGCTTGCTGCGCGGTGTGCTCTCTCCCCGGATGGTCACTGGGCCCTGGGAACTGTATGGCTGGATCTTTATAGGAGACTGGGCATCCACATCAACCGCGCCCACGCCAATAACGCCGGGCATGCCGGGATGCCCATAGATGCTGTCGGCAGCAGAAGCATAGTCTACGTCTTCGAGCCATCCACTCGTTATAAATAGCATTTCAATCTGCGGAATTGTGCCGCTGTTGAGTGCATAAGCATCGACGACAAGATCAACCTGCTGCGTACTACCGCTAAAGTTCTGGTATATGAGTATCTCTATAGGTATTCCCGATACTGACTGAATTTCTTTGGAGCTTGCCAGGGGTGTGTTTCCCTCAACCAGGTAGAGATCCAGATTGTCCAGTGCGTTACGAGCGGCCGTAGTTGTGTTGCTAAATGGATTGTCCCACTGGAGAATAACCTGGATGCGGGCCGCTTGCGGCAACGAAAAGCTCAGCGTCGTGTCATCGGCGGCAAAATGGTGCAAACACCCACCCGGCACGCCGAACTGGCAATCGTCTGTGATATCCAGGGTTGCCTGGTAGTGGTTCTCGCCATCATTGCCTGCCGCCGAAACAAAGACGACACCGGCATCCACGGCCTGCTGGGCGCGTGTACCGATGGTGCCATTCTCAAAGTAGGGCTCAGTCAGGTAGCCGATATCGTCCACAATAATATCGGCCTGGAACTCTTCCTGGAGAAAGTTAATTGCTGCAACAAAACCTGTCACGCCGTTGATTCCGCTAGAGAACCCAAGGATCGCATCGGGAGCCAGGTCGTGGATAATCTCCAGCATCGCGCGGCCCTCATTCCAGAAGCCGGGATTGGTTGCATCCACCAGCACGCAACTGGGGGACAGATCGGTCAGGTTGACGGGACAATCGGGGGGGACCTCGTTAGCGGCTTGCCCGATGTCCAGCCCCTCCACGCCATCGGAAATGACGCCGATGCGGATGCCTTTGCCCGACAGACCAAACTCCGTTCGCGCCTGGGCCGCGCCGAGGATGGTATCGCCCTCAGTTACCACTGTTCCCGAGCGAACAATCGGCATCAGCATGGGACCGACATACATAACCATTGGCAATGTGGCCAGCGTATCGAGTTGCTCCGGCTGGACCCATGCGCTGACCAGGGGGTAAGGCTCCGACCATGTGCCGACCCGGATGCCGGCAGCAGCAAATGCGGCAGCGGCAGCGGCGGGTGTTCCTGTAATGTGTACCTCAACGCCAATTTCACCCTGGGAGGTTACACGGACGGTTCCGGGGCGTGGATCGGTTGCCTGGAGGCCGGCGCCGGTACCATGCTGAATCTCTTCAGCGGTTTGCAACACTACGAGACTGATCGGCAATTGGGGCTTCAGCGGTTCAGCTACGGTGGTCATGGGGAACTGGGAAGCAACCAGACCAGTGCAGCAAATCAGCAACACCAGCAGGAGACGGATATGCGTTAACCGGGAAGACAGCTTGCATAACATAATGGTGATTGCTCCTTGCGTGTGAAGAGTAAAATGCGACAGGAGAGAACACAGCAAGTCTGACGGAGGAGAATTCTCGCAAGAGAACGTTCGACGATGTGTTCTTCAGGTACGTTTGTCTGGGACAAAACGCCGCTCGTATAAACGAGCAGCGCTTTGTTTTTCCCATAGCTCTCTTTGCTCCGTACCTCGCTACGGTGTGATGGGGGCAATATCTCCGGGTGGTATGACGGGTACGGGGGCAACATCCCCCGGTGGTGTCAGGGGTTTCTGCGGCTGGGGCGCGGGCTGCGGTGCAGGCTGTGGTGGCTGGGGCGCGGGTTGCGGCGGCTGTTCTGCCGGGGATGGCGCTTCCTCGACGGGTGTCTCTGCCGGTGGCGCTTCTTCTTCCGTTGGTGCGGCCGGTTGGGCCGGTGCGGGTGCCCGATAGCCCGGCATATTTACCGGATTGACCAGGAAGATATTCGGCCAGGGCTTAAACCTCGTGACAAAGGTCTCGCGGTCCACCACTACGCCATTCTCTTTGATAATCCGCGTGAAGTTGATTGTCATCCCACTGCGGGCGACGTCGGTCTGACGCGGCGCACCAACCGGGCGACTCGGATCGGCGATATAGACCGGCGCGGCAGGCGGTGGTGTCCGGTTGATAATCTGGTAGTAGGGCGGTCCTTCCAGTTCAACAGTGCGGTTAGGTTTGGTGCCGTAGAAGCGTATCTCGGCCAGCGTACGCGCTGTATCGACATGCGCCTGGATCAGCAGCCAGTTGCCGGTGTCGTTGACGAACTTGAGATCCGAACCGCCGGGACCAGTGTAAATTGCGGCATCCATACCGGGGCCATCGCCAAACTCGCCATAGCCATACTTATCATACCAGTTGATATAGAAGGAGTGACCATGCCGTTCGGTAATTGGCAGCCCGGCCCAGAACGCAGCGCGGAACATGGTTGTCGAGTCCTGGCAGATACCGCCGCCCCACTCCAGTTGCGTGCGGTTCTCGATGATGGCATAGCCCTCGACAAACCCGTTGGCCGCCGTGATCTCAATATTCTCGTTGAATGAAAACTCCTCACCGGGGGCCAGCAGGATGCCGTGCAGCATATCCATCCCGGCTTTGATGTTGGTAATCCGGTAGGCTGCCGAGCCGGTGAAGTCACTCTTGCCGACGGTAACCAGGTCGGGAATACTCAGTTGGTCCAGGTTGGCGGCGGTAATGGCTGGTTCGGCGATATGGAAGGGCAGTTCAACCACTCGGTCAGGCGTAGTCATCGCCGCCGGCACCATCTGCTCGGCGCGGCTCACATTAACCTGACGGCCGGCCTGTCCCTCCTCAATGATCTTCAGGTCGCCCCCGTTCCAGTCGATGCGCGGGTTCGTTGCTTCGCCCCCGGCGTTCCGGGCAATTTCTTTCAGGCGCTGCCGGACTTCTTCCCGGTCCAGGCTGACAACAAGTTGACTCCCCGCGTTATCCGAGCGGGTTGTCTGGTTGATCGTAATCAACTCTGCCAACTCGCGCTCGGACCACTCCCAGGTCTGCTCTTCGGCTTGAAGGGTCAGCGGTCCCTGCAGCAGGGTCTCAATCTCGCGTTGTGCTGCGGCAACGGCCGCATCGTCCAGTGCCGGCACGATTTCGCGGGTGCGCAAGACGACCGTCTGGGGCTTCAGCGTTTGTAGTGCAGCCGTCAGATCGTGCATGGTGTCGTGTACCAGTGCCTGCCGACCGGTTGTCGCGCGGCTGGTCTGGATACGCGTGCCGTGCAATGTCAGTTCGGCATTGGTCGCTTCCTGCTCAACCTCGGCGGCGCGGGCCAGCAGATATGCCTGCATTGCCGACTGGTCAACCGTCAGATGCAGCGGCACATCCAGACCATTCTCCCAGACGGCGGCAACCTGGAATAGATTGTTAATCAAACCGTTGCGCCGTCCGGCATTAAGCGCCTCCTGTACGGCAGGATCAAGCTCAAGTCGCACGCCCAACTCTTCCAGGCCGGGTGTCCAGGTCCGGTCGTTATAGCTCAGTTGAATCGGTTGTTCTAGAAAGGGAGCATAACGTTCATGCAAGATAGTACTGGCGGTCGTTTCGGTCATCTGCCCGACGGGAATACCATTGATTGAAATATTGGGATAGATATGCCCGGCAAATGTACGATCGAGATGGAAGAGCACCCCCCCGGCACCAACCAGAAAAACCAGGGCGAGGATGACAAAAATCTGCCGGATCAGGCGAATGCGCCGACGTGGTGCATGCGTTGCGGGTGGTGGGCTCTGCTGACTGCTGCGCGATGGCATGCGCTTCCCGGCCCATTCTGCCAATCCCGTCAGCATTGCCATAATTCGCCGCTGTGGTTGCTGTTCGGCGGTTTCGTGCTTATATTCCTCAACCGACACCAGTACCTCCTGCTGATACTGCGATGTTTCTTTACACTTTGCTTACTATACCCAGGGTGACAGGCGTTGTCAATGAGGAGGAAGTGAGAATGTCTAGTAGTACTTCAGGTGCCCGGAGTACTATAACATGGTGTTAACTGACACGACTTACGCGGTCACTGACCTGGCAAAGCATTTCGCCTCCGGCAGGGCGGAATGGGACATTCTTTTTCACAAAAATGTTGCACAAAGTGCAACATTTTTGTGAAAAAGATAGATCACGTACCATGCTGCCGCAGGCGAATCGGGCCGTTCATCCAGGCAAATGCCTGATTTGAATGTTTACTGCGTAACTCGTGTTAACTGACAGGAGTTACGCGGTGGGAGTTTGGACCACGAACGCCGCGAAATGAGCGAACAACGCGAAACGACCAGTGTTACTATGCGTTATGCGATCCTGGGTTTGACCGTGGATAGTGCCTCCGGCAGGGGAAGATTCCATGCTGTTGCACAAAACATTTGCACAAAGTGCAAATGTTTTGTGCAACAGCATACACAAGTACCATGCTGCCGCAGGCGAATCGGGCTTTCATCGGATGAAACGTCCCGTTTGGACACGCACCACGTAAGTCGTGTTAACTGACGACCCGGCGGAAGCGACTCGTGCCCAGCGTCAGGGTAATCGTGGTCAGCACCAGCAGAATCAGCAGCGCCTGTAGAACAATGTCGCCGACGGCGTCACCGGCTGCGCCGGCCGGACCATACAACAGCACACGCAGTGCATTAATAGTGTAGGTAACCGGGTTCACCCGCGCAATCGTATTAAGCCAGCCGGGTAGCAGTTCCAGCGGCAGCAGTGCCGAACTGGTGAAAATCAGCGGCAGTGTCAGGAAGTTGGCGATCAGGAAGGTCGCCTCGGTGTTGCGGGTGGTCAGGGCAATTGCCACGTTGAGCCCTGCCAGCATCAGGCCAAACAATAGGGAAATTCCCAGCGCACCGATGATCCCGAGCAGTCCATACTGGTAGGTGATGGTCATCTCAATGCCATCGCCAAAGCGCAGTCCCGCCAGGAAGGTGACAACCAGGATAATAATGGCCTGCACCAGCATGCGGGTCAGATCGCCCAGGACTTTGCCCAGCAGGATGGAGAGGCGGTTGATCGGCGTAGTCAGCAGCTTGCTAAGAAATCCGCTATCAAGGTCGTTAATCAGCCCTAATCCCGACTGCGCCGAGCCAAAGAGAAAGGTCTGGAGGATAATCGCCGGGGCGAAGAAGGCCAGGTAGCTCTGCCCGCCAAAGGCATTCTCAAAGCCGGGAGCCTGCGTCACCCGGTTGAAAACCTGCCCAAAAAGCAGCAGCCAGATCATCGGCTGCACCAGCGAGAAGTAGAGAATCACCGGACGGCGGAAGAGCTTGCGCAGCGCGCGCCGGTAGAGCGCCCAGGTTTCGCTCAGAAATGCGCCGGGCCCGCTGGGGATTGCCGTGGATTGATCGGTTCTGGTTATGGTATTCATGGATTCACTCCATAACACGACTTACGCGGTGCAACCTTATTTCGGTCTGTTGGTTGCCCCAAAAGCCCGGATTCGCCTGCGGCAGCATGGTACTTGATATGTCTTTTTCACAAAAATGTTACACATAGTGCAACATTTTTGTGAAAAAGTATAGCTCTTCCGCCCTGCCGGAGGCAGAGTCTCCTGCCGGGTCAACGACCGCGTAACTTGTGTCCATAAATGGTATACATTATTCTGTTGCGCCGGTCAGCGTGGGGGTGCGTGCCACACATGCCCGGTTCGCGGGTTAGCGCCGGCGGCGACCAAAGGCACCCCCCCGCTGGTTGCGCCAGTTCTGCGCTGGTCCCTCGTCGCGGATTTTGTAGCCCGTATGCTTGAGAAAGACATCATCAAGCGAGGGGCTGGTCAGCGAGAGTTGCGCAACATGCAACCCGGCGCTGTCGAGCAGGCGCAATACCTCGGGCACGACTGCGCCGCCGTCCTGCGCGTAAACATTCAAGCCCTCGTCGAAGCGGTCAAGATTCATCAAGAATGGTGCGTCACGCAACACGTCACACGCTGCACCAATCTGCTGGTCCACACTCTGTGCATTTTCCGTGAAGCGGAGTGCGATAACATCGCCGCCGAGTTCTTGCTTGAGTTGGCGCGGACTGCCCATGGTTTTGATCTGACCATTGTCGATAATTGCCAGACGGTTGCAGAGCCTGTCGGCCTCTTCCATGTAGTGCGTCGTCAGAAAAATAGTCAGCTTCTCATGCTTGTTGAGCCGTTCCAGGTAGACCCAGAGATTCGCGCGGTTCTGCGGGTCCAGGCCGGTCGTGGGCTCGTCCAGGAAGAGCAGGCGCGGACGGTGCATCAACCCGGTTGCCAGGTCGAGCCGCTTGCGCATACCGCCGCTGAATGAGCCCGCCGGCCGCTCGGCGTCGGCCGTCAGATCCATCAGTTCCAGCAGTTCTTCGGTGCGCCGGCGCAGCAGGTTGCGCTCCATGTGGTAGAGCTGTCCCTGGAGAACCAGGTTCTCGCGGGCGGTCAGATCGTCGTCTACCCCCACTTCCTGGGCCGCGTAGCCAATCTGACGGCGGATCCGGTCGGTCTGGTTGGTGATATCCATGTCAATAATGCGAATGTCACCGCTGGTCTTACGCAATAGCGTGATCAGAATTTTAATAGTTGTCGATTTGCCTGCGCCATTCGGTCCAAGAAACCCAAAAAACTCGCCCTCGTCAACATCAAATGAAATGTCGCGTACGGCTTCGGTTCCATCGGGGTAGGTTTTAACGAGGTTTTGCACTTCAATCACATGTGCCAACGTTCTTCTCCTGCTACCAGTTGTCAGCAGTCAGTTGCCATGCCGTTTCTATCTTCAGAGTGACTTTCGGCATCCGGCGTCCGGCATTGACCATCTGATGTCTTGATCAAATCTTCGGCGGTGGTGACGGCGCGCTCCAGCAGATCAAGCAGGATATGCTGCTCATCGGGATGCAGCGTACCCAGCAGTTGCTGCATAAGCTGAATGCGCTGCTGCCGTAGCGTGGCCATCAGAGTCGTTCCCTGGTCCGTCAGTCGTACCAGCCAGACCCGGCTATCGTTGCTGTGGCGTACCCGTTCCAGCAGGCCGGTCTGCTCAAGTCGGCGCACCAGTGCGGTTACTGACGGAGGTGTCATATGCAGCACCTCGGCCAGCGCTTTCATTGATACCGCGCCATTGTCGGCAACATGTCGCAGCGTCTTGAGATGCGAGAAGCTGAGGTTCAGGTGTATCAGTTCGGTGAACGCCGGTGATGTGTAGAGCGAACGCACCCGCTCGAACAGGCTTGCCAGGTGCTCCGCAAGATTCGGCTCTGTCATATGCCCTGAAAGTTAGTTTGTCTAACTAAATCTGATCGGTAGTGTAGCACCGCTTCCAGAGATTGTCAAGGATATGCACAGGCTTTGACAAGCCTGGAATGTTTGGCGAAATATCCGCTCCGTGTGGCATTCACACAATGGTTAGCGCGATGTGGGGGAGGCGACGGCAATCAGGCGCGGACTCTCGCTGGTATAGTCGTCGAGATCGTACGAGCCGTACACCGCGCGCAGCATAAAGCCGGCGCGTGCCAGCAGATGCTCCAGTTCGTAGCGATAAAACCAGCGCATGGTGAATTGCATCGTGCGGCGCGTCATCTGCCCGTCCCCGGCGGTTTCGTCGTAGAGGTAGGACACGCGGCTCATCTGCGTGGCAAGGTCGCTCTCGGTGGCGACAAACTTGTGGACCTGCCGTCCATCCAGTTCATAGCTCCGTTCCAGGATGAGCCGGTTGTCCTCGTTTGCCAGGCGTAGCGGGTCGGGATTGAAGAGATCCAGGATGAGTAGGCCGTCGGGGGCCAGTGCCTGGTGTGCCGTGGACAGGGTGGCAAACTGGTCCTTGATCCGCTCCAGATGCATAAATGAGTTGATCGCAACAAAGGCCATGGTGAAGTGATGCGTGGGCAACTCGACCGTGCGCACATCGCCCGGCACCAGCGTAACCTGGTGATTCACCTCGGCGGCTTCCAGTTTGGCGCGGGCGCAGGCCAGCATTGCAGGCGAGTTATCGACCCCCGTCAGTGTCAGGCCCTCTTCCGCCATAGGCAGCAGCACGCGCCCGGTCCCGCACATCAACTCCAGAATAGGATCGCCCGTGCGCCGCGCCATCTCCCGGTAGAAGAGCAGATCGTCCGTATGATCGCCAAAGTCGGCATCGTAGTAGCGGGCAAATGGATCATAGTAATTCATACCAGCGTCACCATTCCGGCACCGACTATGCGCCGACGCCGGATATCAGGGCAGCGGGCCGACCATCAGCAAGAAGGCTACACCAAAGATAACGGCAAGCAGCAGCAGTCCCAGGACACCGATAATCAGTACCTTCCCGCTGATAATCGGCTCGAATGTAGGCGGACCGGGCAGGCTCTGCTGGCGAGTTTCAAAGCCGCGCTGGTCGAGTGCGCGCTGTTGGCGCGCCGTCGGGGGCTGCGATGACCGCCCGTAGGGTGTTGCTGATGGGCGTGGCAGGTTGTTGCGCATTGATGTTGGGGGTGACATACTGGTCGGCAGGCGTGAATCACCCCGCCGTGATGCATTCCGAACGGCCTGCCCAACCGCAACCAGCATGGTAACTGCAACCAACCCGCCGATCAACAGGGGCAGCACACTGGATGTGTTAATCGTCATCGTGCCGCCACTGACACTGGAGACAAGATGCGACACGACGCGCCCGATCTGGGGGCCCAGGATGAGAAGTAAAAAGATCAAGATGCCAACCCAGTTGAAATCATTTTTCTTTTTGGGTGGGCGTTCTGGTGAATTTTGCATATCTTTACCTCGTGTGTAACGGTTAGGGGTTACGGTTTAGGGGGTTACGGGGTTATGAGTTCTACTTCCAAAGACTAACCGTTAACCCGTAACCGTTAACCCGTAACCGTTAACCCGTAACCCCTAAACCGGCTCAGCGCGAACGATAAGCCGGTGGGAATAGACGCCAATCGGTATACAGGTTATCAGCGTAACCATTTCTGTGCTGGTCTGATTCATAACCCAGGTTTCGCTGGGCAGCACCGTCAGCACCTCACGCACGATATAGCGCCGCTCCCTATCGCCGACGGTGAGATATAAATTGTCACCCACCTGCACCGCGGGCAGTTGGCTAAATATGATACCACTATACCCTACATGCCCGGCAATGATCGTGTTGCCGCGCGTGCCGGGGTAGGCCGATACCGGCCAGTAGTGTGCCGCCGTGTAGCGGGGTACATCCCACTCACCATACGAGAAGCCCGTTTCTTCCACTGGCGTTGCCAGGCCGATGCGGGGAATGCTAATGTGGGTCGGGCGGATGGCGGCCCAGGCATCACCGGTCGAACTGACGGGGCGCGTGGCCCACTCCGGGGCCGGATAGCTTGCCAGATATTGTCGTCCCAGGTGCCCCAGGACAACCTGGTTCCCGGCGGGTAGCTCCGGGTGCAGTTCAAAGCGCGCGCGTTCAAAATACTGGACCGTGTAGGTCTGTCCATCCTGTGCATTTTGCTCGGCAAACTGCTCCGAGAGCGGGTACCCAAAAGTTGCCAGTCCGCCATGCTGCTGCCAGAACCGTAAGAACGGCCCGCCTAGCGAGTGCCCGGTTTCCGCGAAGAACCTTGCACCGGCCGGAGCCGTGGCAACCGGCTGAAAGGCAGATGAGCCGGCACGTCCCTGTGCCGCCCAGCGGCCCAGATGTCCGGCTGCGACCTGGGCAATATTCGCGTGCCATTCAAAGCGCGCACGCTCGAAGTATTGCACGGGACGGCCATCTTTGATAAAGACCTCGGTCAATGGCAGGCCAAAGATGGGCAGTCCGCCCTGTTGATCGTAGAACTTCCGGAAGCTGTAGGCCAGCGTATGGCCCGTTTCCGGAAAGAGCATTGGTGTACCGGCCGGCGTATCGGCATGAGCGGGCAGCGACGGTAAAAATGTCACCAGGAGTGTAAAAACGAGGAGCAGAGCTCGATAGGGCTTCACAGCAACCTCCCCAGGGGTAACAGGCTGACAATTATGCCCCTATTGTAGCATGGCTCTCGGCGATGTGTAAGCGCCGTGATTACTGTTGCATATGCATTTACGCAGCGGTGCCGGCACTGCGGAGGGTAGACACACTCTTTTACACTTCAGTCATTTATTCTTTGTGAAAATTATTGACAAGTCATTCAGTATGCGCTAGGATAAGTAGAACGTAAAATATTCTACTACCAAATTGTTAAGACCTCGACTATCTGTATTGTGGAGGTGATGTTATGACAACGATTAGTGAGCGTGCCGTTCATATTGCAACTATCGACGATGTGATTCGTCAGATCACATGGGAAGGGCACAAACATTCACTGCATACGTTGAACCGTCCGGATATTGGCCTGACAATGCCGCAGATGATCACCCTGTTTGCCATTCGTGCCGCAGGCACCTGTCGCATGAGCGAACTGGCCGAAGTGACGCAGCAGTCCGCGGGAACGTTGACCGGAATTGTTGATCGATTGATTGAAGATGAGCTGGTGGGGCGTGTGCGCGATACCGATGATCGGCGCGTGGTGCAGGTGGTCCTGACACCGGCCGGTGAAGAACGGCTTATACGCGTTGAGCATGCCCGCTGTGAGGATATGCAACACATCCTGGATCATTTCACGCTGGATCAGCTCTGCCAGTTAGAAGGATTATTGTACCTGTTGCTGGATGGCATCCATAGTCAACCGGAACATGTGCCGCTACACGGACGGTAATATTCGGGGCGCTATCCTTTTGATTCCAGGCCCAGACAGGCATAACTGCATATGTACTTTTGTCCTTCCTGCCGGCCCATGCTATACTGTGTGTGTTGCCTCTATTTGAAGCGCACAGATTGGTGTCGGGAGTGTGAGGATTGCTTTATCCTGCCTGTTGCATGATGGGCTTGCGTTGGTATCCTCTGCCGGATATGCTGCGCTATCCACACATATTGGCTGGTTACCGCTTAGATATCTGATAAGGTTATGAGTAGCTACGACGCCTCCAATCCGGTTCAGCGCGCAGTTGATCTCTATGCAGAGTCATCCAACGCCGTTCAGCGCCAGGAGACCACTGCTGCGTCAACTGAACAGTTGACGCGTCTGCTGCATGTGTCTTCGTACCTGGTATCGGTGCTTAATCCGGATGAACTCATGGAGTCGCTGGTTGAGCAGGTGGTCGCAGCACTGCCGGCCGTCCAGGGAGGCATCCTCTGGTTGTATGAGCGCCGTTCCGCGAGTCTGCGGGTTGTTTCAACCTACGGTCTCCCGCTGGATCCGGCTACGCTGGCTGATCTGCGGCGCTGCCAGCTTATCCCCGGCGAAGGGCTGCCCGGGCAGTCGCAGCAGAGCGCCGAAGCGCTGCTGGTGGAGACGCGCAACGATTATCTGGATACTGCCGGGCGGATTACGCCGCGTAACCAGACCTTCTTCCAGCGTCTTGCCGAGGAACTTCCCCAAACCTTAACTGATATCTGCATCCCGTTGCGGGTTGGGAACGAAATAAGTGGCGTGCTTGAGCTGATGAATTTGGGTCAGGCGGTTAGCGATGCGGAGTGGCAACCGCTGCGGCTGAACGATATTCAGATGCTGCAAACCTTTGGGAACCTGACAGCCGCAGTTATCAAGAATGCTCAACTCTATACCCAGACCCAGAGTCACCGTCGCCGTCTTGATGCCTTCGATGCCGTCGTCACGGCTATCAGTACCGCCACCGATCTGGGCGATCTGATCCGCAGTGTACTTGATGTTGTGCTGGGCCTGGTCTCCGTTCCTGCGGGTGCGCTGCTACTGCTGGATCCCTCCCCGGCCCGGCTGACGTTAGGGGCGCAGCAGGGACTCCCGGCGGACTATGTTGACGCCTTACGCAGTTTTACGGTGACAGGTGCGGCCTGCGAAGAAGTTGTGCGCTACGGGCAACCAATGCTCCGTCCACTGATTGAGGAGCGTGGTGAGACGGCGCTCCTGGAAGCCGGGCTTGCCAGTTGTGCCTACCTGCCGCTGCTTGCCGGTGGTACGGTGGTTGGTGTGCTGGGGTTGTATGGCGAGAGTAACCTGCCTGACTGGGTTGATATGGCAACACTAATGCCGCTGGGCAACCAGGTCGGTTTTGCCATCGCCAACGTCCGCCTCTACGAAGATAGTCAGGCCGAACGTCGTAAACTCAATACGGTGGTCAACAGCATCGCCGAAGGGGTCGTCTTGTGCGACCGGCAGGGGCGACTGGTGCTGGCAAATGAAGCGGCTATGTCCCTGCTCAGCCTGGACTCGGTGCCCTTCCAGCAGCATCTGAGCGAGATGACCGATTTCTACGGCATTCGCGATACCGAGGGCAATCCGCTGCCGGTTGAGCGGCTGCCGATGGCCCGGGCGCTGTCAGGCGAGTTGTTCCATGACTACCGGGTGCTACTGCGCGGCGCAAGTGGGGCCGATACCGTGATGAGTTTTAGCGGTTCTCCTGCATGTGCCGATAACAGCGAAATTGAAGGCGCAGTGGTGGTATTTCGTGATATTACCGCCAGCCAGAAGCTGGAGCGCGCCAAAGATGAGTTTCTGGCAATCGCGGCACATGAACTGCGTAGTCCCCTGGCGGCGGTGCGCAGTTATGCCGACCTTTTGCTGCGGCGCGAACAGCAGCGGAGTGAGACTGATGCGCGCGATGTCCGTGGTCTGAATATTTTGTCGCAGCAGGTGACCCATATGCTGCGCATGGTCGATAATCTGCTCGACGTTTCGCGCCTCGACGCCGGGCAACTGGGCCTGCAGATCCAACGAGTCAACCTGGTGCCGCTGGCAAACCAGGTGCTTGACCAGCAGCGACCGGCAGCGCCTGACCATGAACTGGTGTTGCAGATGGAAGAGCCGGAACTCTGGGTGCAGTGTGACTCGCTGCGTATTCGGCAGGTGCTGACAAATCTTGTCGGGAATGCCCTCAAGTACAGCCCACCCGAGACTCCGGTGACTATCCGTCTGAGTATGCGCGAAGTGGCGTGCGATGAGCCGCCCTCTGCGGAGGAGCAGGCAATAGCTGTGCCTCAGCGAGAGGCTCTGGTTGCGATATCGGATATGGGTAGTGGGATTGCCCCTGAACAGCAGGCGAATCTCTTCCAGCGCTACTATCGGGCCGGGGCACGGCGTACGGAGGGGTTGGGCCTGGGGCTCTATCTCAGTCGCCAGTTTGTGCTCATGCATGGTGGCAATATCTGGGTCGAGAGTAGTGACGGCAAAGGTAGTACTTTCTACTTCACCCTACCGATAGAAGAGTAATTCTTCCCGCTTACGAACTTCGGGATACGGATTTCGGACTACGGACTACGGATTTCGGACTACGGACTACGGAAAAAAGATGCATTTCAAAGACTATATCGCTAACCTGCCCGCCTACAAGCCGCCAAAGCTGATTGGGCAGCAGACGTCCGACATTGTAAAACTCTCATCAAATGAGAATGCGCTGGGGCCGTCACCACGGGCACTGGCCGCTCTGCAGATGGCGCTTGAGACTATTCACCGCTACCCCGACTCCGGGGCGCTGGCGCTGCGTCAGGCACTTGGAGCACGGGTGGACTTGCCGCCGGAAGCGGTGCTCTGCAGCAATGGCTCCGATGAAATGGTTCTCCTGCTCTGTATGGCCTTCTTGCGTGAAGGCGATGAAGCGGTAATGGCCGAGGGGACATTTATCAGTTACCTGCTGCGAACGCTGGCTGTGGGTGGGCAGCCGGTGCGCGTGCCGCTACGGAGCTATACCCATGATCTTCCGGCGCTGGCCGATGCGATAACGGCGCGTACCCGGCTGTTGTTTGTCTGCAATCCGAATAATCCCACCGGCACCACCAACGGCGTTGATGAAATGCATGCGCTGCTGGCACGGGTGCCTGATGACGTGTTGGTCGTGGTGGACGAAGCCTATGTCGAGTTTGTAACGCGGGCCGATTACCCCGACCTGCTGCCGGAGTTGCGCAAGGGCCGGCGTAACCTGATCCTCATGCGCACCTTTGCCAAGATCTACGGTCTGGCCGGGCTGCGCCTGGGCTATGGCTATGCTCACCCGGAGTTGGTTAGCTACCTGGATCGCGCCCGTCCGGTCTTTAACGTGAATGCGCCGGCCCAGATTGCGGGCCTGGCCGCTCTGGACGATATTGACCATGTTGCGCGCAGTCGGGCGCATGCTGCCGATAGCCGCCTCTTCTTTGACCGCGAGTTAACCGCGCTAGGGCTGCATCCGATCACCAGTGAGACAAACTTTATTGCCGTTGCCGTGGGCGATGATATGGTCGTCGCCGATGGTCTCCGCGAACGCGGGTTTACCGTCACTCCGCTCACTGGTTGGGGCGTTCCCGGCTGCATTCGCATCTCCTTTGGTACCCCGGAGCAGAACGAGCGTTTTATCGCGGCCCTCACCGATGTTCTGTCGGCGAAGCGCGCCGAGTGATACAACATCTGCTAGTTGTAGCAAGCCTAAATTTCACGAGTTACGCGGTGGATTCCAAACGAGGCGGTTGTCTGGATGAGCGTCCCGATCCGCCTGCGTCAGCATGGTACGTGATCGATCTTTTTCACAAAAAATTTGTACAAAGTGCAAATTTTTTGTGAAAAAGAATGAAATCTTCCACCCTGCCGGAGGCGAAAAGCTCCGTTGGTGGGGGACCGCATAACTTGTGTAAATTTGTCGGAGTGCTGCCTTCAGGCGGTTGGGAACAAAGCCCTAAGAACCAGTTCACAACCTGAGCTATAACCTGCCGAAACTGAGGGGCCGGGAAGAATTGCTGACTGTTGTGTGGCGATTCTTCGCGGCTCCTTGTTGTGTTCGCCGGCGTAACGCAACGTGATAAAGTATGCCGATTGCATTGGATTTTGTGTTACATGTGTGATCGGTTAAGCGAACTTTGTGTGAACTGCGTGGTGATTTTAGTTTTGTTTCAATATTTCTCTCGCGTGATTATATGTAAGCGATAAAGTGTATTTATTTTTGGTGATTGGTACGGCAAAATAGTGCTGTCAGTCGAATCACTTCACCTGGAATAACTAAACAACCTATTTTAACTGAAACTTGATGCTGGTAAGGAACCCACTTATCATAGAAGGAGTGAGTAGAGAATGCCGGATTGATAAAAACAAGGAGGCTTTCTGATGTGCGACTACGTCTCTCCTCAGCGCGATGCAGTGATGTCGCCGGATAGTATGCCCTGGTCGTTGCTCGACGCTCTGCCCGATGGATTGGCGGTCCTGGGGGCTGATGGCACAATCGGATTTCTTAATGCCGCATGGGAAGCACACTATCAGGCCCATCCCGGTGTAGTCGATTATTTTGCTATCGGAAAGGATTTCTGTGACGCCTTCAGGTCCGTCTATGCCTCTGATCCGGTTGATGTGCAGATGCTGTCCGAGGGGGTGCAGGCCGTCTTGACGGGCCCGTCTGACCAGGCTACGTTTGCCTGTCCCCTGCCGGACGCCGGGCAGTTGCCGCTCACACATTCGGCGCAGCGCTGGATGCATTTCACCATTGTTCCCTACACGCTGGAGGGAAGGCGTGGCGCACTGGTGCAGCAGCGCATTATCGGGCCGTGTGATGCGGTGAAGCATTGTCATACAGGCGTAGAGCAGGCTATTATCAAGCTGGAAGATCAGGTGGTAGCGCGTACAGCCGAGGTGCATCTGCTGCAAAAGGTGGTTGCAAATGCGCCTGACGGGATCGGGATTATTGTGCTGGACGGGAGCATTACCTATGCCAATCCAGCCCTCCATTCCATGTTGGGGTATGGTACCGAGTTGATTGGTACTGCCGCTACGGAAGTATACGACGCAGCGCCGGAGGATATCACGGACCTGATCCAGCATGTTATTACCCACGAGTATTGGCAGGGCACCGTGATTCTCCGCCGCAAAGATGGCACAACCTTTCACGGACAGTTGTCGGCGCTGCGGATTTGCGATGACGATGGTCGTCCCCAGGCCGTCGCCGGTATTATCCGCGATATTACCGAGCGCAAAGCGATGGAAGAGGCGCTGCGGAGCAGCGAAGAGCGCTACCGGACGCTGGTCCGGAACTTCCCCGATGGGGCGGTCATTCTCTTTGATCACGATCTGCGTTATCTGGCTGCGGGTGGCGCGGCACTGGAAGCGTATGGAATTGATGCAGCGGAGCTCATCGGGAAAACGCTGTATGATGCGGTGTCACCTGCGAATCAGGCGCAGCTTATCACTGTGTATCGGGCGGCCCTGGCAGGCCGGACGGTTGTGATCGAACTGGTTGCGCGTGAACAAACCTACCTGGTGAAGGCAATGCCCGTCAAAGATGTTGATGGGACAATCGTTTCAGGCATGATCATTTCCCTGGATATTACCGAGCGCAAACGGGCGGAACTGGCGTTGCAGGTCAGCGAGGCACGGTTGCATCATCTGCTCAGTTCCAGCCCGGTGGTGATCTATAGCTGCCAGGCAACGGGTGATTTTGGCGCAACATTTATGAGTGAGAATGTGACCACTCACTTTGGGTATGAACCGCACCAGTTCACAGGTAGTTCATCCTTCTGGGCTGATCATATCCATCCTGATGATGCTTCCCGTATTTTTGCGGATCTGCAGCGGGTGTTTGACTATGATGAATATGTGCATGAGTACCGGTTTCTGCATCAAAATGGAACATACCGCTGGGTGCATGATCGCCTCCGGTTAATCCGTGATGCCGCCGGGCAGCCGGTTGAAATGGTGGGCTCCTGGAAAGATATCACCGAACGCAAGCGGGCGGAACTGGCGCTTCAGCAGGCGTACGCTGATCTGGAATGCCGGGTGGTTGAACGTACCACGGAACTCTCTCAGACAAACCAGGCATTGCAGGCCGAGATTGCGGAACGGAAAAGTGCCGAAGCGGCCCTACGTCAGAGTGAAGAACAGTTTCGTGCCTTCTTTGAAGAAGCACCGGTTGGAATAGGTGTATCCCGTAATGGCATGATTTTGATGGTCAATCCGGCTTATCTGCAGATGTTTGGGTATGACCGATCGGTCGAGGTTGCCGGGAAACCAATAAGCGATTTTATTGTTCCTGATGAGTGTCAGGTAGCCGTGGAACGTGCGGTACGGCGTTATCAGGGTGAAATGGTTGAAAGCCACTTTGAGTTGACCGGATTGCGTCAGGATGGTACATCTTTCCCAACTATCTGTGATGCGACCAGTATTGTCTTAATGGATGGACAGCCGGCATCCGTGGCCTTTTTTATAGATATTACTGAGCAGAAACAGGCTGAAATGGCGCTGGCCTCCGAGCGCGCTTCCCTGGCCGATCGGGTTGCAGAGCGGACATCCGATCTCAGCGTGGCGAATGCCGAACTGGCGCGGGCGGTGCGGGCCAAGGATGAGTTTCTGGCGAATATGAGTCACGAGTTACGCACGCCGCTGAACTCAATTCTCGGACTATGCGAGGGCATCCAGGAGGGGGTCTATGGTCCGATTACCACAACAAAACAGCGTACCATTGTCGGGATGGTCGAAGAGAGTGGTCGTCATCTGTTGACGCTGATCAATGACATTCTGGATCTGGCGAAGATTGAGGCCGGCAAAGCTGAATTGGATATGACAACCTTTGCGCCTGAACTGGTATGTCAGGCCAGTTTGCGGATGATTAAGCAGATGGCAGCAAAGAAACGCATCACTGTCGGTGAGAATCTGGACACTGCGGTGACGCTCCTGCGCGCGGATGAGCGCCGCCTCAAACAGATCCTGGTAAATCTGTTAAGCAATGCGGTGAAATTTACGCCAGAGCGGGGTATGGTCGGGTTGGAAGTGACCAGCGACCGCGAGCAGCAGGTGGTTCACTTTACCGTCTGGGATACCGGGATTGGCATCCCCCAGGATAAATTGGATCGCCTGTTCAAACCGTTTGTTCAGGTCGATGGTGGCTTGAATCGCTCCCACGAGGGGACTGGGTTGGGTCTGGCGCTCGTCTCCCGGTTGACGGAGTTGCACGGTGGCAGCGTCACCATTGCCGGCGAACCGGGCCAGGGCAGCCGCTTTACCGTGTCGCTTCCCTGGCAGCCGTTTGCTATGCCGGTAGAACCGGCGACAGATCTGAACGAGCCATCGGTTAAGACTGTGCAGGGTAGGCAGTTACGGCAGGTCTTCCTGGTTGAAGACTCGCCTGCATCAGTTGATCAGATCCGGCGGTATTTGGATGAACTGGATATCGTAACAACGACTGTTAACCAGGGCGATGATGTTGTGCAGCAGGCATTGGAGTTGCATCCCGATCTGATCATTCTGGATCTGCTGTTGCCGGGTGTATCCGGGTGGGATATACTGACAGCATTAAAAGCCCATCCGCAGGCGCAGTATATTCCGGTGCTGGTAGTATCGGTGGTTGAGGAGCGGGCACGGGGGCAGATGCTGGGGGCAACCGGGTATCTGGTCAAGCCCTTCTCGCGCCAGGATCTGTATGCCGCCCTGGGCAAGATCTTTCCGTCCGACTCACCGGCTTTTGTGCAGGCACTGGCGGAATTGCCGCTGCCGGTGGCCCGGGACAATGCTCCGCTGATTCTGCTGGCTGAGGATAATGAACAGAGCAGCACGCTGGTCTCCGACTATCTTATCAGCAAGGGTTACCGGGTGATGGTGGCGCGGAATGGTGCCGAGGCGATCGCCTATGCCCGCGAGATGCAGCCGGCCTTGATTCTGATGGATGTGCAGATGCCGGGCATTGATGGTCTGGAGGCAACCCGCATGATTCGGGCCGACGCTGACATGAACGGCATCCCGATCATTGCCCTGACCGCCCTGACGATGCCCGGCGACCGCGAACGCTGCCTGGAGGCAGGCGCGGACGACTACCTCAGCAAACCCGTCAGTTTGAAGCAACTGGTACAGACGGTAGAGGAGTATGTGTGAGCGATAGCTATTCCAACCAGCCGCCATCCGCGCGGCATGCCGACGCAGGTGAGTCGCCCGGTGTGCCGCCGGAACTACCACCACTGCCGCCGGGTCAGCCTGCTCCATCGCCGGCGACGCCGCGGCCTCCCCGGAGTTCGCGTACGTTCTGGCTGCTGCTCGGTGGGGGTGGCTGTCTGGTGGTAGTTCTGCTGGTGGCGTGTGTGGGATTAGTTATCTCGCTGGTTTTTATTGTGGAGTCGGACACCAGTATCCGGTCGCCCGGTGGGGTGACGGCGGTGCCCGACATGATTGCTTCCACGCCCCGGTCAGAAGCTGTTACGCAAGAGATTTTGCTACAGGATACGCTGGCACGTGCAGAGGACAGCCGCATGATCGTCGATGAAGATGAGACTGTCCGGTATGCCTTTGAGGAGGGGCGCTACCTGATCACGGTAAAACCGACGGACCAGATTGCCTGGAGTCTGGCCGAGGGAACGTATGCTGATAACCTGGCGATCCAGGTCGTCACCACCGTGGAGAGTGACCCGGAGCAGGCTGCGGGTGGGATCATGTTTCGCTACCAGGACGAGGCAAACTTTTATCTTTATACCGTCTCGGGTAATGGGTTTTATTCCCTGGAACTGCTGGAAAATGACCAGTGGATAACGCTGATTGACTGGACGCCCTCCGAGGCTATCGCGGTAGGCTCCGCATCCAGTTCGGCTTCCACGAACACACTTCGGGTTGAGGTAGCGAGCAATCGGATTGCGCTGTTTGTGAATAATATCCGGCTTGAGGAAACGATTGACAGCACCTTTACCGGGGGCGAGGTTGGACTGGTGACTTCGACCTTTGATCTGGGCAATGGCCGGGTTGCCTTCCGTGATCTCCTGATTACGCAACCGGCTGCCGGTACGAACGACTGACCAGCATGAGCCTCACCAGAAGCTGAGTTGCTCCACCACAACGGGACCGTGCGGCGCGTAGTGCTGCTGGAGTGCGCTGCTATCGCGCCCAAAGAAACGTCCGTCAAGGGTCACAAAGTCGCGGGCGCGGCCCGCCTGCGTCCCCAAACTTGCCAGATGTTCCGGCTCACGGAAGGCATGCGTGCGGCGCAGGCGCACAATCCGGCGCACACTGACCGGCCCCAGCCCGGGAATACGCAGCAGCGTTTCCGGGGAGGCGCTATTCAGCTCAACCGGGAAAAATTCGGGATGCGCCAGCGCCCAGGCCAGCTTCGGGTCCAGATGCAACGGCAGATTACCCCCGGCATCAAAGGGCATCTCGCCCGTGACAAAGCCATAGTTGCGCAGCAGCCAGTCGGCCTGATGCAACCGTTGCACCCGCAGAAAGGGTGTCGCCGCGGCGGACTCAAGCGGGGTTCCGCGCGCCGGCCGGAACGCTCCGAAATAGACCCGGCGCAGGCGCAGATCATCGTAGAGCCGCGTGCTCATCCCCAGCAGATCGCGGTCCTGCTCCCCGGCAGCCCCCACCACAAACTGCGTTGCCAGCCCGGTTAAGGGCAACTCCGTGTGCTGCTGCCAGGTATGCGCCCAGCGCAGACGCTCCAGCAGGTCGTTGTGCCAGTCCCGCTCCGGCGAAACCCGCGCCAGGTAGTCGGGTCCGGGGGCTTCCAGGTTCAGGCTCACCCGATTTGCCAGGCGGGCTGCCCGTTCGACATCGCCGGCGGTGGTGCCGGGCAGCAGTTTGACATGCACATAGCCGTCATACTGATGCTGTGTGCGCAGCGCCTCCACACCATCCAGCATCTGCTCGACCGCCCGATGAATATTGCCATCCACCGCGGTTGAGAGAAAGAGCCCCTGCACTGCCCCGGCCTGGTAACGCGGCAAGAAGATGCGCGCCAGTTCCGCCGGTTCCAGCGCGGCCCGCTCGGTCGTGTCACTGTCGGCGCGCAGGGGGCAGTAGGCGCAGTTCCAGGCGCAGGCACTGCTCATCAGCAGGCGCAAGACGGGGCGGGCCTTGCCGTTATCGTCGTCCACGGCGGTGCCATCCGGCCGGCGGGTTTTCTTCGGCGTAAACCGCCGCCCCTTCTGCCCAAAGCTGTCGCAGACATCAAAGCGCGCGGCCGGGGCGAGCAGTTCGAGTTTCGTTTCAAGATCCATCTTTATAAGATAAGAGTGGGTTAAACTCAGACCTACTGAAAATCCGAAAAAAAGTGATTATTGATCGTGTACACAGTCTTGGGAATTAGACCAAGCTGTAGTGTCGCAAACATGTCTATGAGTTTTTCACCATCAACCAGTTCGATTGGTGGTACTCCGTCACGAATCGCTTCTTTGCGCGCATCTGACGTGAATGTACTCGTGGTAATGATAATACCTTTATCTGCACGTCCCATCATCGCACCGCGAAAATCCCGAACAACTGGTGAACTGACTGGTATTGAGTATCTTTTGCACTGAAAGTAAACCTGGAAGCTCACGAAAGGGTTCATTTGAAGAACACCATGACCGTCAAGTCCACCATCACCACTGCGTCCCGTAACTGTAACTTGCTGGAAACCTGACTCGCGCAGTAGTCTCTGACAGAGACGTTCAAATCCAGTAGGAGGTAATGATTTCAGGAGAGAAATCAGTGCGACTCGGTGGTCAACCTTTTCAAAAAAGGTTACTTCATGGACTGGTTCTTCGTCTAAGTCAGCGGATACTTCTCCTGTCTGTTTGGCTGTATCTTTCTCCTGGCGGATTTGTTGTTGAACATTACGAAAGATAGCCAAAGCATCTTTATCAGATAGCGTGGATCTTAACCCTTTTTCTGTCAAGCTCCAAACACCGCGTTCAGATGCATCTATGAAACTGGTTTTAGCAAGATAGAAGCGAGCCCAGTTAATTTGATTACGGAGCCGGAATCCTCCGCTCTTGAGTTGCTCATTTTGTTCTTGTTCTGAGATTTCCAGGTTATTGAAAATGAGTTCTTCAACTTCGGAAGGGCGACCAGAACCACCAAGTTCTTTGAGTGCATCAATGACCGGACCAAAGAAGCGAACGAATTGCGGACCTTTATTGTCCTTCCTGGCTCTTGCCATAACTAAACTCCTGCCTTCAAAATATTGCTAGTACAGTGTGGCAGAGATAACGTGATAGCTTGTTATCCTCTTCGCTGTGCTGTGCTGTTGGTTTCTTCGTGTTTTTGTGAGGTAGCAGCACGAATCTAACTATATCGTACCACATACTGCGGGTATAATGAGACAGATACCCGGTGATGAAAGTTATGCGGTAAGGAGGTCACAGTGCAAACAGAGGTAAACGGCATCACCCTGAACTATCGAGACCAGGGTCAGGGTACGCCCCTGTTGCTGGTGCATGCATTCCCACTGAGTGGTGCGATGTGGCAGCCCCAGATTGATGTGCTGTCCGAGCGGTTTCGGGTGATCGCGCCCGACCTGCGCGGCTTTGGGGAGAGCACGGTGCCGCCCGGTCCCTACGCAATGGAGATCTTCGCCGATGACCTGGCGGAGTTGCTGGATGCGTTGAACGTAGAACGTGTGGTGCTGGGGGGCCTGTCGATGGGGGGCTATATCGCATTTGCCTTCTGGCGGAAATATGCCGCACGGGTGCAGGCGCTCGTTCTGTCGGATACGCGCGCACATGCCGATACCGAAGAGGGCAAAGCGGGGCGCGAAAACAATGCACAGATTGCCGAGGCGCAGGGGGCCGGCGCTATCGCCGATCAGATGCTGCCCAAGTTGCTGGCAACAGATGCCTCCCCCGAACTGCAGGCGCAGGTGCGGAGCATTATCGAGCGCAACTCGCCGCAGGGTATTGCCGGCGCGCTGCGCGGGATGGCTCTCCGTCCGGACGCGACCGAACTGCTGCCCCAGATCAGCGTCCCGACGCTCTTTCTGGTTGGTACGGAAGATACGCTCACAACGCCCGAGGTTATGCGGGAGATGCAGACCGCCGTACCTGATAGCCGGTTGGTCGAGATTCCCGGCGCGGCGCATGTCGCCGGCCTGGAAAACCCCGGCGCCTTCAATACGGCCCTGAGCGAATTCTTACGCACCCTGTAGCGCGGCGTATGTCTCCATCCTAAATACGGACTACGGACTACGGACTACGGACTACAGACTACGGACTACGCTCCATCATCGTCCCCCGGCCCAACGCTCCTGGTAATCCTGCCCCAATACAATCACAATATCGGTCTGGTAGGGTGCCGGGGGCGTATCGGCGGCGGGTTCGGCCTGCACATAGTCCGACTCGACGCCGAGCAGTTGCGCCAGCCGCCGGCGGGTCTCCGGGTGATGGGTGTAGTCAATAATCAGTGTATGCTCGTAGAGGCCGGGCGCATCGCCGGCTTCGGCCATCAGGAAGCCCTGTGATTCCAGGTTGTTCGTCACGCGGGTTGCCAGGCCACGCACGCCCGCGCCATTCTGCACCTGCACCCGCGCAACCTTGCCGTCCGCCTGGGGGCCGGCCAGCAGGCGGGCAACCTGCGCTTCCACATCGCGCTGATCCCAGTAGATATCCGAGCCGGCTTCCGTCACAATGCGCACATCATCCGGGTTAATGCTCAACTGAACAATCCGCTCCGGCGTGAGCATCTGTGCCAGGTTGACCAGATCGCGCAGCACCGCCGGGTCGCTGAGCGGGAGTGTCGTCGCAACGGTCTGCTCAAGATCGTTGACCAGTTCCGGCAGGAGTGCTGCTTGATCCAGCAACCCGCGCCGGCGTACATCCCGCAGCATCGCCTTGAGCACCTGCTGTTGGCGGCGGCTGCGGTCAAAATCGCTGTCGCTGTGGCGCGAACGGGCATAGTGCAGCGCCGTCTGCCCATCCAACACCTGCAGACCGGCAGGAATGTAGATGCGCTCGTAGCCGAAATCCTCCGTGGGATATTCGGGGTCCAGCAGCGGACGCGGTACATCAACGGTAATCCCGCCGAGTGTATCCACAATCATCTCAAAGCCATGAAAATCAACCTGCGAGATATAGTCGATCTCTAGTCCCAGAAAATTCTCAACCGTTTCGGCGGCGAGGGCTCCCCCGGCAGCGGCGGGATCGGTCCCGCGCCCGTACAGCGTGTCGGCATTGGCATAGCCGTAGGTATAGGCAGCGTTGATCTTTTGCTGCCCCAGTCGCGGAATCTGAACTACCGAGTCGCGCGGAATTGAGAGCATCCCGGCCCAGCGCTCAACCGGATCGATATGCACGACAATCAGCGTATCGCTACGCACACCTTCGTCGGGGTTGTCGCGCTGATCGACACCGACCAGCAAAACATTGAAGGGCTGGCGCAACGTTTTCATCTGGGGTGTGGCGGCGACTTCCTCCCCCGGCGCATTATTACTACTACTATCGGCAACGGCCTGGCGCGGGTCACGCTGCTCGAGCGCTTCCAGCGTTTCCGTGGCGCGCCGCGTAACAAAGGAGAAGAAAATGCCGGCGAGTATCAGGATAAAAAATGCGCCTACCAGGATCGACTCGCAGCCACTGCGTTGTTTGGAGCGTGCCCGTATCGAACCGCCGGCACGACGCAGAGCTACACGCTCACGCGCGGTACGGTACGGGTGTCGGGGACGTGTAGAAGGCATCAGGTTCCTCGAGTAAACTTATCGGCATGTCATACAAATCTATAGCAGTCCTAACTGACAGGACTTACGCGGTGGGCGTGCAAACGGACCGTTTGCTCTCGATAACGGCGTATTTCGCCTGCGGCAGCATGGTACTTTTTTGTCTTTTTCCGGAAAATTTGGCTCGGAGAGCCAAACTTTCCGGAAAAAATGCCCCATTCCACCCTGCCGGAGGCGAATCGGGCCAGTTGTCCAGGCAGACGCCTGGGTTTGGAACCGACCGCGTAACTTCTGTAACTGAGTTGTAAACCCTGGCCTTTGCTCAAACGCTTCCTAATGCCAGACAAGACATTGAGAAGTTTACAACCAATTTAGGATTGCTATATAATATCATGGCCTACCCGGGCACCTGCGCCAGGGTGGGCAGTTCAGGCACGCGTGCCGCTCTGCTCAAACGGCACGCTCAACCGGAGCCGGCGGATGTGACTCTGCTCCTGATCCGCTAGAATTGCCAGGGTGACAATACTGATATCATCGGCGGGTTGCCCGCGATCCAGTTCCAGCGCTCGCCGTAGGAGCGTCTCGGTCAACACCTCCGGCTCACGCCCTTCCGCGGCCGGCCAGCGCGACAGGTAGTTGATCAGTTCGATATCCTCGCCAAATTGCTCACCCGCGCGCAGCAGGCCATCGGTGAACATAACAATATAGGTATATGGTTCAACCGGGTGTTCAGTTATCACCGGCTTTGTCATTGCACAGAGCCCGATCGGCTCTGACGGCTCATTGTAGTCGCGCAATCCCTGGGGCGTCAACACAAAAAAGGGCGTCGGGTTATTGCGTGACATCAGAATAGTACCACTCACAAAATCCACCGACAGGATATTGAGCGTCGCCGCCACCTGCCCCATCCGGTAGGTGTAGAGATAATCATGCACCGCGCGGGCAACGGCTCCATCGCGTGCGCCATCTTTCAACAGCGAAATCGCCCGGTTTGTCACCAGGTTGCTTAATGTTTTGGCCCCCCGTCCGCGGCCCTGCCCATCGACCAGCACAACTGAGAAACCGCCACCGGGACGTTCGATCGTTTCCAGGGTATCACTACTATCGATTGCGGTAGCGTGGTTGACCTTGGCAACAGCAATGTGAATAGTCAGCATGGTCACCTCCCCCGAATCCAACGAAGTTGCTTTGCTGCTGGTATTGTAGGGGCTTTCGATATTCTAAGCAAATAAATTGCGCACCGCAAGATGAGCAAGTCGTGACAGGCTGTGGGCTCATGCTATAATCGGGGAAACCTACAAAAGCTAGTCGAGGAAGGAGGACGATGATGTCTGAACCGCATGTTTTTAATAATCTGATCGGTGGCGAGTGGGTTGCCGGCAAAAACGGTAAGACGTTTGCGAATCGCAATCCCGCGCAGACTGACGATATTATTGGTATTTTCCAGGATAGTGCCGCCGAAGATGTCGCGGATGCCGTCGCCGCGGCCCAGGCGGCCTATGCGCTCTGGCGACGCGTACCTGCGCCCAGGCGGGGCGAGATCCTCTTCCGCGCCGCGCAACTGCTGGTGGAGCGGAAGGAGTTGTACGCCCGCGATATGACCCGCGAGATGGGCAAGATCCTGCACGAGACGCGCGGCGATGTGCAGGAGGCTATTGACATGGCCTTCTTTATGGCAGGTGAGGGGCGGCGGCTTTATGGGCAGACCACTCCCAGCGAGTTACCCAACAAGTTCCAGATGAGCGTGCGCATGCCGCTGGGGGTCTGCGGCCTGATCACGCCCTGGAATTTTCCGATGGCAATCCCTTCCTGGAAGATGCTGCCCGCCTTGATTGTCGGGAACACGGTTGTGATCAAACCGGCCAGTGATGCACCGCGGAGTGCTTTTAATCTGGTGCAGGCATTGCTCGATGCCGGGTTGCCGCCGGGCGTCGTCAATATTGTGACGGGAACCGGTTCGCATGTCGGTGAGCCGCTCCTGCGCCATCCCGATGTGCAGGTGATCTCGTTTACCGGCAGCACCGCCACGGGGCACCGGATTGCGCGCATCGGTGCGGAGCATCAGAAACATGTCTCGCTGGAGATGGGCGGCAAGAACCCGATTATTGTGATGGAGGATGCCGACCTGGATCTGGCGGTTGATGGGGTGCTCTGGGGGGCGTTTGGGACGACGGGACAGCGCTGTACGGCGGCCAGTCGGCTGATTGTCCACCGGGATGTGGCGGCACTGCTGGCCGAGCGCCTGGCTGCGCGGGCCAATCAACTGAAGGTGGGAAATGGGCTCGAAGCGGGGATTGATGTCGGGCCGTGCATCAACCAGGGGCAACTCGACACGGTGATCGAGTATGTGAAGATTGGGCAAGCGGAAGGTGCGCAGTTGCTGTGTGGTGGGCAACCGCTGCGGGGCGACGCGCATGCCGGCGGCTTCTTTTACGCGCCAACCATCTTCACCGACGTGCGGCGCGATATGCGCATCGCGCAGGAGGAGATCTTCGGGCCGGTGCTCAGTATCATTCCCGTAGATAGCTTTGAGGAGGCGATTGAGGTTGCCAACGATGTGCCGTACGGGCTGTCATCGGCGATCTATACCCGCGATGTCAATCGGGCGTTTGTGGCAATGCAGGAACTCGACACCGGTATTGTCTACATTAACGCGCCAACGATTGGTGCTGAGATTCATCTGCCCTTTGGCGGTACCAAGGACACTGGCAACGGACATCGGGAAAGCGGTCCGCAGGCGCTTGATCTCTTCAGCGAGTGGAAGAGTGTGTATATCGACTATAGCGGCGGGTTGCAGCGCGCGCAGATTGATAATACGTAGGTGTTGTGAAGAACAAAGCAGCAGAGAACAAAGAACAAATAAGGGGCATTGTTCTGATGAAATGACAGGACTTACGCGGTTAAGCTCCAAACTGGACGTTTGCATGGCAACCGCGTAACTCCTGTCATTTCACACAACTTACGCGGTGGGCATTCAAATCAGGCATTTGCCTGGATGAACGGCCCGACTCGCCTCCGGCAGGGCGGAAGATCCCATTCTTTTTCACAAAAATGTTGCACCGTGTGCAACATTTTTGTGAAAAAGATAAAAAAGTACCATGCTGCCGCCGGCGAAGACGGCCGTTGTGGGAGTACATGTCTGATTTATACAGCCACCGCGTAACGCGTGTCATTTCACAGGAGTTACGCGGTCGTCCATCCGCCGGCTGGGATGCGCCTCCGGCAGGGGGGAAGAGTCTATCCTTTTTCACGAAAATTTGGCTCTGTGAGCCAAATTTTCGTGAAAAAGATAAAAAGAAGTACCATGCTGCCGCAGGCGAATCTGTCGTTCATCGGGGTAACTGTCCGGTTTGAAGGCGCACCGCGTAACTCCTGTGAAATGAGAAACGGCGGAAGACCAATCTGGTCTTCCGCCGTTTGTAAGTGCTTCGGATCGCGTGTTATGCCGGCAGTGGGGAGGTCATGCCACCGGGAGCAACGACGCCGGGTGTTACGCCTTCGCCTTCAACCCCTTCCTGCCCATTGAGCTTGAAGCTGCCACGCGGAATGTGGTTGAGCAACTCTTTCAGCCGCTCGCCCTCCAGCGTCTCAAACTCGAGCAATGCATTGGACATATCGTTCAGCACCGGGCGATACTTCTCCAGGATGGCCTGTGCGCGCGTGTGTGCTTCAGAGACGAGGCGATGAACTTCTTCGTCGATGGTACGGGCAACTTCATCGCTGTAGTTGCGCTGTTCGCTAATCTCACGCCCCAGGAAGATCAGTTCATCCTTTTCGCCAAAGGCAATCGGGCCCAATTTGGGGCTCATCCCGTAGCGCGTAATCATTGCGCGCGCCGTCTTGGTGACAGTGCTGATATCGCCGCTTGCGCCGGTCGTGATATCACCAAAAACAATCTCTTCCGCCACGCGCCCACCGAGGGCCATCGCCAGTTGCGCCTCGAACATCGTTGTGCTGTAGTAGCGGCGGTCCTCGTCGGGGATCATCAGGGTGTAGCCACCCGCCACGCCACGCGGAATAATCGTCACCTTCTGCACCGGGTTGGCATCAGGCATAGCCTGGGCAACAATCGCGTGCCCCGCCTCGTGGTAGGCCGTAATCAGCTTCTCGCGGTCGGTCATCACGCGGCTGCGGCGCTCCGGGCCACCCATCATAACGCGCTCAATTGCGTCCTGCAGTTCCGACATGCCGAGCTTCTTCTTCGAGCGGCGGGCCGCCAGAATTGCCGCCTCGTTGACCGCATTCATCAGGTCCGCGCCGGAGAAGCCGGGCGTCTGCTTGGCGATAACTTCCAGATTGACATCATCCTCAAGCGGCTTGCCTTTGACATGGACCTTCAGCACGGCAACTCGACCACGGACATCCGGGGCATCGAGTACCACCTGTCGGTCAAAGCGACCGGGGCGGATCAGCGCCGGGTCAAGCACATCGGGGCGGTTGGTTGCAGCGATCAGGATGACATTGGTATTGGTATCAAAGCCATCCATCTCAACCAGGATCTGGTTCAGCGTCTGCTCGCGCTCATCGTGTGAACCACCCAGTCCCGCACCCCGCTGCCGCCCGACGGCGTCGATCTCGTCGATAAAGACGATACAGGGCGCATTGCGCTTGGCCTGATCAAACAGGTCACGCACACGGCTGGCACCCACACCCACAAACATCTCGACAAACTCGGAGCCACTGATCGAGAAGAACGGTACGCCTGCCTCGCCTGCCACCGCCCGCGAGAGCAGCGTCTTCCCGGTTCCGGGAGGCCCCACCATCAGCACACCACGGGGAATCCGCGCACCCAGCGCAGCAAACTTATCAGGGAACTTCAGGAACTCCACGACCTCGGTCAGGTCTTGCTTGGCTTCTTCCTGACCGGCAACGTCAGCAAATGTGATGGTTGGTTTGTCGCCCGCAAACATGCGTGCCCGGCTCTTGCCGAAGGAGAGCGCCTGGTTATTGCTGCCCTGAGCCTGGCGCATAAAGAAGACAAAGAAACCAATCAGGAGGAGGGTCGGAAGGAGCACAGTAAAGATGCTTAACAGTCCTCCCCATGCCGGCGCGGGTTTCACCGAGACATCCAGGATACGGTTTCCTTCCGTATCGGTGAGGTCAACCCCATACTGTGCCAGCAGCGACATAATGCTGTCGCCACTCTCGATGCGTGAGCGGTAGGATACATCCGGCTCATTCTCATAGGTGACGAGAATCTGCTCATCCCCCGCCTGGGCTTCAATACTCTGGATAAGCCCTTCTCTAGCGTCGGAAATAACTTGCGCGATACCCTTCTCATTATTTTGGTTGGAGGTTTGCCCAAAATACTGGAAAAACAGCGCCAGGGCTGCTACCAGGATGATCAAATAGACGAAACTATTCTTAAGCCAACGATTATCACCCATGCTCTCTATCCTTCTCTCCGTGGAATGATGCCGCTCATGTGGTTGTCACCAGGGTCCGCTCTAGGAACGGTTGTGGAAGTGTAGTCTATGCCAAGATGGTTGCATTATACCAAAAGCGTTTGCCAGGAGCAAGGGAGCTGGATTACACGCTTTACACTATCGGTTGCCCCCGGCTTATTCGTGATTGGGAACATACACTTCGGGCTTGAGAATGCCAATATACGGCAGGTTGCGGTAGCGTTCGGCGAAGTCCAATCCATAACCCACGACAAATTCATTCGGAATATCGAAGCCTGAGTATTCAACCTCCACAGCGGCGGTGCGCCGCTCGGGTTTATTCAAGAGTGAGCAGATCCGCAGACTGGCCGGGTTGCGCCGCAGCAATTGACTGCGCAGATAGGCCAGGGTCAGGCCACTGTCGATGATGTCTTCAACAATCAACACATGGCGACCGGCAATATCGCTTTCCAGATCTTTGAGTAAGCGTACGACGCCGCTCGACTCGGTGCTCTGCCCATAGCTTGAGATGGCGATGAAATCAACTGCCAGGTACCGCTCTATCGCATGCATAAGATCGACGATAAAGACAACGCAGCCCTTAAGCACGCCTACCAGCAGCAGATCCTCGTGGTCGGTATAGTCCCGGCTGATCTGCTCACCCAGCTCGCGTACCCGGGCCTGAATCTCCTCGGTGGTGATCAAGATGCGGTCAATGTCTGTGTGCATAAGCGCTCCTTTTACTGACACGAGTTACGCGGTTGACATGCAAACCGGACGTTTCACCCGATGGAAGCTCGATTCGCCTGCGGCAGCGTGGTACGTTTTGATCTTTTTCAAGAAATTTTGGCGCATAGCGCCAAAATTTCTTGA
>DAOTUI010000006.1:0-14102 GCA_034437035.1 Chloroflexaceae bacterium
TCAAGAAATTTTGGCGCATAGCGCCAAAATTTCTTGAAAAAGATCAAAACGTACCACGCTGCCGCAGGCGAATCGAGCTTCCATCGGGTGAAACGTCCGGTTTGCATGTCAACCGCGTAACTCGTGTAATTGATGAAGGGGAGCAATGACTATGAAGCACACACACCACCGGGGCGGCAACATGAACATTGTCCCGGCCGTTGGCCTGCTCGCCATCATGTTGGTACTGCTGGGCACGGTCCCAATGTCCGCCGCACCACTACGTTCGTCGGAGACGATGACGCTCGAACTCCAGGGTGTTAGCGCCGGTCAGACGCTGGCGGGAACTGTCGCAATCGAGGCACTGCCGGCCGACCAGAATGTTGAACGGGTCGTTTTTATGCTGACCGGGACGGAGCGTGTTGCGCATACCGAGAAGCATGCGCCCTTCTTTTTCCTGGGTGATGTGGATGGTACGCCCCGTGGCTGGGATACTACCCAGGTTGCCGATGGTGACTACACCCTTACCGTAACGGTCCACGATAACGGAGCCGAAGTTGCCGTGACCGCCGTCAGTTTTGCCGTTGATAACGCGAATGCTGATGCGGATACGCCGACAACCGAACCGACGACTGAACCGACCGCCGCACCGACTGAGCCGACCACGCCGCCTGCCGATGACGAGCCTGATCATGCTCATGGCGACCATGCGAGTGGCGCAGTCGGTGTGTGCGGCGAGCCGATGGATACCTGGCATCCCCCGGTGGTTGATGGTTGTGCCACCGGCCACGAACATGGTGATCCGCCGCCGGACTGGATTATGGATGCCGGCTATGAAGTGAAATTCCACAGCCATGCCAATACATCGCCGGCAGAGAATACGGCCAAGCACGCGGCGATGAAGGGGTTTGCCACAACGCTGGATAATGTCGATATCTATTTTCGGGTGCATGCCTCGTCCAATGTGCTGGATCGCTCTGCGCGGTACCACTCCTACGAGGTATGGGCGCGCGATCCGAGTGGCAATGTCTCGCGCTGGCAGGGCTGGTACGATACCGGTGACCCGGTAACGGACCGCATTCCGCGGGGCGAAGATCCCGGCCGACGACCGGTGATGCTGGTTGTGGATCAGAATGCCTGGGATCGGGGCATCCGATGTGAGCAGTGGTATGCCAAAACTGCCAAATGGTCATGGGATTTTGGCTGGACTATCTGTAACACAACCACGATCTACTATTCGGGCGAGAATGAGGAGCAGGATCAGGCGAACTGGCGGCTTGCTCCTGACGGCAGCCTGGGCACGACACGCCGCCTGGAAGCGGCCTGGTATGACTTCCGTTCACCCGCGCGTGGCGCGTTTGTCGCCACCCAGTTCGGCGAAATTGTCTCCGGAATGGATGATCCGCGCTGCTCGGGGACGACAACCAAGCATGGCGAGACATACGACAATGTCTGTCTGGAGCAGTATATTGCGCCGACGATGCAAAAAGTCTCCTACCCCGACAATGCGGTGCAGAAGACGTTTGACGCAACCGGGGTGCAGGTGCCGAACTAAGGCCGTAGTCCGTAGTCCGTACAGTGTATCTGTAAGCGAGGCAGGCGTCCTGGGATTTCCGGGACGCCTGTTTGTGTTGGGGCAACCCGCGTAATCCGTAGTCCGTAGTCGGTAATTCGTCTCCAATCCCCAATCGCTAGTTGCCACTCCCTAATCCCCATCCTGCGCATCGCGTTTGGCAAGATTGAGGCGGCAAATGCCGGCGAAGCTGCAGGCGGTGGGACAGTTATCGCGCGGGCGGACTGCGAAGTGCCCGGCGCGCACACCGGCGAGGGTTTCGCCCACGCGCTCGGTCATTGCCGCGAGTGCCCGATCGCGCTCCCGGTCGGTAAGGGGTTTGCTGCGTTTGCCGCTGCCCAGGTGCAGAAAGGCGGCGCGTTCAACCCGCTGTCCGCGTGCCAGGATCTGCTCGGCGGCCAGCAGATAGATCGCCAGTTGCACATCGCGCCCGTTAAGCGTCTCCTCGAGCGAGCGCGGGGTGCTGCTGCTCTTGTAGTCCAGCAGCGCCAGCGCACCATCATCCCGCTGATCAAGCCGGTCGATACGCCCGGCAACCAGCGCGGTTCCGACGGGTGTATCCAGGCGGAGCGGTTCATTCCGGCCCTGCCGGCCAAAGCTCTGCTCCACGCCGGCGGGACGGAAATCGGCCCAGTCGCTCTCATCGTGCAACACCCGGCGCAAGGCGCGCTCCAGACGGCGACGAATGTCGGCCTGATCCCAATTCCAGAAGGCGTTTGGCTCGAAGTGGTAACGGGTGGGTGCCTCGGCCAGGATTGCGTCGGCGGCGCTCTGCAGGGCCGTTAGAATATCCTGCTCATTGGCAGAGGTATGTGCATGCTGCGTCTGCATCCAGGTTTTGCCCGCCTCGGCCAGGATCGCATGGTAGATCCGCCCGCGCGTGGAGTGCTCCAGGTCATCTTCCGGTTCACTGCGTGGCTGGAGCTTCAGCACATGCGCGGCCGCAAAGCGGAAGGGACAGGTGATATAGTCGTTAAACTGGGTAATGCTCCACTGGTGGCCGGCTCCGAAGCGCTGCGCCAGTTCTGCTATCACCGCCGGATCTTCTACAACGCCTTCAAAGAAACCATACGTGCCGGTATCTTCCCGCCCCCGCTCCACCTCGCAGGCGCGCCGAACATGTGCCGGCAGTGGTTGCTGATCAGATTGCTGCGCATGCTGGTCGCCGGCAGCCATTACTGCGATCAGGGCCTCCTGGGGTGATGCGGCCTCATCCGGTGGCGGGATGCTACCGGCCCGGGCCCAGAGCGTGGGTACCCGCTCGGATTGCACCAGATCGAGGAGTGCAGTCAGGTAGGGCGAGGGCGGTAGGGGATTGCTCTGCTCATCCAGGTAAGTGCGGGTCAGCGTGAGGCTGCGCCGGGTGCGCCCAATAATCTCGTAGAAGAGGGAGCGCTCGTCCGCCGGATCGGGTGCAGTCAGTTCGATACCCTGCCGGGCCAGCAGTGCCCGCTCACGCCGGCTGTAGAAGGGCGGGTCGGGGAATCGCAGCGGAAATTCCCCCTGCGCCATACCCAGCAGAACAGTATGGTCAAAGCAGATGCCGCGCGCCGCCAGCACCGGCATGGCCGCCACATGCGCCGGTCCCGGCTCAACCCGGCCATAGTTTGCCGCCGCCACCGCCGCGCTGAGATCGGCCACAAATGCGCTGTAACTGACCGGCGGCTCATCCAGGACCGCTGCGGCCTGCGCCAGATCATCCAGCACGGCGGACCAGCGCGCGGATGCGCTGTGCAGTTGAGGTGGCGTAGGCTGTGCCGTTGAACGTTCCCCATCGGCGGATGCCGCACTGCCGGTTGTTGTACGCTCCCGGACCCAGGCCACATACTCGCCAATTGTTGCATGCGCCGGTGGAGTTAGCCAGGCGACAAAGGCATCCAGCCGGGTCAGTAACGTTTGCGCCGTGGTCGGATCAACCGTCAGCGGGTTGTATTCCGCGCCATCCTGCTCCAGGGGCGGCTCGGCGGCGGCCAGCGCGGTCAGGGCCACCCGCAGTCGCTCCAACCCGGTGGCAATACCGGCATTGCGTGCCACCCGGTCAAGCCGGCCGGCGGCATGCGCGCAGGTGTGAACAGAGCTTTGGGCCGTGTGGGGCACGTCTGTGGCGGATGCGCCTTCCGTCACCTCCACCTGCTCCGGGCCGGAATCATCTCCGGCAGGGTTTTCTGCCGGTTCTTCCCCTACCTCGTCCGGTTCGCTGTTCGGCGTCACGCGCCAGTCCGGCAGGTTGCGCCAGACTTCCACCAGTTCGCGGCGCGGGTAATCCTCCAGCGGCAGGCGCAGCATAGTCAGGTTGGCGACCACCTGCGGCGCCTCGGCCAGCGGGCGTCCGGCGTAGATTGCCAGCGGCAGTGCATACTCGGCGGCGACCTCGCGCAGCAGCGGCAGGTAGGCCGTGCCACTGCGGAACAGCAGCGCAATCTGTTCAGGGGGAATTCCCCGCTCCAGGAGCACCCGCACCTGGCGGAGGGCTGCACGCACCTCGCGCTCCCGGTCGGCGGCGGCGATCAGCGTCAGGGTATCGCCCGGATCGGTGGGTGGTGGCACATCCAGGTTGAAGAGATGCTGTTCCAGGAAGGCCGGCACGGGCTCCCGCTCGTCGGCAGTGGACTCTCGCTCCGCCTGCACCTGGATGCTATCCGGGTGGAGGGCTGCAACGATCTGCCGGCGGGTGCGGTCAAAACGGCGCTGGGCCGGGCGCTCTTCGGCACTGCCGGTCAGGGTGATGATAGTCTGCTCGACATAACGTGTCATCTGGGCCAGCACCTGCAGTTGCAGCGGTGTAAACTGATCAAAGCCGTCCACGACCAGCAGTTGCACCCCGGCCGGCAACCGCGGATTATGCTGCAACGCTGTGCATGCCAGTTCAAGCCGGCGGGCGATATCGGCCAGGCCACGTTGTTCCAGTTCGGTTGTGTAGGCGGCATAGATTGCGCCCAGTTCGGTGTCGTAGGGCGTCACCGCGGCGGCGGCGAGTTGTTGTGGCGTGACCCCGGCGTCCTGGGCCTCGGCGATCAGTGTGCCGATATTGGCAACAAAGCCGGGCTTGTGGACCACGCGGGCAAAGGTCGGCACTGCTCCGGCGGCGTCCAGCTCGCGTAGCACCCGGCGCAAGAGCAGCGTGTGCATCGTGCCGCTCAGGTCGGCAACCGCGATACCGGCGTGGCGCAGGAGCATACGGGTCAGGCTGTCGAACTGGTGAACGCCCACGCGCGGCACACCTGTCAGGCGGGCCTTGAGTTGCCGCTGCTGCCGGTGGTCAGGAACAAGCAGCAGCGCCCGCCCCCGGCGCGGTGTGCGTAGGGCATCCAGGGCGGCCCGGGTTTTCCCGGCCGCGGCCGGGGCGAGGAGCAGGGTTACAGCCATGGGTCATTCCGCATCTGAAGAGTAAAGTTCCTTTTCATCAAGCAGTCGTTCCTGAATGGCAGTCTGTGGGATACGTATCCCGGCAGCGTTCCGTGTAGTGAGTTTTTCATATAAAGACTTTACGTGAACTTCATCAACCTCTTTCAGAAAGCGGAAAGCTGATGCAGCCAGATAGTCTTGTCGATTTTCATAAGCAATCCATGGACGACCAAGAGATTCAGCAGCTGCGCCGGTTGTATTTGAACCAGCAAAGATGTCCAGGACAGTATCTCCAACTTCTGTCAGGAAGTGAATAAAAAACTCCGGCAACCGTTGCGGGAATCGCGCTGGATGTCCACTGATACCGGCGATTTGACAGTAGCGCAGATACTGCGAATTGCTTTCAGTATTTGGTATCTGAAGAAGATTCGGTGGTATTGCTCCCCCTTTATCTTCTTTGAAGCCTTTGCCAATATCATGTCCTGAGGGGCGTTTCTTGGGGGAATAATATTTATCGCTGTTTTTTAGCAAAAGCCTCATTCTATCCGAGTAAGGAACCAGGACTTGACTGATATCTGCTTTGGGAAAATCGGTCTTTGACAGCCACCAGATAGTGTTAACGGCATCTTTAGCCCTGATCTTACGCTTGTTGACCCATTCAATAGGAGAGGGTAGCTTTGCAGGATTAAACCAGAAGAACTCTTCTGCTAGATTCCAGCCCTCCTCATCACATAATTGTAAGAGAACCCTATAGTTATATAATGAACGAACAGGACGTCCTTTGCGATAAGCCCCACCGAGATCGAGCACAAAGCTTCCATGCGGCTTTAGGACCCGCTTAATCTCTTGAGTAAACGGAAGCAACCAGTCCACATATTCACTCTCTTCGCGATTACCGTACTGCTTTTGCCGTTGAAGCGCAAATGGTGGTGAAGTGATGACAAGGTCAATTGTCTCATCTTGCAGGCAGTGTAGCAAGTCCAGGGCGTCACCCAGGTAGGCATTCCCTAAATATGTTGTGTAGAGTGGATCTGGTAAAGATTGCATCAGTACTCCTCTAAGCCATATACCCAGCTTGTCATGATCTTCCAGAGAACTGTTACAGCGAAATAAACTTCAGGATCTCGCAGTTTTACACGTTCTATTTCGTGGAGAAATCTTTGTTGATGTTGTGTGCCTATGATATAGGCCACCCAATGGCGTGTATCTTCATCAACAAGAATATCAAGCAAATCTTCCAGGGCAAATTTTTGTGATTTGCTTAATGCCCAGGCAATACCAGGACGTTTCGCTGGTGAAGTTTTCGAAAGCTGCTGTACAATTTCAGGAGTGAACAGTGTTGCCGGTTTTGCCAGTGCCCGTGCTGCTTCGATCCGTAAATTGTCATTAACTGCAACAAAACTGTCAATTAGTGCGCTCATCGCTGTCTTGCTACGAAGTTCACCAAGCGCCCAGGCTGCACCCGCACGGACTTCAGGATGTTGTGTGTCGTTGAGGAGCGTTTCGACCAATAACTGATTTGCTGCATCTGTTGCAATTTCGTTTAGGACAATAACCGCTTCCAAACGATGCTGGGGATATTCATCTGCAAGACAGTCCCTGATGAAGGTGAGTCCGGTAGGATCCTCCTGTCGCGCCAAACCTGCAGCTATTTCTAGTTTGACATAAATATGTTCATCTGGATCGGATAATTTTTGTATAGGTATATGAGAAGTCGTATCTGAAGTAAGAAGAGATAAAGCTTTTGCTGCAGTATATCTTTTGCTTAATGCTGATGAATTCAGCATTTTCAGATAGTCGGCATTGTGTACTTGTGGGTCGCAGGCAAAACTTTGGAGGACAGGAACAACGGCGCCTACAAACTGATTTTTTGTAACACGATCCCCAGCGGCAAAAAAGGGATGTAATATTCGATCCTTCTTCAAAAGACTCAGACTGATTATTCGATTGTCCGGATTTCGTCTGATCTGAATACGTTCCGGCGTAACGGCGGCAACCTGGCCGGCAGCACGGGTCATTGCCGCCGGCCAGGTTATGCGCGACTCGAAGCCTTCCTCAACTCCCTTGGGTTTAACCCGGATCGTCTGATTGCTGTCCTGTGCATTACGGAGATCGCGGACTGAGATGTATTGAACTAACGCGTCTGCCTGCCAGTCAATTAGCTGATCTCCAACCCGTTCACATGCCACCAGAGCGACAAGATCCTTTTCATCGAGACCAAAGTCCCAACTGCGTTCCGGCTCGTTTGGTGAATGCGACATTGAAATTTCAAGGTTCGTTTTTGCTCTGGACTCGACTCGCCGACCACAGTTCACGCATAGAATATCGGGTACTCTGATGCGTTTGATCTTGATCGACTTCCATATCTTAAAGTTCATCGAGCCACGTTCAAGCTCCAGTGGTTGATGTCCCTGACGCTGTAAATCCTCAAAGACACGCCGTGTCCCGATAGCACCAATGGCAATCTTCTCCAGAAAACTCTCATCCGACTTGAATGAGCGACGACCAGTGACCATGCCTCTCCTGCCCACTCTTGCTAACAACGTACGCCAATTGTAGCACATCCCTCCGGATTCTCAGTTCTCGGTTCTCATTTCTCATCTCCCGGTTCTCCCCCATCCATCTCGCTAAAAAACCGCTGCAAATCCTCCAGCAGTAACTCCGGCACCTGCAGTCGCATCGCCCCCACGCCATGCCCGACGCCGGGGTAGACTCGTAGCGTGGCATTGGCGGCATGCGCGTGGAGCAGTTCGGCACAGCGCGGCAGCACCACCCGATCGGCATCGCCCTGCAGCAACAGCAGCGGCAACCGGATCCGGCTGACCCGATCGAGCGCGCATGCCGGATCGAGCGGACCCAGCCGGAAGCCCAGCAGCGGCGCAACCGGGCGCATCCAGGGGAGCGGCGCAACATGCCGGGCCAGGAAGGGGCGCGGCCAGACAGTCAGGGCATAGTCGGCGGGTGCGCCCAGGGTAGCCGCCCGACTGACATACCGCAGCGGCGAGTCGGGCAGTGCGCTCCCCGCCGCCATGCCCAGCGATGCCAGGGTAATCAGCCCGCCCATACTCTCGCCGATGACCCCGATCCGTCGGTAGCCCCGCGCATGCGCAAATGCTACCACCGCCGCCAGATCATGCAACTCGGCCCCACCCATACTCGCCAGGCCGCCGCTCTGCCCGAAGCCGCGCCAGTCAAACGTGAGCACATCCCACGCCTCTGCCAGCGCTTCGGCCAGCCAGACGATTGCCAGGCAGCGCCGGCCGGCGGCAAACCCGTGGCAGATAATCAGCAGATCCGGCCGTCTGCGCGGCAGCAGGGTTGCCGCCAGGGTGACGCCATCCGCCGTGGTAATCGGTAGCTCCTCCGTCGGGCCGCTGTAGGGTGCGTGTTGCCAGTAGCCAACCGGCATCAGTGCCGCGATGAGGCGCTGGAGGGTGTAGGTGTGGAAGGACATACGCAGGACTTTCGCTTGAACAACTCAAAGAGCACGAATACGCCTATTTCGCAGGTCCGCCCGCAAAGCAGGTGGGCCGGATACTGCTGCTTCATTATCATGGTTGGTAGCCTACCACATTAGTGGCTCAAGCGAAAGTCCTGATGGATAGTAAACAGGTGTTTCGTCTGGTTAAACGTGAGGTTTGGTCGCTTACCGCGTAAGTTCTATCTCTGTATGTCTACTACTCAGGTGTCACGCCGATAATCAGCTTCCCATTGTTTGACCCATTGAAGAGCCGGTTCAGTGCGCGCGGGGCATTCTCCAGCCCATTGATCAGATCAATCCGGTAGTGAAGTTTACCTTCCGTCAGCCACCGGCTGAGTTCTGTAAGTGCCTCCGGAAAGCGCTCCAGGTAATCCAGAATGAGAAGTCCTTCAACACGAGCGCGCCGGGTAAAGATACTATTAAAATTATACGGGCCAGGAACCGGCCCCACCGCATTGTACTGGGAGATAAATCCACAAATAACAACACGGGCGCGAATGTTCATCAAACCTAAGACCGTATCCAGAATTTCGCCGCCGACATTATCGAAAAACACATCAATACCATCGGGGCAGTGCCGTTGCAATCCCGCGTGTACCGACTCGGTCTTATAGTTGATTGCGGCATCAAACCCTAATTCCTCAGTAAGCCAGCGACACTTTTCGAGACTACCCGCAATACCAACGACCCGGCAGCCTTTAATCTTTCCGATCTGACCCACCAGTGAGCCAACTGCACCGGCTGCCGCAGAAACGACCAGCGTTTCTCCAGCCTGCGGTTTCCCTACATCTAACAGACCAAAATAAGCGGTTGGTCCGACAAGACCCAGCGGTCCCAGGTAAGCGGTCAATGGCAGGGAGGTATCGTTGGGTAAGCGTGTCAATCCCGGGCCATCCATACGGGCATACTCCTGCCACCCGATCAGACCCTGTACGATATCGCCCGGCTTAAAATCGGCGTGGTGGGACTGCTCGACGACACCGATGGCTAACCCGCGCATGACCTCACCAATTGCCACCGGTGGCATGTACGACCGCGTGTCACTGAGCCAACTTCGATTGGTTGGATCGAGGGAGAGATACAAACTGCGGACAAGCACTTGTCCATGGTGTGGAGTTGGTAGAGGTTCCTGTCGCCATTCAAAGTCCGTTTCTTTGACCAATCCGTCTGGGCGGGTGGCAAGACGCCACTGATGATTAACTCCCACTGTCATGATAGGATCTCCTTACAAATCTAGCCTGTACAGTCCGAAAGCGCTGGGACACAGTAGTATCCATCTTCCTGGGATAGTTGAACCGCACTCGTTTCTATTACATAGATTACTGTGTGTTATATGAGATCATGCACAGGTGATTGGGTACATCAACAACTACCTCGAAGTATAACAACATAAACCGGCTAAAAATATCAGGAGATAAGCCTATTCAAGCTAAGGGAAATACGTAGATACTCCGTCCGATAGGATGTATTTAATGGCGATATGCTGTATAGCAGGGAGGCAACCCGCCAGACCGGGCCAGGTTCGGCACCTGTCCGGGTTAAATATGCAACGTTCATCAGCGCGCTGGTATGCTATTATAGATGCTCCCCGGTATTCTGGTGAATGATAATTGGCGAGGAATGATTAATGAGTGAAGAACAGTTGCTACAGGTTACGCCCGGTCTGCGCCCGACACTGCTGACGGTTCTGGCTCACCCGGACGATGAGTCCTTTGGGTTGGGCGGAACGCTGGCGTTTTATGCCTGGTGTGGTGCGGCGGTGCATCTGGTGTGTGCAACGGGAGGCGAGGTTGGGCATTCAACGCCGGAGATGCTCCAGGGCTATAGCTCGCTGGCCGCGTTGCGTACGGACGAACTGCGCTGTGCCGCCACGAAGCTGGGCCTGGCAAGTGTGGAACTGCTGGGCTATCGTGATTCAGGGATGCCCGGCACGCCGGACAATCAGCATCCCCAGGCGCTGGCAGCGGCCCCCCTGCCGGAGGTGGTCACCCGCGTGATCCGCGCTATTCGTCGGGTGCGTCCTCAGGTGGTAATTACCTTTGACCCGATTGGTGGTTATCGCCACCCGGATCATATTGCCATTCACCTGGCAACCGTGGAAGCATTTCATGCGGCGGGCAATCCGGCCATTGTTACGGAAGCATTGCCCCCCTATCAACCGCAAAAACTCTACTTTACAACCTTTTCGCGCCGTCTCCTCCGCCTGTTTATCACACTGATGCCACTCTTCGGCAAAGATCCGCGCCGGTTTGGGCGCAACCAGGATGTCGATCTGGCCTCCATTGCGCTGGAGCAGTTCCCGATCCACGCCTGGATTGACTTCCTGCCGGTGGCAGAACAAAAGGCGGCCGCGATTGCCTGCCACGCCAGCCAGGGCAGCGATACCGATCCCTCGCTGGTGCAGCGTGCTTTTGCCTGGCTCTTTCGGCATATGAGTGGCAAGGAGACCTTTATGCGCGCCTACCCACCGCCCACGCCGCAGTTGAAGGAGCGGGATCTCTTTGTAGGAGTGGATCTGGACCAGGGTGGGCGCACCGGAGCGCACCGTGCGTCCGCGTTCATTGAGCAGTAGCATACCTCTGAACAACAGACTGCCCATGCCGACGGTATGTTCAGGCAACCATTATGGAACATACTAGTTTTCTACACAGGGCTTTTGTTGCGCATGTACCCTGGCATATTCCGCTACGCAACATGACCGTATTATTTACATATATGCGCCCTGGTAGCGCGCGGATTTGTTACAATAGATAGAAGAACGACGTAACACGCGATGTGCCGGGTCATCCCTTCTGCATGGCCTTGAGGATTTCGCTTGCATCTTTGGTAAGGAAAGAACGATGGTTGATTGCATCTCTACGAAAGAAGATCAGACAGATCCTGCTGTGCTACGGCAAATTGCCACAAAACTTGCTCGTAATACCACTACCCTGGCGGATGAAAATGCGTATCTGCGGCGACGGGTCGCAGAATTGGAGCAGGCTGTGCAGCATGCTGGTGCTGCGCCGGCATATGCGGGAGAAGCGCGTATGCCGGCGCAGTCGGACGCAACGCCACTCGAGTTGATCGCAGATGTACAACTGGATGGACAGCATCAGGCAGGTGAACTACGCATATTCTATGCCCTCGCTGAAAATGCGCCTGATGCCATCGCTGTGGCCCGGCTGGATACCGGGTGCATAACCTATGCGAATCCAGCTTTTCAGCAGTTGTTTGGCTATAATGAAAAAGATATAGTGCAGTTGCATTTCCTCGCTGCCTATGCCGAACCGTCTGAGAAGATGCAAGTGATCGTTCATAAGGCGATTGATCGTGGCTTCTGGCAGGGCATGCTGACCTGCAAACGCCGGGATGATAGCCGATTTCTCGGTCAACTGTCCGGTATGGTGTTACGGGATAGCCAGGGACAGCTGTGGGCAGTAGCCGGTATTATCCGCGATATTACCCAACAGCAGGAATATGAGCGTCAGCTCAGACTGTTGGAAGCCGTGATTGAACATACCAGCGAGACGGTAATGCTGACCGATCTCGCCGGGATCATTACCTACATCAACCCGGCCGGCGCGCGCATGAATGGAAGCACAACGGCGGAGATGACCGGGCAGCACTACCATCACTTTATAGCGCCGGAAGAAATCACCCGTCAGGAAGAGGAAATTATTCCGCATCTGCTGCAGGCCGGTCACTGGGAAGGCCGGATCTGGGCGGTGCGGCCCAATGGGGCGCCCTGGCTGATGCAGACTTCAATTGTTGTACTGCGGGATGCCGATGACGCCCCCTTTGCCTATGCCGCGATCGAACGCGACGCCACGGCTGAGGAGATCGCCGCCCAGGAACTGCGCCAGTTGAATCGTGAACTGGCACAAGCGGCACGCCTGAAGGATGAGTTTCTCGCCAGTATGAGCCATGAACTGCGCACGCCGTTGAATGCGGTACTGGGTCTGGCGGAGGCGTTACAGGAAGGGGTGTATGGTGGGTTGACCCCGAAGCAGGTTGATACGCTGCGGATCATTGCCGAGAGTGGCAACCATCTGTTGATGCTGATTAATGATGTTCTCGATCTGGCAAAAATCGAAGCCGGGAAAACGGAGCTGCAGATAAGTACAATCGCGGTTGAACAGGTATGTCATAACAGTCTGCAATTCATTCAGACGGAGGCGGCCCGGAAGCACCTGATTATCTCCTTCAGTCTGGATACGGCGGTACGCTTTGTGCAGGCCGATGAGCGCCGCCTGAAGCAAATTCTGGTAAATCTGCTGAATAATGCGGTAAAGTTTACCCCGGCCGGCGGGCAGATTGGCCTTGATATTACGGGCGATACCGATGCGGGCCGGGTTGCCTTTACGGTGTGGGATACCGGCATCGGTATTGCCCCGGAAGATATGGGCCGCCTGTTCAAGCCGTTTATGCAACTGGATAGCCGCCTGGCCCGTGAGTATGAAGGTACGGGCCTGGGTCTGTCGCTGGTAGCGCGTCTGGTTGAACTGCATGGTGGCGGTGTTGATCTTACCAGCACGCCGGGCGCAGGGAGCCGCTTCACCGTCTCGCTGCCGTGGGGTGCGGCAGAGCGCCAGGGGCTCCCGACTCCGCCGGCAAAGCCCCGGCCGAGCCTGCCCGTTCCGTTGCAGTCAGGGGATCAGGCAACCGCGCCGTTAATTCTGCTGGCGGAAGATAATGAGAGCAACATCATCGTCACGGCGGACTACCTGGCGAAAACCGGCTACCGGGTAGCGGTAGCCCGTGATGGCGCAGCGGCGGTGCAGCAGGTGCAGCAGGAACGGCCGGCACTTATCCTGATGGATCTGCAGATGCCGGTGATGGATGGGGTGGAAGCGATCCGCCGCATCCGTGCCGACGCCGCCTTTGCGGACATCCCGATCATCGCGTTGACCGCGCTGGTCATGCCCGGCGACCGCGAAGGGTGCCTGCGGGCCGGGGCGAATGACTACCTCTGCAAGCCCGTCAGTTTACGCACGCTGCTGGAGGTGATTGGGCAGTATGTGGAGTAGGGGGTAGGGGTTAACGGTTATTTGCGGGTTGGGTTGTAGGGGCGCAGGGTGCTGTGCCCTTTCTGTATCCCCGGCATTACATCCACTCCGCGTAACCTGGTGCTATCCCATTCCTGCCAGAGTTATGCCCGTCATCAACGCCAGTGGCCCGATGAGCAGCAGTAGCCATAGGAGTAGCGGCTTTGTGCTACGCCGGCCGTCTGGATGTGGCGTAAATGCCCAGGCAAGCAGATACAAACCGATCACCGGCGACCCACCCGTCATCAGCCAGAAAAGATATATCCATCCGACCAGGCCGTCAGCCGGCACACCTGCGGAGATGGCGTCCGGCACACCCGTGGAGATGGTGTAAAGCAACAGCCACACGAAGCGCACCAACCCCGGCGAGATATTGAACGCGCGTCCAATGCCCTGGCTGAGACCGGAGATTGTCGCCCGGTCTTCGGGTTGCAAGCGAATGTGTGTAAGCGATGGATTTGTCATAATTGCTCCCTCCGTATCGAGTCACACGCTATGCTGAGGATAAACCGCAGCATGTCCTTCCCACAATAATATTGAACAGTTCCCCACGCCGATTATAGACGTTAGACATGGTTCAGAATCGGCTTTTCTTACTTGACAGTCTGAACGATCTCGGACTGCCAGAAAAACTTTCTGGTGCATCAGGAAGGGATGAACAAGTCATTCCGTTATGTTAACTGTCAAGTAGGTTTGA
>DAOTUI010000007.1:0-25048 GCA_034437035.1 Chloroflexaceae bacterium
CAGCACATGGAACTGCGGGCCGCCCCAGCGCTGCACCACCTGCGCAACCTCCTCCGGCGCGCACCCCAGGATCGTCGCCACGGTCGCCTCGCCGACGAAGCCCTCTTCCTGGAGCAGGCGTTCCAGTCGCTGCCAGGGCGTGAGCGCGGCGGATGCACGCGTGCGCGGGTGCTGCTCTTCCAACATACTTACCAGGGCGGGTATCGCGTCGGCGGGTTGTTCCCTGTAGGCCACCAGCGGCGCGGCGGCTTTCTTCGTTGCAGCCGTGGCGGGGACAACCGCCAGCACCGGCGCATGCTCGCCCAGCTTCGCCAGATCGCGGGCCAGCATCTCACTCGTTGCACGGCTGGTGGTCAGGCATAGCAGCACCTGCTGCTGGCCCCGCTGGAGCGCAAAGTCGGGCACCACCACCACGCCCGTGCCGATCAGCGGCTCCGGGTCGCGCCGCAACCGCCAGCCGGCCGTCTGGCCGCGCACCAGCGCCCGCCACCAGGCCCGGCGAAATGCCGCGCTCAGATCCTCCTCCCAGGGCGGGCTCTCGCTCTCCAGGGAGGCTTCCTGCGCGCCGACACCCAGCACGCGCAGCGCCCGCGCATCCAGCCGCAGCATAGTCGTCTGGCTGCCCAGGTGAACTTTCGCCTCCCCTGCGATCAGGCTATCGGGATGCGCGGCCAGCAGCCGCAGGAGCACCCGCGTCAACCGGCGGCCGCTGCGGGTCCAGCGCCCCAGGGCATCGCGGCTTCCCGTGAGCAGCAGCTCGATCTCGGTGTCGAAGAGCGTGCGTGGCGTGCCGCCCACCTGGTAGGTAAGCTGGTAGCGCCGGGCCAGGTTATGCGCGCTGCGGATGATGCTCCAGACCGGCCCTTTCAGGCGCAGGTGCAGCGACTCGGCCCGGTAGAGCGCCGTTTCGAGCGAGTGGTAGTTGTAGCGGGCGATCACCTCCTGCGGCGTTGGCGTCGGACCCACCTGCACCAGCATCCGCTGATCGTCACTGTCCAGCAGCAACGCCTGCTCAAACTGATCGGGTGTCACCGGCAGATCGCTACAGAGGAAGGTTAGCGCTTCCGCCCGCTCGCCGGGCAGAATCACTCCGCCATAGCGTCCATTTGCCAGACCGTAGAGCTTCGCCCGGAATGCCGCCGGGGTCGTCAGCCCGGCCCCCCGCAGGGCCTGCGCCTGCGCCGTACCAAACGCCTCGGCCAGCGGCTGCTCCCGCCAGGTGTAGGTGCGGGATAGGCAGGCCACCAACCCGCGCGCCAGCCGCGGATCGCCGAAAAACTCCAGCAGCGCCTCCGTCTCAAAGGTTGCGCGCCGCCGCCCGATCATGCGCTCGAAGTAGGCAATCGCGTAACCAATCGCGGCGGTGTAGCGATCATCGCGGATCTGGTAGGGGTAGAGCTGCCGGGCATCACCCGCCTTGCGCGTGGTCTTTTTAAAATCGGCAATGCGAAAAGCCATAGGTACCTCCTCACAAAGAACAAGAAGCAGAGAACAAAGAACAAAAAGTGCTCAGTGATACATTATCCTTTGTTCTGCTCATTGTTCTTTGTTCTTTGTTCTTCGGCCAGTTTTGCGTTTGCGGGCGGTGCTGACTTCGCTGGTGTGGCGGGTGACCAGTTCGTAGAGGACGGCCTCGGACGGTTTGGGCCGGATGATGCGCCCCAGGCGCTGGATATGTTCGCGGGGGGTACTGTTACCGCTGACCACAATGGCGATATTGGCATCGGGCACATCCACCCCCTCGTTGAGCACGCGCCCGGCAACCAGCTTGCTGTATGCGCCATTGCGAAACGCCTGCAGGATGCGCTTGCGTTCGTCGGGCGCGGTGCGGTAGGTGATCGCCGGCAGCGCCAGCGTCCGGCTAATCTGATCGACCAGAGCGGTATACTCCGAGAAGATCAGCACCTTGTCGCCGCGATGCTGCTGGAGCAGTCGGGCGGTCTCCTCCAGCTTGGCCCCGGCGTTGAGCGCAATCATGCGCGCCTGATGGTGCGCCCGCAACGCCTGCCGCGCAGCCGGGTCATTCCCGCTGCGGCGAATCAGTTCGCCAAAGAAATCCCCCCCGCGCGCGAGCATGCTGCGGTGGCGCGCAACAAACCACTTCCACTCGGTCATCAGCACCGCGTAGCGCAGCGCCTCCTCCGGCTGCAGATTTACGTAGATGCGCCGCTCGCGGAACTTTGCCAGGTGGCCCTCCGCCGACAGTTCGGCGGGGGTGCGCTGGTAGACCACCGGCCCCAGCAGTTGGTAGAGTTGCTCCTCCGCGCCATCGCTCCGTTCGGGGGTGGCCGTCAGTCCCAGGCGGTAGGGTGCGCCGCAGCGTTGGGGAATCGCGCTGTAGGAGGGCGACGGCAGATGGTGCGCCTCATCACAGATCAGCAGGCCGGTGCCGGTGATGGGTGCCTGGGGCATGGCAGCCGAGGCATAGGTGATAATCGTAATCGGGCAGACCTCGCGCCGCCCGTCGCCCACCAGCCCGACCTTGCGCCGGGGTACGCCCAGCCGCTCAACGATGGTGTCGCGCCACTGGTAGAGCAATTCAATGGTGGGAACCACCACCAGCGTGCGTAGCTTGAGCCGGGCAATCGCCATCAACGCCAGGAAAGTCTTCCCGGCTCCGGTGGGCAAAACCACCACGCCGCGACCATCCGCCGCCAACCAGGACTCCAGCGCGGATTCCTGGTAGGGACGGGGCGGCAGGGTCAGCTTTGCCCGAAACCCGCCCGCCAGTTCGGCTTCGTCCTGCTCCGGCAGCAGCGTCACCGCCGGCACTGCATCCAGATCGGCGTCGAGGAGCGCTTCCTCGGTGGCGGCTAACTCGGCAAGCAGTTCATCTAATTCACGTTGGCGCATGCTTTTCTATCCCGGTGTAGGCGTGGTACCAGTGCAGCTCGGACCAGCATACTACAATGCGCAAGAGAGCAAAAACAGCATACACTCGTCCGGCACAGACCGGCAACCGGCATGCTGGTCATACTGCTGTCCGGCAGGTCCGCGGCAATCGTTCTACCGCATTCTATTGGAATAGCTCCTGGCGTAATAGAACTTATGTTCTTATCTTAACACCGTTGACGAGCGATGTCAAATGGTTGCACATGCCGGACAGGTGTCAAGGATTTCGCACCTATAGTGATCCCGACCGCTGCGCACCGCTTGACAAATACTATACCGTTCGGTATACTAACACTGTCGCTGAGGTAAAACGTTATTGCATAGCCACATCCTACCCGGCTACCGTAGATGAAAGAGAACCGATGGAACCAAAGGATAATCGCGCGTCCATCCTGGCGTGCGCGCTGGAACTCTTCGCCGTGCAAGGCTATGACGCTATCGGGGTGCGGGAAATCTGTAGTGCCGCCGGTATTACCAAGCCGACGCTCTACCACTATTTTGGCAGCAAGCGGGGCGTGCTGGAAACGCTGGTAGCGGAACGCGGCGCTCCTCTGCTGGTGCGCGTGCAGCAGGCCTCCGCCTACGCCGGGGATCTGCCGCAGACGTTGCGCGCGCTCGTGCTGACCTACTTCGGCTTTGCGGATGCAGCGCCGACATTTTACCGGCTGCTGCTGGGGCTCTGGTTTGCTGCACCGGACCATGACGCCTTTCAGGTAGTTGCACGCTTTAACGAACAGCAACACCAGGTGATGGAAGCCCTGTTTAACGCAGCCACGCCGGATCATGGCAATATGCGCGGGCGGCAGCGTATCTATGCCGCAACCTTTCTGGGTATGATCAACACCTATGTCGGGCTGGCCCTGAATGGCTATCTCGAACTGACCGAGACTCACGCACTGCAGGCGGTGCAGCAGTTCTCATACGGAATCTACTCGTAACCCTTTTTTAACCGATTTATACCGAACGGTATGTACACAAGGAGCAAACGATGACAACCTGGGCACATGACGCCATCTTTTACCATATCTACCCGCTGGGCCTGTGCGGTGCGCCGCGCCGGAATGATTTCGTCGCCGAATCGGAACCCCGCCTGGCGCAGATCCACACCTGGATCGAACATCTGCAGACGCTGCATGTGAATGCGCTCTACCTCGGGCCGCTCTTCGAGTCCGGCACCCACGGCTATGACACCGCCGACTACTACCAGGTTGACCGGCGGCTGGGAAACAATCAGACGCTCGCCGAACTGGTTGCAGCACTGCATGCCGCCGACATCCGGGTCATTCTCGATGGGGTCTTTCACCATGTGGGGCGGGACTTCTGGGCATTCCGCGATCTGCAGGCGCGCGGAGCCGACTCGCCCTACCGCGACTGGTTTGTGGGGATCGATTTCAACGGACGTAGTCCCTACGGCGATCCGTTCGGGTACGCCGGCTGGCGCGGAAACTATGACCTGGTCAAGCTCAATCTGCAGCATCCCGAGGTGCGCGCGCATCTGTTTGGGGCGGTGCAGTTCTGGATCGAGCAGTTTGGGATTGACGGGCTGCGCTTAGATGTAGCTGAGGATATCGAACTGGACTTTCTCCGCGATCTGGCCGCCTACTGCCGCCACGCGCATCCCGACTTCTGGTTGCTGGGGGAGGTCATTCATGGGGATTACACGCGCTGGGCCAATGCCGAGACGCTCGACGCTGTTACGAACTATGAGAATTACAAGGGGTTGTTTTCGAGTCATAACGACCGCAACTACTTTGAGATTGCCTACTCACTCAACCGGCAGTTTGGCGAGCATGGGCTCTACCGTGACATTCCGCTCTATAGCTTCGCCGACAACCATGATGTCAGCCGGGTGGCAAATGCGTTGCATAATCCGGCGCACCTCTACCCGCTCTACGCGCTGCTGTTCACCATGCCGGGAGTGCCGTCAATTTATTATGGCAGCGAGTGGGGCATTAGCGGTATGAAGCAGCCGGCGGATGACTGGTCACTCCGCCCGTGTCTGACCGGGCCGACCGCGCTGCCGGAAGTCGCCCAACCGGAACTGGCGGCGACTATTGCGCAACTGGCCCGGATTCGGCAACAGACGGACGCGCTACGGCGGGGATCATACCGGCAACTCAGTGTCGCCGCCGAGCAGATGGCCTTTGCCCGCCAGTGGGAGGACGAGTATGTGGTTGTGGCGGTCAATGCAGCCGACACACCCGCCGCCCTGCGCCTGCCGGTCAACCTGCCCGACGGTCAAACCTTTGGCGATCAGTTGGCCCCCGACCAGCAGTTTACCGTCCACAACGGGACGCTGCTGCTGGAGACGGTACCGGCATACGGGGCGCGCATCCTGGTAGCGCGCGCGGCGTAAATACAACCCGAAATCGCGCAGGGGCGAAAGGCTTTCGTCCCTGCGTGCCTTACCCAATTTCGCTGGTGTTGTCCGTAACTCTGCCGCAAGTGTACATGATCAACTCGATAGCCCGCAGTGCCGAAACAGGCTGCTCCACCAGGGCGTTAATGCACTGATGAATACATGGTCGGCTGCCATCTCTGGCAGATCGCGGAAATAGCGCAGAAACGCAAAATAGGCATGGGTAAACGGGTTTGCCGCCGCGGGCGGCACCCGTTCCACATCATTCGCCAGTCGCTGCAGGAGCGTACTTTGCATCTTCTACGCACTCGCGTGAGGAGCGTAGCGTGCTGCGTCCCTCCTCAAAAACGTCCTTCTCAACCAGTTCAATATCGACCGGATAGTTGCCGGTGAAACAGCCGGTACAGAAACCCTTGCTATCCTGTCGGGTGGCCTCGATCAGCCCGTCGAGGCTCAGGTAGGCCAGACTGTCGGCCCCCAGGTGCGTACGGATCTCCGCAATGCTCATCCGGTGCGCGATCAACTCCGGGTAGGTTGCCATATCAACCCCCAGGAAGCAGGGGTGGCGGATGGGCGGCGAGGAAACCCGCACATGCACCTCAACCGCACCGGCATCACGCAACAGGCGCACAATCGGCCCGCTGGTGTTGCCCCGCACAATGCTATCATCAACCAGCACCACACGCTGGCCTTCCAGGTTATCCTTCAGCGGATTGAACTTGAGCGCGATACCCACCTTGCGCAGCCGATCATCGGGTTGAATAAAGGTCCGACCAATGTAGCGGTTCTTGATCAGTCCCTCGCTGTAGGGAATGCCGGCCGCCTGCGCGTAGCCAATCGCCGCCGGGATCGCGCTGTCCGGCACCGGGATAACAATATCGGCATCGGCGGGCGCTTCGTGGGCCAGTTGGCGACCCTGGGCCACGCGGGTGGCATGCAGCATCCGCCCCTGAAGCATGCTGTCCGGGCGGGCAAAATAGATATACTCGAAGAGGCAGTGCGCCTGCCGGGAAGCAGGCATTTTCGCCAGCGTACGCGGCCCCTCCTCGGTAATCTCCAGAATCTCACCCGGCTCGATATCCCGCAGGAAGGTCGCGCCAATGGTGGCAAAGGCGCAGCTCTCCGAGGCAACCACCCAACTCTGATCGCCCAGCCGTCCCAGGCAGAGGGGATGCAGCCCCCAGGGATCGCGCATTGCGTAGACCGCCTGATTGGTCAACACCGCCACGCAGTAAGCGCCCTCGGCGCGGCGCATAAAATCTTCAAACTTCTCTTGCCAGGTGCGCCCGCCCTGCACCCCGGCCAGCATCTGCGTAATGACCTCTGTGTCGCTGGTACTGGTCAACCCGACGCCCCGGCGCAGCAGTTCCTGCCGCAGTTCGGCCGCGTTGGTCAGGTTGCCGTTGTGGCTCACCGCCAGCGGCCCCAGGATACTCTCGACGCGGAAGGGCTGGGCATTCTCCAGTTTGGAGGAGCCGGTGGTCGAGTAGCGGGTATGCCCGACCGCCATATACCCGCTCAACGGACGCAACTTCTCCTCGTTAAAGGCCTGCGATACCAGGCCCATCTCTTTGTGGATCTTCAGTCGCCGTCCATCCGATACAGCAATGCCGGCACTCTCCTGGCCGCGATGTTGCAGCGCATAGAGGCCAAAGAAGGTCAACCGGGCTACGTCGTCGTCGGGGGAGACGATGCCAAAAACACCGCACTCGTGGGACGGCTTGTCGTCGGTAAGGTCTGGATCTGATGGAATAACTCGCTCTTCGCTCATTGCTCTCTCGTCATTTTAACGCGGGGTGGCCCACGCATACTACTACCTGTCCGCCTGCAGCCGAATCACGAACGCGCCGTCCCCATCGACCGCCGTTCATTGGACACATGATACAATTTAGGATTTGTGAAAATGTTGTACTGCGTAGTATATCACAGAGTATCGAGAGATGCGCCGGCCGACTCCAGTGGTTCAGGATAGGGGATCACGGCAATACGGGTTGTGCTACAATACGAGACGAACATTTCTGCGTGTCTTACGCGAGTAGACGCTTTGTACCCATTGAGGAAGAAGTATGGATACAGGAACCTTTGTCGTACTCTTTTTTCTATTACATATTGTGCTGCCGTTTATCGTTATCTTCGCGCTCTACCTCTGGAAGGGCTATCATAAGTAAACTCTCCGGGAACTTTTCCACACCGGCAGTGGTCTTACATTGTGTGTGGAAACCAGATACCTGAGGAGGCTAACTGATGATCAACTATCGTCTCCTGCGCCGGCCGGGCATGCTCTTGCTGATATGGCTACTGCTGACGGCCTGCGCCGATACGGGCACAAACGGCAACGGCAGTGTGGAACCGGATCTCGTGGGAACCAGATGGTCCCTGACCGCGTACGGCGACCCGGCCAACCCGCAGCCGGTGATCACCGACTACCAACCCACGCTCTCATTTCAAGAGGACACGGTTGGCGGCAGCACGGGCTGCAATGAGGTTGGCGGCAACTATACCCATACCGGCACCACAATCTCCTTTAGCGACCTGTTGCAGACGGAGCGGGCATGCATGGCCGACGGGGTGATGCAGCAAGAAGCCGCGTATATGGAACTGCTGCGCAACGCGGATACTATCAGTCGTGGAGAAGACAGCCTGACCCTGACCGCGCCCGACGGTATCCTGCAGTTTACCGCGATATCTCCGGCCTGATCCGCCGGAGCGCTACCACCTCACAACTATACCTTTTGGTAGATACCCCGCGCCGCCACTCCTGCTAAACTGAGCACATACAGAGCACGACACCCCCCCACAACACAATAAATCAGGGGAGGGCGGCGCACTACCAGCCGAACGACAGAGAGTTTACTTGAATGTGAAGGAGAACGATGCTATGATCCGTCCCGTGTTGCTGCTGTTGTTGCTCTGCCTGGCACTGACATCGGCGGTGGGTTGTGCCGGTGACGGCGGTGAGTCACCGGACAGTGCCGAGACCATTACCGGCACCGTCATGGAAGTCTCACCGAGCGCGCAGATCATTCTGCTGACCGCGCCGCAGAATGGCTTTGATACCATCGCCCTGACAGAAGAGACCTCGATCATGCTTGAAGACGGCACCACCACCGACCTGACCGCCGTCCGACCGGAGACTACTATCCAGGCCTCCGGCGCGGCGGGTGAGTCAAACGCCCTGATCGCTGATGAGATCGTTGTCCTGACGCAACCGTGAGTAGCTGTCAAATAACAGCAGTTACACGGTGAAAGTTGGGACCACGAACGCCGCGAAATGAGCGAAAAACGCGAAACGACCCGTGCTGATATGCGTTACGCGATCTTGTGGGTGCCAGTGGACAGTGCCTCCGGCAGGGTGAAAGCGTACCATGCTGCCGCAGGCGAATCAGGTTTCCATCGGGTGAAACGTCCGGTTTGCATGGTAACCGCGTAACGCCTGTCAGATAATAGGACATTTTCGATATACCCAGGGAGGATGTATGTTCAGAACCACAAATAATCATTCACCGGCAATTTTAAGCCGGAAAAGCCACCGGAGTATTTTGAGCATCGGTAGCACGGGGAGCATCCTGAGCATCGGTAGCGCGGGGAGCATCCTGAGTATCGGCAGCGCGGGGAGCATCCTGAGTATCGGCAGCGCGGGGAGTATTCTCAGCCTGCTGAGTGCCGGGAGTATCCTGAGCTTCCTCAGCTCCGGCAGCGTCCTGAGTTTTCTCAGTGCGCGCAGCACGCTGAGCGTACGTAGCTACAATGCCATCCGCAATCGGGAGCGGTAGGTTGCTGCTGAGGTTATCGCCACACATATTTCGAGTTGGTAGGGACGCGCTTCTGCGCGTCCGCAACTCAGGCAAACTATCCCAACTACTAACCAATCACAACCTGAAACCCCAGCATCGCAAAGGTCGCCAGGACCATTGAGGTCGCCGCCGTCAGCTTTGACACATCTTCCAGTGCATCCGGCAGCAGTTCGCTAAATACCATATAGATCATCGCCCCGGCCGCCAGCCCCAACCCGATCGGCAAAAATGGGCGAAACACCAGCACAAACAGGAATGCAGGTACGGCCATCAACGGCTGCGGCAAACTGGAGAAGACACTCCACCCGGCCGCCTTCCAGACCGACACGCCCTTGGGCACCAGCACCAGGCTGATTGCCAGCCCCTCCGGGATATTGTGGATGGCAATGGCGAAGGAGATAAACGCCCCAAAGGTGTTGCTGTCGCCGTAGGAGACACCCACGCTCACCCCTTCCGCAAACGAGTGTACCGTCATCACCCCCACGATCAGCAGCATCTGGGCGGCACTGGCCCCCTGGACCGCGCCCAGATGAAGGTCTTCATCGTGGTCACTAATAAAATGGCGGGCAATAACAATCAGCCCAAATCCCAGCCCAAAGCCGACACCGACGCGGAGGATATCGTAGTTGATCCCCTCGCGAACAAGCCCCAGACTCGCGCCCAGCATCAACCCGGCTGCCAGCGCATTCGATACGCCCAACCAGAATTTGCCAATCTCCTTAAAAAAGAAAAAGGGCAGCGCACCCAGCCCGGTACAGATAGCGGTGATCAATGCGGCAATGAATACCGTTAGAACGCCTTCGGTTTCCATGAAGCTCCTTCCGTTGCAGATCTTCTCTGTCTCTTCACCTGGTGTCCCGACAGCCGGCAGCAGTGCGCCGGGACACCAGTCTGCACCGCAGCAAAACATATGCCACGGGACAGGGGATAGGGGACAGGGGATAGGGGACAGGTTACAGGAGACGGGTTGGCGGTGAGGTTTCTGCGGGCGAACGGAGTGCGGACGCGCAGAAGCGCGTCCCTACAGAACATGCTTCACCCCGGTAGACAGCACACACAGGTTCCTACAACAACTGCACTGGTTCGGGCGGGATATCGCCTTGCAATAACGCTGCGAGGAGATCCGGCAAACCGCGTGGCAGAACCGGCGCATCCGGTTGCCGCAACTCCGCAAGCGTCCACCAGTGGTGCGCACGATAGACCTGCTGTTCACCGGGGTACAGGTTCGTCAGCGCTACCTGGCTGGTCGCAACCGTCATCAGATAGTAGCGCTCCGCAAACTGCACCTGCTCATCCGGGAAGTGCAGGATGCGCGAGCGCCGCCCCACCCAGGGACCGAGCGCCGCCGCGCGAATGCCGGTCTCCTCCCACAATTCGCGCAGACCGGCCTGCTCAAACGTTTCACCGGGGTCCACCCCACCGCCGGGCGTGACCCAGTAGACCGTCATATCCGGGTGGGCCGGATCAAGCGGAACATCATCTTCGATCTTGAACAGAAGTATTCGCTGCTGCGGATCGATGACCAGCAGCCGCATAGATATTCTACTCTACAGATATTATAGCAGTAGGGGCGCAGCATTGGCCTAACAGATACCGTCTGCCAGGCTTATGCCCGGCCAATGCTGCGCCCCTACTCTCGTGACGGTCCGCCATACCAAGAGAGTTGTGGTAGGATGGGGGTATCACGAAGCAGAGGAGGTGACATGATGACATCTGGTGAAACAGCGCTGGAACTGCGCACCCGCGCCGTTGGTCCCTGGCCGATGAATACCTACGTCCTGGTCTGCCCCACAACACGCCAGAGCGTGCTGATTGATCCGGGTGATGAGCCGGAGACGCTGCGGGCCATGCTGGCGGATACCACGCCGGAGGCCATCCTGCTGACGCATACCCACCGCGATCATGTCGGCGCGCTCGATACGATGGTCGCCGAGCTGCAGGTACCGCTGATGGCCTATCCCGGCCCGCGTTCGCGGGGCATCACCCCGAGTGCCGATCGTTGGCTGAGCCATGGCGACATAGTGCCGGTCGGCGCACACACGCTGGAGGTCTACCATACGCCCGGTCACAGCGAGGATATGCTCAGTTTTGCCCTTGCGGGCGACCGGCGGATTATCGTCGGCGATACGCTGTTTGCGGACGGTCCCGGTAAAACCTGGTCGGTGGAGGGCTTTCGCACCACCCGGCAGACCCTGCACACGGTGGTACTATCCTGGCCCGATGAGACAATCTGCTACCCCGGTCATGGGTCCGAGTTTCGCCTGGGCGACAAACGCGCGGCGATTGAGGCATTCTTAAGCAAAGATTTTGGCGAATTCTATGGAGATGCAACCTGGGATATGTAAAAGGAGGCAGTCGTGGCCGAGTCTTTCGCTACCGAGACCCTTGCCGCACTGGTTGCTCCACATCTGAATACCGACCCGGCGGCGCTGCGCTTTGCGCCGATCCCGACAGGCAAGCACAACAACTCCTACCTGGTTGAGCATGAGGCGGCCCGGTTTGTACTGCGTATTGCCCCACCGGATGACGCGGGCTTCCTCTTCTACGAGCGCCTGATGATGCGCCAGGAGCCGCAACTGCACCAGCTTATCCGCAGCCGAACGCATATTCCCGTGGCCGAGATTGTCGCCTGCGACTTCAGCCGCTCCCGGATTGACCGCGACTACCTGTTGATGACGGCGCTGCCCGGTATGCCCCTGAGCCAGGCTCCCGGCCTGGCACATGCGCAGTTCGAGCAGGCGTTGCGGCAGGTGGGCGGCTACCTGCGCGAACTGCATACGTTGACCGCCACAGAATGCCTGGGACATGCGGCATACGGCTACCTGGGCGCGCATCAGCCGATGGAGCCACAGCCGACCTGGGCCGCCGCATTCCGCGTGATGTGGCACCAGTTGCTGGACGATGTGGTTGCCTGTGGCAGTTACACACCCGCGGAAGCCGACGGCATGCGCAACCTGCTGGATCAGCATCTGCACCAGTTTGAGCATCCGGTGACACCCTGCCTGCTGCACATGGATGTCTGGAGTCAGAACATCCTGATCGATCTGTCGGGCAATATTACCGGGATTGTTGATTTTGACCGCGCCCTGTGGGGCGATATCGAAATCGAATTTTCCGTCCTGGACTACTGTGGTATCAGCGAACCGGCCTTCTGGGAGGGCTATGGGCAACCGCGCGACGAGTCGCCCGCCGCGCTGATTCGCCGCCAGTTCTACCTGCTCTACGAAGTGCAGAAATACATGCCAATCCGCATCTGGCGGCGCAACAACCCCGCCGACGCCGCCCGCTACAAGCAGCGCAGCATGGCCCTGGCCGCCCCTCTGATGGCGCAGTAAAAGTAGCAAATCTGTTCTTGACGAACGCCGCTACCTCTGCTATACTTGAAACAAAAGTAGAACAAAAGAGCGCCCCAACGCTCACCTCCGCGCATTCTGTTCGCTCGTGACTGTCTATATGCAGATGTAATCTGGAACCGTAATCGGCAGAACGGTCGCCCGGTTCTGCTCATTGCGCCTTTGCTTCAGGAGGTATCACCAATGGCTGTAACCAGTCGAGATCTGCGCACTATTGAACGCCGCCCGCTTGTGCTCCTGCGGTCTGGCGGCGTAAATTCGTTCGCCTACCTGGTAACCGGTGTGCTGGCGCTGCTGGCAGTCTATGTGCTTCTGAGCCATGTCACGGCCTGGAGCCATACGACCTTCAACGATCTGCGGTATGGGCGTCCACGCACCTACCATCTGACCGGCCCGGTTGGACCGGGCAGTGAGGCCGGCGCACTCGGTCACTTTATCGCTATGAACCTGGATCGGCAGATCGTGGTGATGTATCTTCCCGGCGGTGATGCATCACAGGCCCGCACGCTCCCCGGTCCATACCTCTTTGGTGAGGGGGAGGATCTGACGCCGGTTACGCTGCGCCTGGCCGATGTAAACAATGATGCCACTCTCGACCTGATCGCGCGGGTAAAAAATGAAGAGATTGTCTATATGAATCGCGGTGGCAAATTCGAATTGATCACCCCCGAAGAACGGCAACAACTGGTGAACCAGCATGGTATGCCGTGAAGCGTAGTCCGTAGTCTGTAGTCTGTAGTCTGTAGTCCGTATAGCGTATACTGTAAAAAAGCTGACCGGGTCTGGCCTGGTCAGCTTTTTTTACAGGAGTTACGCAGTTAGTATGCAAACTGGACATTTTACCCGATGGAAACCCGATTCGCCTGCGGCAGCATAGTACATTTTTTTGTGAATAAAGATCGAGAATCTTCCACCCTGCCGGAAGCGAAATTCCCTTTTGGGTTTGTAACCGCGTAACTCCTGTTTAATTACGCGACGTACGCGGTGCTGCCTGTTCCATCCTGGTATCAGACCTGAACGCCAGAATCGCCTGCGGCAGCGTGGTACTCTTTTTATCTTTTTCACAAAAATGTTGCACAAAGTGCAACATTTTTGTGAAAAAGCATGATATCTTCCGCCCTGCCGGAGGCGAATCGGGCCATTCATCCAGATGAACACCTGATTTGGAACCGACCGCGTAACTCCTGTTTCATTGCGCCTGGTTGCCAATAGTTTGTAAATGTTATGCACATAATCTGTAATGATTGGAAAATTCCGCAAAAAATGGTAAAATAGCCCCGTTCCGCTGCTCTTGAATAGTCTAACAGCCTGGGCAGGGCATGCCCACACAGGCAAGCAGCGTGTAAAGCGTGGTAAGGCGAGGCAAGACTGGCAATCCAGTCGCAGGTCATCGGAGACGCTGAAGTCCTCGTTTCGTGATATGAGAGGTGTACTATGGCGTGCTACCTGATCGCAGGCGCTGCGGGCTATGTGGGCTCGCGGTTAGCACAACGGCTGTTGGAACAGGGGCAGCGGGTGCGTGGTCTCGTGTGTGAACAGGAGACCGAGTCCCCGCAGGTAGAGGCGTTGGCAGCGCAGGGTATGGTTGTCTGGACCGGGGATCTGACCCGGCCGGAAACGTTGATCGGTGTGGCTGAGGGGATGGACTATGTCTATAACCTGACGGCCCGCTCGGTTCTGGAGAATGGCAGCGTCCGGCGCACCTTTGTTGACGGCAATCAACATCTGATTGCGGCCTGCTCCCGCGCGCGACGGGTACGCGCGTATGTTTTTACCTCAAACACTGCTCCGTATGGTGATGCCGGTGAGGCTTTCGTCAGTGAAGATGCCCTGATTGCGCCCCGCTACCCGCTCGGTCGGGTTATGATTGAGGCGGAACAGGTGATCATGGAGACGATCCGTCGGCACAACTTCCCGGCAATTATTCTGCGTGTCGGAACGATCTATGGCCCCGAGCGTGATTTTATCGACTCCGTGATCAATAGCACGATGACATTGATTGGCGATGGGCGTAATTTTGTCTCACGTATTCATATCGATGATCTGCTGACGGTGCTGGAGCGCGTCGCTACACAGGGACAGCCGGGGGCAGTCTACAATGTCGCCGATGACGAGCCGTTGCGTCAGATCGATCTCTTTACCGAGGTTCGTGAGCGACTGGGTATGCTGCCACCGCGCACCTATCCCACCACCCGCGCGCTGCTCTCCGGGATGGACCCCAACGTGGTCGGGATGGCTTCGGCCTCGGTACGCCTGAGTAATGCGCGCCTCAAACATGATCTAGGGATCGATCTGCGCTACCCGAACTGCCGCGGCTGGATTGCGGAACGCCTGGGTGTCACCGAGGAACTCGAAGTTATGGCATGACCCGGGTTAGCCAGGACAATGCCTTATCGCGTGCCGTTTGATGAATGTTGAGCGAATTGTTCGGATACACAGCTACCAGACCTGACAGATCTTGGGAGATCTGTCAGGTCTGGTATGTATTCGGATTGATTTTTCAACCGTCATCGGGCAGCACTACCCCAATGCAACCCGTCACGTAAAGTTGATAGCAATATTACTATTACACCCTGCTGCCCTGCGCTTGTTTTCCTTATCGTAACGTTGTACAATAGAACCTCAATCTCCAGGTCGCCTGAACGCCAACGTCTTTAACCTTATCATTTCTTTCAGTGTGTTTTTCAGGAGACGTTACCCCTATGAACCCCTCACCGATCTATGTTCATCTAAACTATTCCTTTTTCATAGAATTGAGGAGAGAACGGTTATGACAAATCGCGCATGGCAACTGGCAGCACATCCGAGCGGCTTATTGCAACCGGGAGATATCGTCTTGCAGGAACGCCCTGTCCCGGCAGTTGGTGAGGGGCAGGTACGTATACGAACGCTCTATCTCTCGATTGATCCGGCCTACCGCGTCTGGGCGGACACCAAACCAGTATACTACCTGCCCACCATGCAGCCGGGCGATCTGCTCTACGGAAGTATCCTTGGCGTGGTCGAGGAATCCCGCAGCCCGAACCTGCAGCCAGGCGATCTGGTGGCGGGCCTGATGCATATTCAGGAATACAGTGTTGTAGATGCCATGACGGTTATGCCTGTCCAGCGTGATGCGGTAATTCCGCCATCGGACTACTATGCTGTTCTCGGTCACATTGGCCCGACCGCCTACTTCGGGCTGATGGACATTGGCCGGCCAAAACCCGGGGAAACGCTGGTGGTTTCATCGGCGGCGGGCGCAACCGGAGCCCTGGCAGGACAGTTCGGCAAGATCCAGGGCTGTCGGGTGATCGGGATTGCCGGCAGTGAGGAGCGCTGCCGCTGGATCGTCGATGAACTCGGCTTTGATGCGGCGATCAACTATCGTACCGAGGATCTGCACGCCCGTCTTCAGCAGTTATGCCCCGATGGTGTCGATATCTACTTTGATAACGTCGGTGGTCCGGTGCTGGATACGGTATTGCTCAACCTGGCACTGTATGCACGGATAGTCCTGTGTGGCATGCTTGCCGGCTATCTTGAGGGGCGGGTAGCTACGTACCAGTTGTTTGAAGCGGTCTCGAAACGAGCAATGCTGCAAGGCTTCATCGTCATCGACTATCTGGAGCGCTACCCCGAGGCGTTCGCGCAGATCCGGCAGTGGGTTGCCGACGGTCGGGTGCGCTACCGCGTTGAGGTTATCGATGGCCTGGAACGACTTCCGGAGACGCTCAACGCGCTGTTTACGGGCAGTTACCTCGGTAAAGTTGTTCTCCGGTTTGCCGCCGATAATGGGGCATAATACTGACTGGTCTTCATAGCCACAGATGACCCGGAGGACACCGAGATAATGAGCGGGAATGTGCCGCCGTTGTGCCCGTTGCGCCGGTTACAATTGATTGCTGGTTTGATGACAACCTGGTATAACACATAGCACAGCCGGCGGGTACCCTCCTGTACGGGAGGATGCCCGCCGGCAGCTATTTAATTCCGCGACATTCGTACGTCCGCACGCTACACCTGCCTGACGTTGACATAGCCTTCCCCAATTTGGACAGTCCCTACACGCCTTGCTATAATGACCCGGTATGCTGATAGTATCGAGCGATTATCCTGGAAGCGCTCCGGTCTGGATACCGGGCACATTCATACTGCACGAGAGCAATGACAACACAATCCGCGCTGCGAAATCTACCTGACCGCGCTATCATCTGGTGTTACCGCCACTGGCTGGGCCTGGTAAATACCCTGGTGCTGCTTTATGGCAGCCTGCCCTGGCTGGCACCTCTACTGATTGCCTTCGGTTACTACCAACTGGGAGGGCTGTTGTTCTATCTCTACACGCCGCTCTGTCACCAGCGTCCGGAACAATCATTTATGCTGCTGGGACACCAGGTGGCCTTCTGCCACCGCGAAGCGGCCATGTATACCGCCCTCTTCATCGGCGGGCTGATCTTCGCGCGGGTACGCCAGACGCTGCGGCCCATTTCGGTGCGCCTGACGCTGCTGCTGCTACTGCCCCTCGCGCTGGACGGCACCACGCACCTGATCAGCGATCTGCTGCCCACGTTGGGGTTGCGGGCCGGGAGCGATGCGATCGGCTCACTCAACTGGTGGCTGCGGATGATTACGGGTGTCCTGTTTGCCCTGGCAATCGTGCTGGGAGTTTATCCACGCCTGGAGCGCGAGTTCCGGGGGTATCCGGCCCGGTAGTGAAAAATATTGTCTGTTGAATGGCAATGTTTATTTGACGGGTATTTGTTCTATGGAGGTTAATTCAAAATGATCATAAAACATGGGCTCCTGCTCTTGCTCGTGCTGCTGCCGGCGGCATGTGGCTCGACGGCAACCGAACCTGCCCGCCCGCAGCCCGTCGCCGCCGACGCAATCACGGTCGTCACCGAGAGCCGGCTTCTGGGTGAACCCGCCGGCGAGCGCCTGCAGGTAGGCGATATGGCTCCCGATTTTGCCTACACCCTGCCCGACGGCACCACCCGGCAGTTGAGCGATCTACGGGGCCGGCCGGTCCTGATTAACTTCTGGGCAACCTGGTGCGCACCCTGCACCGTCGAGATGCCCGATCTGGAGCAGGCGGCGCAGCGGTTGAGCGACGAAGGGCTGGTGGTGCTGGGCATCAACCATAGCGAGCCGGTTGAGTTAATCCCACCATTTGCCCAGGAGATCGGGGTGACATTTCCGCTGATTGCCGATCCGGAGGGCAACATCGTTGACGGCTTCGCTGTAACCAATCTGCCAACCTCCTTCTTTATCGCTGCAGACGGCACGGTCGGCTTTGTGCAGGTCGGGTTGATGGATTTTGATTTTATTCGAGAACGGGTCAGGGGGTTGTGATGAGCGAGAAACCCCCCGATGAAGTGTTGGAACTGGCCCGCCGGCAGATAGCGGCTCGCCGGGAAGCGGAACAGCACCAGCAGATGCAGACGCAGCAAACGCAGACGCAGCGGGAACGGCCCTGGCGCTATATCTTCCTGGGCCTCATGGGAACGCTGCTCCTGGCGCTGCTCTTTACGCCGGGCCTGCCCTTGCAGTGGAAAATGTATGCGGTGGTGCATGGTGTGTGTGCCCAGCAGCATAACATTTTTATTGGCGAGCTGCAGGTGCCGATCTGCGCGCGGAACAGTGGGATCTACATCAGCTTTCTGATAACAATGATCTATTTCTGGGGCATCGGGCGCGGGCATGCCGGACGTGTTCCACCCTGGCCGATCGCCGCCGTGCTGATCGCCTTTGTGGTGGTCATGGGCATTGATGGCTTTAACTCACTCTTCCTGGATCTGGGGTTGCCCTATCTCTACACGCCGCGCAACGAACTGCGCACGCTGACCGGGATGGGGATGGGGGTGGGAGTGGCGACGGTCATGCTGTTGATCCTCAACACGACGCTGCGCCAGAATGTGGATGATCAGCAACCGCTGCTCAAGAACTGGCGCGAACTGGGGGGCGTCCTGCTACTGAATTTCCTGATCCTGGTAGCGCTCTATGGCAATCTGGAACTGCTCTACTGGCCGCTGGCATTCCTGTCGTTCACCGGGATTATCAGTGTGCTCTACCTGGTGAGCCTGCTGCTGGTCAGCCTATTCATGGGATATGAGGGCCGCGTTACCCACCCGGCGCAACTGGCGAAGCCGGCCACGATTGCGCTGCTGCCGACGCTGGTAATGCTGGCGGTGATGTCCGGCCTGCGCTTCTGGCTGGAGGCGCAGGGGCTGATTATTTAGTGCCGGGTGGGGTAGTGGTGCGTGGGCCGTGACGAGTGTGCCCGGCTCACGCACCACGCCGCACGCGCCATGCTTCACGTTTCACGCCTGGCGTCTCACGTTTCACGCCCCACGCCGCTAAATATAGTACATCAAGTTGCCCGCGCGCTGATTCTTGCGCTGGCAGAGATCTTCTAGGGTGATTGCCCGCAGCGTTTTCTCAAGGGTTTCCCGCAGTTCCAGCCAGATCTGATCCGTCACCTCCCGATCATCGGGCTGAGTTGGCAGCAGATCATCGCGGGTCGTGTCGCCGGGCATCAGCGGCCCTTCCAGCACCGTCAGCGCCTCCAGCAGCGTAACCTGGGCGGGCGGACGGGCCAGCGTATGGCCGCCCTGGGGCCCACGTAAACTATCTATGATACCGGCGCGGCGCAGGAGGATCAACATCTGGTTCAGGTAGTTCACCGGAATGCCCTGGCGCGTGGCAATATCTTCGCTCTGCACCAGACCTTCGCCATAATGCTGCGCCAGATCAAACAGCGCGCGCAGCCCATACTCTCCTTTGCTCGAAATACGCATAACCTAACCTGCTAAAGCTAAGTGAATAAGTTAAGATTATTTATATCATAACATCCGAGACTCGCCACGTCAAGGGAATCAAGCGGGGAATTGCCGTGCATCATCTCAACTGGCTTTGACGAATAGCAGACAACACCATACAATACATTCACGTTATAGTCGGTCAAGTGATAATTAGAGACGGCATCGTCCAGGAAAGATATTCCGATGACACAGCGTGTGCGTGAAGATGAACGAGATTCTGTGAGTCTCCCCCTCAATGAAACTATTCAGGGGAACTGTATCGAAGTCATGCAGACCCTGCCGGAGCGCTCAGTCAACGTGATTTTTGCTGACCCACCCTACAATTTGCAACTGCGCAATGAGTTATTGCGGCCTAATCAATCTATTGTTGATGGTGTCGATGATGCGTGGGATAAATTCAGTGATTTTTCTGACTACGATGCCTTTACGCGTACCTGGTTACAGGAGTGCCGCAGAGTACTCAAAGACGATGGGACGATCTGGGTTATTGGATCCTATCATAATATTTTTCGGGTTGGAGCCATTATGATGGATCTAGGTTACTGGATATTGAACGATGTCATCTGGCATAAAACCAACCCGATGCCGAATTTTCGCGGCACTCGCTTTCAAAACGCCACTGAGACGCTGATCTGGGCCAAGAAGTCTGCGGACCAGAAACGATACACCTTTCACTATCATGCTATGAAAAATCTCAACGACGAAAAGCAGATGCAAAATGTCTGGCACATTCCGCTGTGTACCGGGCCAGAACGTATCAAGATCGATGGGAAGAAAGCGCACTCAACCCAGAAACCCGAGGCGTTGCTCTATCGTGTGATTCTCTCTTCGAGCAATCCAGACGATGTTATTCTTGATCCGTTCTTTGGTTCAGGTACAACCGGTGCTGTAGCAAAGAAACTCAAACGTCACTATATTGGTATCGAATTGGATACCGACTACGTCGAGATTGCGAAACAACGGATCAAGAACTTCTCACTGACCTTGTTTGATGATGCTGAACTTATTACCCTATCGAAACGATCTGCGCCACGGGTGAGCTTCGGACAACTCATCGAGGCCCAGTATATCCAGATTGGACAACATATCTATTCCAGGAAACGTGACATTGTTGCGACGGTGAAAGCAGACTCACAACTTCACTGGGGTGAGCATGTGGGATCGATTCACAAAATTGCCGCACTCGCACAGGGAAAGTCGGCATTTAATGGGTGGGAATATTGGTATTGTGAAGATTCTGAAGGAAACCTCATCAGTATTGATCAGTTGCGTGAGCAATACCGTATGCACCATACTATTGAGAAGCACAATGGACGATAGAGTTAAGCATATCGTTCGGGATGCCATTATCAAGCTCATACAGGACACGGCATCACCCGAGAGTATCACAAAGAGTATGCGTATTGCATGCAGCCAAAATCCATTTTGTGCCTACAAAATACCGTGTATCAGGTGAACTGCTTCAATCCTTGAACTGCGCCCGGTGCGCTTTGTTCTCTGTTCCTTTGTTCTTTGTTCTCTCAACAAGGATTATCGTAATGAAAGCCTTTGTCCTCGCTGCGGGTGCCGGTACCCGGCTGCGTCCACTGACCGATACCTGCCCCAAGCCGATGCTGCCGGTTGCCGGGCAACCGCTGCTGGCCCACACCCTGCGCTGGCTGCGGCGCTACGGCGTCACTGAGGCGGCGCTCAATCTGCATCATCTGCCGGAGGTAGTGCGGGATGGGCTGGGTGATGGAACGCCGTTTGGGATGCGCCTGCGCTACTCCTACGAGCCGGAACTGCTGGGGACGGCCGGTGCGGTGCGCCGCGTTGCCGACCAGCACCCGGATTTCTTTGACCAGACCTTCCTGGTGGTCTATGGCGATCTGCTGCTGGATCTGGATATTGCCGATCTGCTGGCGTTCCATCGGGCACAGGCGAGCCGGTTTACGCTGGCGCTTAAGCATACGACCACGCCGCAGTCCCAGGGCATGATTGAGGTTGATGCCGAAGGCCGGGTGCAGCGCTTTGTCGAGAAGCCCCCGACCTGGGATGGCGGCGATACAGCCAATGCGGGGGTCTATCTCTGTGAGCCGGAGATTGTTCAGCGCATTCCGCCGGGCTTTAGCGACTTTGGGCATGATATCATTCCGGCACTGCTTGACGACGACGCGCCGGTTTACGGGCGGCCGCTGGTGGGCTATCTGCTCGACATTGGCACACCGGACGCGTACGCGCAGGCGCAGGCGGATTGGCGGGGAAAGTTTTGAGTTCTGAGTTTTGCGTTTTGCATTTTCAGGCCGGTTGCCCCGATAAAGGCAGCTTCGCCTACGACAGCATGGTGCGTTTTTGTCTTGTTTCACAAAAATCTGCTCACTGAGCAGATTTTTGTGAAACAAGGATGACGTAAAACTCAAAACTCAACCTTACTCAACCTTCAAAACGCGTACAAGCTATCCCCTCCGCGTAAACAGGTGGTCAATCGCGGCGGCCAGATCACGCATAGTACTGACATGGTGAACTGAGTCGCACATCGGCATGTACTTAAGCATATCGCTGCTGAGGCTGCCGGGATCGTAGCGGCCCCACATCGCAGGTGGCTCCGGGTTAAACCAGACTACCCGGCGGGCGCGGCGGCGGATCTGGCTAAACGCCTCCAGATTGGGATCATTCTCGTTGTTACGCGCGTCACCCAGCACAATCACCGTTGTGCGATGATCCACACAGCCGCAGTAGTCCTGCACAAAGGTGCCCAGGCTGTTCCCCAGATCGGTGGCATAACTGCGGGGCGGCCGAATACGCTCCTGGATCTGCTCGATGGCACGTTCGGTGCGGCACTGCGCAAAATCAACGCTGACATCATGCAGATCGTCGATAAAGGCAAACGAGCGCGTCCGGCTGATCTGGTCCTGAAGGGCGTAGATCAGCAGCAGCATAAAGCCGGCGACCGGGCGCATCGAGATGCTCAGATCGCAGATCACTACCAGGCGCGGCTTGAGATGCCGCCGCCGGTGGCGCACAATCAGCGGCACCCCGCCGAAGCGCAGATTGGTGCGAATGGTGCCTTTGGCATCGAGCGTGCCGCTCTTGCCGCGCCGCTGGCGCAGTGCCATGCGGGAGCGCAACCGCGCCGCCAGCCGGTTGACCAGCGTGCGCAGATCTTTCGTCTCGTCCGGGGTCAGATGTTCAAACGGTCGGTCCATCAGTTGATCTATGGATTGGGGGCGCATACCCTCGGCCTGGGCCTGTTCGATCATCTGCTGCCCCACCTGCCGCGCAATCTGCTCGGCCAGCGCCTGCTGGTTCTGCTGCGCCGCTTCTGCGATCTCCTGCAGCGCCTCCTCGCTCATGCCCGCCTCGCGCAACTGCTCCAGTAGTTCTTGTAGTGCCTGATCCAGTTTGGCAAACTGCATCTGGCGCATGGCCCGCCGGGTCATCCACTCCTGGTAGTAGGGGTGGGTCATCGGCGGCAGCGGCAACTGCCCCAGCATCTCGCGGATCGCCTCGTTGGTGGGCTGCTGCCCGCGCATCATTGCCTCGAAGAGTTGCGCCAGTTGCTCCGGCGACATCTCGGCCAGCATCTGCTGGAGCATCTGCTGGAACATCTGCTGCTCTTCTTCGCTCATCGATCCGCCACCGCCCGGTTGCTGCATGGGCGGCGCATCACTGCCAAAGTAGAGCGGAAAGAGGCGCTGAAATGCCGGCACCGCCTGCGGGTCTTTCACCAGGGTGGTCTGCAGGGCGGCCCGGAAGAGGTCTTTATCCTGAATGCCGGCCTGCTCAATCGCGCGCAGGGCGTCAACGCTCTCGGCCACGCTGACACGCACCCCGGCGGCGCGCAGTCCGGCAATAAAGTTGACAATTCGATCATCCATGAGCTATTCCTCGCTATCCTGGCTGCCTGGCTGCTGCCATCAGTTGAACCGATCCAGCCCCTCAAAGTCGCGCGGGTCACTTCCCAGGCTGCCGCGCTCCTTCCGCCGGCTCGATCCGCCCTCCATGGCGCGCTTTGCCCGCTGCAGATCGCTCTCATACTTGAGCAGGACACTTAACGTGTTGTCAATGGTTTTCTGATCAAGCGTGCGGGTATTGAGCGCGACCAGCGCACGCGCCCAGTCCAGCGTCTCACTCACACTGGGATGCTTCTTCAGATCCAGATCGCGCAGCAACTGCACCATCTCAACCGCCTGGCGCGCCAGTTTGGGGGCCAACCCCGGCACCTTCAATTGCACAATGCGCAGTTCCGACTCCAGATCGGGGTAGTCGATAAAGATGTAGAGGCAGCGTCGCTTGAGCGCCTCGCTCAACTCGCGGGTGTTATTGCTGGTCAACACCACCGTGGGCACATGCTTCGCCTTGAGCGTCCCCAGTTCCGGCACGCTGACCTGGAAATCACTGAGCACCTCCAGCAGGAACGCCTCGAACTCGGCATCGGCCCGGTCGATCTCGTCAATTAACAGAACAACCGGCTTATCGCTGGTAATCGCCTGCAATAGTGGGCGCGGCAGCAGGAAGCGCTCCGAGAAGAAGACCTCCTCCTCGCTCGCCAGTCGATCGGCGGCCTCGCGCAGAGTAGCGGCATCGCCCAGCACCTCGCCCAGTTTGTCGCGCAAAAGCTGGGTGTAGAGCAACTGCTTGGCATACTCCCACTCGTAGAGCGCCTTGGTTTCGTCCAGCCCTTCGTAGCACTGCAGGCGGATCAACTCACGCCCGGTTGCGCCGGCCCATGCCTTAGCGAGTTCGGTCTTGCCCACACCGGCCGGGCCTTCGGTTAGCAGCGGTTTGCCCAGGCGGTCGGACAGGAACATCGCAGTCGAGATATCATCGGTAGCAATATATTGTTGAGTGCTTAACCCGGTACGCACGTCGCCAATGGTGTTAAACATAGCGGCAACCTTTCTCGGTTTTCTCGGTTAATTGGCGGAAACAGGGAACGCTTTGCCGGCGGGGCGCATGCGAACGATGATTGTGCCGGGGCGATTGGAACTACCGGATCGATCCAATCGATCCATACACCGTATGCCACAATGTCCCCGCCAGGTCAGCGGTATCAAACACGACAGCGTGGAAGACCAGGCGGTCGTGACCCGGATTGACGCACCAGGTTTGACCCAGACGTTCGGCATAGCGGCGGCTCACCTGGGGCGCTTCATGAATATGCCCATGCAGGGTGAGCAGTGGCTGATGCTGTTCGATAAATGCGCGCAACGACCGGCTGCCCGCATGTTTGTTGCGCATCAGATCAAGCCCGGTATCATAGGGCGGCGCATGGCTGACATAGATGGTGCGGGCCGGGTTGCTCCGGCGAGCCAGGGCTTCCAGGTCTTCGGCAATTGTGGGCCGGCGCAGCATGGTGGCAACAGAGGCTTTTTCCGGTTGACCGCTTGCGCTGGTATAGGCCATCGCAAAACTGTATGACGGCAGATCGCCACCGTCGTGCCGCTCATAATCTTTGATGCTGAATGGTGTAATCGGGACGCAGGCATATCCCGCCAGCCAGAGATCAGCAGCCAGGGTAAAGACCCGCTGGTGCAGCGGATGGACCAACCCTTCCTGTTCGAGATCATCGAGGGCCGCAATTGCCGCTGCCCAGTCATCATTCCCCGGCAGGAGATAGACGGCGATATCGGGATGGGCGGTACGAAACTCCATCAGGAGCGGGCGCAGGGAGTCCTGAATAAAGGCACGCTGGTTCTGGATCGCCGTTGCAATTTTGATGTCGGGTGGCAGCAGATCCCCACCAACGATAACAGCCTGCGCATTGCGCTGTGCGGCTAACTCCAGGAGTTGCCGATAGCCTGCGATGTTGCCGTGAAGATCGGCGGTGTACACCAGGAGCATACTTCCCTCGATTGGTAATGTAAC
>DAOTUI010000008.1:0-14978 GCA_034437035.1 Chloroflexaceae bacterium
TGCGGCAGCATGGTACATTTTGATCTTTGTTCACAAAAAATTTGCACAAAGTGCAAATTTTTTGTGAACAAAGATGGTTTCTTCCGCCCTGCCGGAGGCGGAATCTCCTATCGGGTCAACGACCGCGTAACTCGTGTCACATAACAGGAGTTACGCGGTGCGTGTCCAAATGGGACGTTTCATCCGATGAAAGCCCGATTCGCCTGTGGCAGCATAGTACACGTTTTATCTTTTTCACAAACATGTTGCACACAGTGCAACATGTTTGTGAAAAAGCATGGAATCTTCCGCTCTGCCGGAGGCGATTCGGGCCGTTTATTCAGGCACATGCCGGGTTTGGAACCGACCGCGTAATTTCTAACATCTTTCGCCCCCTACTTTCGCCCTTTACCGCTTATGCTTGGAGCTACTGAGCCAGTGCCTGGAACATGTGGCAGTTGAAGCGTACGGCGCGCTCCAGGTCGCTCAGTCGGATATGCTCATTCGGGGCGTGCATGCCACTGCCCCAGTAGATCGGGTTGCCGGCTATGGCCAGGCCCGGTACGCCGACGTGGCGCTGCAAGGCTTCCAGCAGGGGCAGCGTGCCACCCATCATCGGTATGACTGAGGGTCGCCGGCTGCTGAAGGCGTCGGCAATGCCGATCATGCGCTGCACAAACGGATCTTCGATGGGTGTCACCACGGGTGCAGCCATCCCAAACGTTGTTATCCGGATATCATCATAGCCTGCGTCCGCCAGATGTGCGCGCAGTTTTGCCAGGATATCATGCGGATCTTGATCCGGCACCAGGCGAAAGTCGATCTTGGCCTGGGCACGGGCCGGCAGGACGGTTTTGGACCCTTCGCCCGTGTAGCCGCTAACCAGCCCGGCAATATTGCAGGTTGGGCTGAAGGTCTGCCGCTCACGTAGCGTGATGCCGCTGACCCCGTTGACAAACTGCTCTACCTGGAAGACCTGGCGGTACATGGCATCCATCGCTGTCTGGTCATTCATTTTCGCCTGCTGCTCGGGCGAGGGTGGGCGCACCGCATCGTAGAAGCCGGGGATGCGCACCTCACCATCCGGCGTGCGCAGGGTGCCGAGCGCCTGAACCAGCCGCCATGCTGCGCTGGGGATAATTGGTGCATACATCGAGTGGGTATCCATCCCGGCACACTGGAGATCCAGTTGCACATAGAGCAACCCCTTGGTACCCAGCACAACCTCCGGGCGATCCGCCGGGTCGAAGCCGTCGCCCTCCCAGAGGCAGCCATCGGCCTTAAGCAGGTCGGCGTGGCGTGCGGCGATCTCGGCAAAGTGGATGCTCCCGATCTCCTCTTCACCTTCGATCACCCAGCGGATGGTAATCGGCAGTTCGCCATAGACCGCGCGTAGAGCGTGAATCGCCGCCAGTCGTGCCGCAATCTCGCCCTTGTCGTCGGAGGTGCCCCGGGCGTAGAGGTTGCCGTCGCGCACGGTTGGCACAAAGGGCGGCGTGTGCCACAACTCCAGCGGCTCGGCAGGCTGCACATCGTAGTGATCGTACAGCAGCAGTGTGTAGGGACTGCGCCCGCGCTGTTCACCATAGATCACCGGTGGCGCGCCATCCGCCTGGAGGCGTTGGGTCGCAAACCCGGCCCCCTGCAGGAGATCCTCAACCAGGTCGGCCATCTCAACTATTCCATAGTTCTGGGCCGCAACGCTCGGCTGACGGCAGAGTTGCTCCAGGAGCATCTGCGCCTGTTCCGCGTTTGTTTCCAGGTAGCTCTGTAATGCAGCATCCATATCGCGCTCCTTCAATGTGGATTATCCATTCCGTGACCAGTGTCCGCAGTTGCTGGTTTCCCCGCAATGGTACCACCATCCACCGTTTGTTGCATGGTTATCTGCATGTTCAGCGTGGAGCGTGTCCCTACCGAGGCAACGACAGCGGGGCGACGGACGCGCAGAAGCGCGTCCCTACCGAGGTAACGATGTTTAAAGGGGGCCGGCAGGAATGTTTTGAAGCGCATCCCTGCCGGCGAAGTGGTCGCGTTATCTATCTGTTGACGAGTGGGAGATAGACCTGTTCAATGTCAATGGTGGTATCCACCACAAACGGCAGTTCCTGGATTGCCGAGCGATTGCCGGCATGGTCAACCGCCTGATAGCGTAGATGATAGTGCCCATTGACCAGGCGGCCCAGGCGCAAAATGCCGCCGGACGAGTCGATCCAGGTGTTGCCATCCCAGGAGTAGCGCAGATGGGCCACCCCGGTCCCGCCCAGATCATCGGCAACCAGCGTCAGGTCGGGTGTGGTGGCAAAGGTCGCACCGGTACGGAACGCGCCGCCCGCCGTGCCATCACGGGGAATGGTAAACTCCGCGCTACCCGGTACCTGCATGGCATACCCGGCCGTTGCCAGACCAGTGCGCTCAAAATATTTGAAGGAGAGCACATGCGGCCCGGCATTCAGATAGATCGTCCCCGTGCTGTCATTGACATGATGCAGGCCATGGTTGACCACCACCGCCTGCCCGTCAACCCAGAGCCACGAGCCATCATCGCTGGTTGTGCGAAAGGTGTACTCACCATCGCGGGGAGCCGGAAACACCCGCGTCTGTTCGACCAGGAAGCTGTCACTCTGATCGAACGGGCCACCTCCACCCCACTCCAGCGTGTGTCCATCCCAGGGGAAACTGCCGACATACGCGCCGCGCATAATCGAGAGCGGATTGCGTGTCCGCGCCAGCAGATTATCCGGGATTGCACTAAGCTGGTAGACATGGGCCAGCGGCTGCAGGGCAAGATCGTACGCGGCGGTCGTGGGATTAAGCCGTTCCGAGGTAACGGTGATGGGTGTCGCTGCGGCTCCCTGGACATGATAATCCACGTATTCCTGAATGATCCCGGCCTGCAGGGTGATGTTCCCCGGCCGGCGGAAGCGGATATAGCCAATGATATCGCGGGTTTCGCCCGGCTGTAGCGAACCATTCAGCCCCCAGCGCCAGGGGTAGCCGCCGTCCGTGCCATCACATGGTACGCCCCGATCCGTCGGGCCAAGCATCACCCGGAAACGATCGGTCTGCTTGGGGTAGATCGGGTAGTTCTGGCCGTTTGCGCCCTGGAAGCACTCCTGCTCGTCGTAGGTATAGCCGTTGCCCGGATCAAAGTGGCCGTCCGGCATGGTACCGGCCTCGGGATCCTGGCCGTGGATGGGAACCCTGCCGGTGTTGCGCACGGTGAAGGTGACTTTGAGCACCTCGCCTGCCGCAACGCTGGTCCGGTCGTAGTGGACATTGAGCAGTTCGGCGCGCGCCTGGTTGTCCGGCACCCACTTGATGCTGTCAAAGAAGATCACCCGCTGCCGGCTGTAGGGCTCGCCGGTCAGATCGCTGAGTTGAACCGCGCCTTCGCTGCCCGCGTTAAACTGGTACACGCCCAGGTCAACCCACTCTTCCGCCGTGTTGTGATCCACCTCGCGGTAGAAGTCGCCATCTGCGGCGTGGATGTGGTAGCGCGCTTTGGTCGTGGCATAGGGTGGCGCACCCAGGCCACACCCCTGGGGAATATGGGCAAAGACGCGGTAGGAGCCGCCGGTGGGAATATTGGGCCGCCAGGTAGCGCTGTTGCTGCTCTCCGCCGGGTTATCGGTGGCGTAGGTGTAGAAGGTATGCCCGCCATAGCCACAGCCCGCCGAGTACCAGTTCGTCGGACTGTAGGCAAAGCTATTCTCCTCCAACTCATCAATCAACAGGTCGCCATTATCCGGGCGCGAGGGATTGCCGCCGCTGTCAAGGCGCGACTTGACCCGGTTGCGAATGTTGGGCAACAGGTTTAGGAAGGCGTCGCCGGGGCAGGTGGTATGGCCGGGTGTCACCTGGCGATGTCCGGCAATATTTGCCACAACCGCACCATAAGTGTGGGGCCGGCAGAAGTTGGAAATACCGCAGCCATAGTAGTAGGAGCGTCCCAGTGGATCGATGCCTTTCTGCGCAGCTTTCCACGCCAGCAGTTCTACCAGTTGGTCCTGGGAAGCAGCGGTCGGCGGAACATTGGCATAGGTGCCGATGACCACAACGCCCATCGAGCCATAGTTACTCGTATCATGGAAGGCGACCGCATCATCACCACCGCTGCGGCCCTCGTAGATCACCCCGTTCGGGTCGATCAGATAGTTGTAGCCCACATCGCCCCAACCACGGGTGTAGGTGTGGAAGGACCAGATGGCGCGGACGCGGCCGGCCCAGTTCTGCTCACCCCCACGCAGGCTGTTGGCATCGGCGGTATGGTGAACAACCATGTGGTTGACCGGGTAGTAGGCCGGGCGTACCCGGCTGCCCTGACCATCGGGGTTGCCCCAACTGGTGCGACTGACCACGGGTGGCCTGCCGATCCCCGCCGGCGTGACACCCCGCGTTGTTCCGAGATCGAGCTCGGGTGTGGGCGCGGGGTCGCCAAAGCGTGCATCAACCGTATTGACATCGATCCGGCGCAGCAGCGGCAGTTGACCGTCGGTCGCCGGCTGCATCGTGGCACGTACCTGCCAGAAGCGCGCATCTTCACCGGCATAGATAATCTGGCTCCAGTAGACTTCATCACCATCATTGGGCACCCACATATCGGGGTCTTCCAGCACCGGCCCCCACTCGCTCCAGGACTGGTTATCCGCACTGGCGCGGACTTCGAGCGTCAGCGTATCGCTGACCGGCTCGAACGCTTCCCAGCGCAACAGTATATGGGTGAACGGATTATCGGCTTCGGTAATGGGGGAGAGATAGGTATCGCCAACAGCACGGCGAACGGTACCATCGGGGGGAGATGAAGTGGTTGTGGGTTGCAACACAGTCTGGTCGGGGCGGCCAGTCTGGTTGTCGGCGGTTCCGGTGACATTGTGGCTGCCGGCAATCAGGAGCGTTGTCACCGCGAGGCTAAAGCCGGCGATCAGGGCCGGACGAAGCAGTCGGGCCATAGCTCTTTCTCCTTGGACATCAGATGCAAAACGTAGAGGGCATGCACGAACTGTCGTTGTGCTAGAAGAACGATAAACATTTCTTGATCCGGGTGATATAGGGCTGAGAGCGATGTGAAAGGGGGATGATGCCAGAGCGTATGGCGTCCTGTGCTAACCGTGATCGGAATCGATTGCCTGCCGACTGCTGTGTACAGTATAATGTTCTTGGGACAGCAGCGGAGATTCTGGTGCCACTGCTTGTACGTTATTACCGGAGGTCTCGTGTGAATACGATGTCACAGCTCATACACAGCGATCCTGATATTCTCGGTGGAATGCATGTTTTTGTCGGTACCCGGGTACCGCTGAAGACGCTGCTGGATTATCTCGAAGCCGGCGATGCGCTCGATGTGTTTCTTGATCATTTCTCCAGCGTCAGCCGCGAACAGGCTGTTGCCGTGCTCGAACAGGACAAAGAGATGTTGATAACGCAGTTAAAGCACTCAACATAACTGGCCTGCCCGCTTCCTTCCATCTATTAACGCCCCGGCATAGATTTTGCAACTACTCCACCAGTTGTACCGCGAAGTCCGAACAGCATGGAAGGAGCCTCCTATGGCAACAGAACAGGTGAAAACACCCCTGCACGAACTCTATAGCGTCTGTAAGCGCTACATGGATACCGCCAAATCCGGCGTGGATATTCGCAACCATGGCCTGACGCCGGAACTGCTGGATCGCTGTCAGGCGGCGCTGACACAACTCCCAACCGGGACGGGCGCGCATCCGTCGGAGAAGCACCAGGAGTTGCTCCCGGACGACTTGCGGCATGACGGGTGGGAACTGTTTGCAACCGGCAGCGGCTACTGGTTTGCGCAGCACGCCAGTTTTAACCGGCGTACCGGGGAGTATCCCACGGTTGAGGAGGTTGTCACCGAGGCGCGTGTGGTAGCCCGACCGTATTAACCGGGCTAACCGGGCATACCGCAAGAACTGCTGCCTATCGTCATTGTTGTCGTTGTAGGGGCAAAAGAACCTTTCTCCTTATAACCACGGCCCTCGTCACGCAGCACGGCGTATGGTATCATTGTGTCCAGAAGCAACCCCATCCAAACAGGAGGTCAGCTATGCGTGTACTGCTGCTGGATAACTATGACTCGTTTACCTACAACCTCTACCAGTACCTGAGCGAACTTGGCGCAACGATTGAGGTCTACCGCAACGATAAGATCAGCATCGCCGAAATTGCCGAACGCCGCCCGGAGCGGATCGTGATCAGTCCGGGCCCTTGCACTCCGGCCGAAGCCGGAATTAGTGTGTCCCTGATTCAGGAGTTGGGCGCGCATGTGCCGATCCTGGGTGTTTGCCTGGGGCACCAGTCAATCGGCGCGGCCTATGGCGGCACGGTTATTCGCGCTCCGCAGATTATGCACGGTAAGCTCTCACAGATTCACCACGGCGGTGCGGGTGTGTTTGCCACGCTGCCGACCCCCTTCCCCGCTACCCGCTACCACTCGCTGATTGTGCAGCGCGACGATCTTCCCGATGAGTTGGAAATCACGGCCTGGACGGACGATGGGTTAATTATGGGCCTGCGCCATCGGGAAAACCCGGTGCAGGGCGTACAGTTCCACCCCGAGTCGATTATGACTGATAGCGGGAAGACGCTGCTGCGCAATTTCCTGGCGGAGTAGGCCGGCATCTTCATCTCCATTCCAAACACTCTGCCGGTAACCGGCATGACGCGGTGGAATACCAAATCAGGCATGTTAGCCCTTGAAAGGTAAAATTTGCCTGTGGAAGCATGGTATTTTTATGTGTTATTCAGAAACATGTTGCACATTGTGCAACATGTTTCTGAATAACACGAGTTACGCGGTCGGTTCCAAACCAGGTGTTCACCTGGATGAACGGCCCGATTCGCCTGCGGCAGCGTGGTACTTTTTTATCTTTTTCCCAAAAAAGTTGCTCTGTGAGCAACTTTTTTGGGAAAAAGACGGTTCAATTTCGATCTTTTTGGAGAAAAAGTGGCGCTCCGAGCCACTTTTTCTCCAAAAAGGATGTCCGGTACCACCCTGCCGGAGGCGGAATGACCTGCCTGGTCAGGGACCGCGTAACTCGTGTTATTCACACGAGTTACGCGGTCGGTTCCAAACCAGGTGTTCACCTGGATGAACGGCCCGATTCGCCTCCGGCAGGGCGGTACCGGAGGCGAATCGGGCGTTTGGGTCTGAAATCAGGCCAGAATGAGCTGCACCGCGTAATTCGTGTGAAATAAGGATGTCCTGCACTGCACTGCCGAAGGCGAAGGATGCTCCCATCCGCGGCACCGTGTAAGTTTTGTTCTGTAACGCGCAGAGTTGTGCCGGGACTATGCAGGCATGGAATATCGGATGGTAAAAAAGGAGATGAGGGTATGCGTACGCGTCTCGTCATTGGCAGTCTGCTGCTGGTTGTCACCCTGTTGCTGGGCGGATCGGTTCTGGCCCAGGGTGATGCCGGTAGCGGACTGGTTTCCACCACAAGTGCCTACAGCGTGGATGAAACGACTAACCGGCTGCGTACCGCGCTTGAGGATCAGGGGCTGATCGTCGTAGCCACCGTCGATCATGCGGCCAATGCTCAGAACGTCGGCGAAGATCTACGCCCAACGCAACTGCTGATCTTTGGCAACCCCAACCTGGGGACACCGCTGATGCAGAGCAGCCAGACGACCGCGATTGACCTGCCGCAGAAGTTCCTGATCTGGGAAGATGCTGATGGGCAGGTCAGTGTCACCTACAACGACCCGCAATACCTGGTGGACCGCCACAACATCACCGGGCAGGACGAAGTGCTGAACCGGGTTGCGACGGCGCTCAACAATTTTGCCACGTCGGTTGCGCCCGAAGCCGCAACCACTGCGCCTGAAGCAACTTCACCCGCCGCAACAGCCGCGCCCGCTGCAACTGCGCCGGCCGGAGCGGCTCCCACAACTGTCCCCGCCGATGCCGCTCCCGCGCCGGATGCGCCCACGAGGCTGCCGGAAACGGGGGATAATGCGCTGCCGCTCGGCTGGGTTGTGCTGGTCGCCGGTCTGCTGCTGGCGGTGGGCGGCGTGATCCTCTGGCGCGTGCGTGGATCAGCGCTCTTTCTGCTGCTGGTTGTTCCGCTGCTGACCACACCGCTGGTTGCGCCCCCGGTAACGGCGCAGACTGACGCGGAGAATGGACTGGTCAGCGTGGCCGGCCCCTACAGCGTCGAAGAGACGGTGTCGCGGTTGCAAACCGCGCTGGACGAGAATGGCCTGATCACCGTCGCAACCATCAACCACGCCGCCAACGCCGAGGGTGTGGGCCTCGATCTGCGCCCGACGCAGTTGATCATCTTTGGCAACCCGAATATTGGTACGCAACTGATGCAGAGCAACCAGACCATCGCGATCGATCTCCCGCAGAAGTTCCTGGTCTGGGAGGATGCCGACGGGCAGGTCAGCATTACCTACAATGACCCGCAATATCTGGCCGAGCGCCACGGTATCACCGACCGCGACGAGGTCATCGGCCAGGTCGCCACCGCCCTGGAGAACCTGACGAATGCGGCTACGGCGGAGTAGGCGGGGAAGTTGATTTAATACAGTGCAGAGGGTAAGCCCGCAGCGTGGGGGATTTTCCTGCGCTGCGGGCTTTTTTATACCAGTTTGCCGGCAAACCAGCAATGCGCCGGAATGGGGGCACGAAGCGCAGAGCAGCCCATGCCCGTGTACCATCTCTGCGTCCTCGGTGTCCTCTGTGGCTATGAAAACAAATCGGTATTAGGTGAAGTCGCAGCGCTACGGTTGGTGGTGTTGATTGACACAGCCGAGATCAGGAAATGAGCGTGCTATAATGAGCATAACCTGCTCACCAGAAGGTATCTCAGGACAGGAGCGTTTATGGAAGGCAACCGTTTAATCCGGAGTCTGCGACTGCAAAATCTGCTCTCATTTGGGAGTGAAGCGCAGGAGATCGAGCTACATCCTCTGAATGTTCTGATTGGGCCAAATGCTTCAGGTAAATCGAACCTGATAGAAGCAATAAGTCTGTTGCGCGCCACGCCCAGGGATTTTACGGCCCCCATTCGCGCGGGTGGGGGTATTTCTGAGTGGCTCTGGAAAGGTAGTCAGGACATTCCGGTAGCCCGAATCGAAGCAACAGTTGATTATCCTCAGGGAGTTATGCCCCTGCGTTACCAGCTCCGTTTTACGGCTGTTGGTCAGCGGTTGGAACTAATAGATGAAGCGGTTGAGAATGAGCAGCCGCTTTTTAACGAAGAAGATGTCTTTTTCTTTTACCGCTATCAGCATGGCAACCCGGTATTAAGTGTCAGAACAACAAGCGAGGTTCAGGCGGGTACCAGTACGAACAGGCATAAGCGTGGGTTGCGCCGCGAAGATCTCAGTCCGGAGCAGTCGGTATTGTCGCAACGCAAAGATCCGGATCAATACCCGGAAATTACCTACCTGGGCAACCAGTTTGATCGTATCCGCCTCTACCGTGAGTGGAACCTGGGTCGGAATACTCTACCCCGCATGCCACAACCAGCAGATGCGCCGGGTGATTTTCTCGAACCGGATGCCGGTAATCTTGGTCTTGTGCTCAATCATTTGCAGTACCAACCGGATACGAAGCGATTGATTAATGAGCAACTGCGTAAAGTGTATCAAACAGCCGATGAGGTTTCGACCAGAATCTATGGTGGTACGGTCCAGGTCTTCGTGCATGAAACAGGACTTAAACAGCCAGTTCCTGCCACGCGGTTATCCGATGGGACAATCAGGTATCTCTGCCTGCTTGCCATTCTCTGTCACCCGACACCGCCGCCGCTGATCTGTATCGAGGAGCCGGAACTGGGTATGCATCCAGACATTATCCCAACCATTGCCGAACTACTGGTCGATGCATCACAACGTACCCAGTTGATTGTCACCACTCACTCGGATATACTGGTTTCTGCTCTAAGCAGTATCCCCGAAGCAGTTATTGTCTGTGACCGGGACGCAACCGGGAGTCAGTTACAGCGTCTGGATGCGGAACAGTTGCAGGAGTGGCTGGAGAAGTTTGCGTTAGGCGATCTCTGGCGCATGGGCGAAATCCGAGGAACACGATGGTGAGTGAGATTCGTATCTACGTCGAGGGTGATCCGGCTTTACGGCAGGGCTTTCATTCGTTCTTTGAAGAACTGCGAGAATTGGCGCGCAGAAAAAATGTCCGATGGAATGTTATTACATGTGGAGCGCGAAACCTTACCTACGAGGCGTTTAAGACGGCATTAAAAACCCATCCTGATGCCTTTAATGTTCTGCTGGTTGATGCAGAAGAGTCAGTAGATAGTAACCCATGGGAACACCTACGCCGGCGCGATGGATGGAGTTCCGAAGGGTGTGACGATGAACAGTGTCACCTGATGGTACAGACGATGGAAGCATGGTTTATGGCAGACATTGAGGCGCTTAAACGCTACTACAAACAGGGGTTTCAGGAAGGAGCGCTACCCAAAAATCTTCAGGTAGAGCAGCTAAGCAAAAATGATTTAAATGAAAGGTTGAAGCGAGCAACGCAACATACGCAGAAGAGAGCATATCACAAAACGCGTCATGCTCCACACATTCTGGCACAAATTGATGTGGCTAACGTTTGTCAGGTTGCTCCCCACTGCAATCGCCTCTTTATAACGCTCCGTGCAAAGCTACAGCCATAACGTTAACATCCGTAGTTCACGGAGTGCCGCCTTATGAAGTTTGAATTTTTAATCCGGACATCAGTGATCGGGAGTCCCGGCTTCAGCCGGATCAGACTTTCCCGGCAGTATGTCGCAGCCCCGGCAGGCACCCACCGGCTCAAGCCGGGATTCCAGTAATTCCCATATCTGGGTTACTTGCTCAAAGTTCATCAGGCGGTCAGTTGCCGTAAAACCGCCTGAAGGCGACACTACGCATCACAAACAAACCGGGGCGTCGCTCCACACCCCGGCTCCAACTCCACTTACGGACTACGGACTACAGACTACGGACTACGAACAAAACTACTCCACCGTCCCAAACGCCGCCGGATGCGCCGTCTCGTACGCGACGATATCTTCCTCCTGCTGCATCAGGAAGCCCATCTGGTCCACGCCGTTGAGCAGGCAGTGCTTCGAGAAGCCGTCGATGGGAAACTCGACCTTGCGCCCGTCGGGGAGCACTAACCGCTGGCCGGCCAGATCAATCGTCACCATCGTGCCGGGCTCCTCCTCAAACAGGCTGACCAGTTGATGGTAGGTCTCCTCATCCACCGTGATGGGCAGCAGGCCATTCTTGAGCGCATTGTTCTTAAAAATATCGGCGAAGTAGGTGCTCACCACCGCCTTGAAGCCATAGCCTTGCAGCGCCCAGGGCGCATGCTCACGCGAACTGCCGCAGCCGAAGTTATTCCCGGCGATCAGCACCTGCGCGCCCTGAACATCGGGGCGGTTGAGCACAAAGTCGGGATTCGGGTTGCCATCGGTGTTGTAGCGCCAGTCGGCAAAGAGCGACTCGCCCAGACCGGTCTTGTTGGTCGTCTTCAAAAAGCGCGCCGGGATGATCTGGTCGGTGTCGATATTCTCGCTGGGCAGCGCAACGATTTTTGCTGTAAATGTGGTGATTGGTTCCATAGATATATCCTCACTCAACGATGTTCCAGTCTTCGACTGCATCCCTATCACGGGCTGCATAGATCTCGGCCAGCATCGGTTCCAGGGTTGGATCATTGGCAAACATTCCCGCCGTGGTCAGCCAGGGATTAGTCTGCTCCGGTTGATCCGGTATTGTCGTTGGTTCGGTGCTCATCTTTTGCTGTGTATACTTCCAGTAGCCGGGCTGCAACGCTCTCATTGCGTCCACGGCTTTGCGAGAGCCCCATATAGTCGTATTCCAGATAGTGGAGATGCTGCGTAATTTCCGCTTGGTCGGCACCGGACTCGAGCATGCGCAGTATGCCCTCAACATAATCGTTATACTCGTCCTGCGTTCCAACCATATTATTCACACCAATGGGATCCCATTCTCTGATAAGGATGGTGCGGATGCGAAAAACCATTTCTAGATCGTACTGCTTCAATGTGGTTTCATAGTGTTCCAGGCATCTTTCAAACCACTGGCGCAATTCGTCAATTTCCCACAACAGTTCTTTATCTGATGTGCCTTCTACGCGGTGGGCAATCGATGTAGCCAGTTGATGTAGGAAGTGTAGTGCATCACCCTGCATTGCGAAAGCAGGTAACAGACGAAATGCTGATTCTGGTATGCGAACGACGGCTTTGGGGTATTCGTAAGACAGCATTTCAATTTTGATGTGTTCCATATAGTTCCGGGAGCACACGCAAGCATAAGACTCTTCTTGCATGTGCTGCGAAAGCTCTTGCTCTTTGTATAGCCATATACACCGCCACCAGTCTACCAGCCTGGAGTATTCCCAGAGCAGCAGTCTGGTTGGGCAGGCTATGACCCCCAGAAGAGATACTCTCTCCGCATCGTGCCGATGAGCAGCGCCGTCACTCCGGATGCTATGACCGCGCTGGCGATGGCAAGTAGTGCGGCACCCTGCAAAGCAGAGTTGAGTCGCGTTAAGGTCATTGCCGCTATGCTCCTGGCAACCAGTCCTTCCAGCATACCGAGAGCAGCCTCTTGCCAGCGTGGTCTCAGTTCAATAGAATCCAACAAAAAGTCTATCAGAATGCCAGCAGGAAGTGTATAAGGGCTTAGAGACTGTCTGAAAAGATGATTCGCGTCGGTCACACGGCATGCTGGGTGCCCTGAGACACCGGACAGCGCCCCAGGAGTCCCGGCTTCAGCCGGTTCCGGCCACACACCGGCTGAAGCCGGGACTCCCGCTCTGGCGCCGTAGCCCCATGACCAACCCTTTTCAGACAGGCTCCTACACCGCTACCGGCTCAGCCAGCATCTCGCGCACGTCGGTGACGCAGCCGTTGACCGCTGTTGCCACTGCTGTCAGTGGGCTGACAAGGAAGGTGCGCCCGCCTTTGCCCTGGCGTCCCTCGAAGTTGCGGTTGCTGGTGCTGACGGCATACTGACCGGGCCGCAGTTCATCGCCGTTCATAGCAATACACATTGAGCATCCCGCCTCGCGCCACTCGGCCCCCGCTTCCTTGAAGATCTGATCCAGCCCCTCGGCCTCAGCCTGCCGCTTGACCTGCTGCGAGCCGGGCACGACCAGCATGCGCACGCCGCGAGCCACTTTGCGCCCGCGCATCAGGCCGGCCGCCAGGCGCAGATCGCTGATGCGCGAGTTGGTGCAACTGCCGACAAAGACCACATCAACCGGGTGGCCCAGCAGCGGCGCGCCGGGACGCAAATCCATGTAGGTCAGCGCCTTGTCGAGGGCCATACGCGCACTCGGATCGCGCATGCCGGCGGGGTCGGGGATGGTGGCGTTGATCGGCATGCCCATGCCCGGGTTGGTGCCGTAGGTGATCATCGGTGTCAGTTCGTTGGCGTCCAGGACGACCTCTTTATCGTAGGTTGCGCCCGCGTCTGAGGGCAGGCTGCACCAGCGCGCCACTGCTGCTTCCCACTCCGCGCCTTTGGGGGCAAAGGGCCGACCGGCGATATACTCAAAGGTGGTATCGTCGGGGGCAACCATCCCGGCGCGCGCCCCGCCCTCGATGCTCATGTTGCAGATGGTCATGCGCTCCTCCATCGAGAGCGCCCGGATTGCATCGCCCATGTACTCGAAGACATGTCCGGTGCCGCCACCAATACCGATTTTAGCGATGATTGCCAGAATGATATCCTTGGCCGAGACCCCTGGTTGCAGTTGTCCATTTATCCGGACAGCGTAGGTACCTGGCTTGCTCTGGAGCAGGCACTGGGTTGCCAGCACATGCGCTACCTCGCTGGTGCCGATGCCAAAGGCCAGCGCGCCAAACGCGCCATGCGTGCTGGTATGGCTGTCACCACAGACGATGGTCATGCCGGGCTGGGTCAACCCCTGCTCCGGGCCAATCACATGCACAATGCCCTGGTTCTCGGTGCCCAGGCGGTAGAGCGGAATGCCAAAATCCTGGCAGTTTTGCGTGAGCCGATCCAGTTGGGCGGCCGCCTGGGTATCGACAATCGGGATCAGCCCATCCAGCCCGCGCGGGGTGGTCGGCGTGCTATGATCCATCGTCGCCAGTGTGCGTTCGGGGCGGCGCACCTTCAGCCCGCGCTCGCGCAGCTCGGTGAATGCCTGTGGCGAGGTGACTTCATGCACCAGGTGCATATCGATATAGAGGACGGCCGGCGTGTCGGCGGTTTCCGGCCGCACGATATGCGCATCCCAGATCTTCGCAAAGAGTGTTTTTGGCTGTGTCATAGTACCTCCCTAATGCTGAACGGGTGAGGGGGTGAAGGGGTGAAAGGGTGAAAAACCCACTTCACCGCTTCACCCGTTCAAACGGTCTTGTCGTCGTCGGCAGCGGTTTTTCTGCCTGGCAGAATCCATGTCTGTGGGTGATTAATCATCCCGACAATTGTCCTGATAATACTATCGTATGTCTGATAGAGATCCGCGCCCGCATCGCGCTGCATATATTGACATTTTACAGCGAATTCAAGCCAGACCCGGGTTTCGGCTGCTTCGCCTTCCGCATCTGAGAGCTTGCTGATGAAATACTTCTCATAGCGGCGCTTGCGCCATGCTTCAGCCAGGTTGGCGCAAACTGAGCGTGAAGCACGGCGGATCTGATCGGTGAGCGCGTACGTTTCCTCTTTGGGGAAGGTTTTCGATACCTCAAAAATGTGCATTGCTGCATCAAAAGCTTTCTGGTAGACCTCCAGATTACGATGTACGCTAATCCTTTTCGGCATTGTAGTGCTACTCCTGGTCTACACATCCCACTTTCGTCCCGTCACCTCGTCACCCAAATCACCCCTTCACCCGTTCACCCGTTCACCTGGTCCTCTCAAGTGTAGACTTTTTCGTCAGAGCGCATTGGAATGCGGTCAGTGGGACCGGCAGCGGCTGCCGCTCCAGTGCAGTATTTTCCGCATTGGGACGGGCTGCGGACGCGCAGAAGCGCGTCCCT
>DAOTUI010000009.1:0-55980 GCA_034437035.1 Chloroflexaceae bacterium
AAACCCGACAATCAGGGCGGCCCAGAGCGCCGGTGCATTGCTACCAAGCAGGCGGCGAGTTAGCAGGTAGACTAGCGGTACCGCCAGCGCATTCTGGAGTTGCCCTACAATCAGTAGGCTCCGGGTGACCGGTGTACCACTCAGCCAGCTAAGCCAGGCAACATTGCTGTGGAAGCCGTAATGATAGGTGAACGTTGTGAGGGGCGCGTATGGCTGCCATGAGGAGAACAGTCCCCCGTTGTCAACCAGCAGTTGCGCAATCACAGTATGGTGGTAAGAATCTCCCCACATACCGACCGGCAGATCGCGGACAACATAGAGACGAATCATCACGGCGATTCCGGTTATCAGGAGCAGCAGCAGATGCGCCGGATCGCCCGGTCTAGTACTGTCCGGTTCCGCCGGTTGCTGATGTTCGTGTAAGCCTGAACGGGGCCAGATCAGGATAAGCCCGCTCAGTGCAAGATAGCCCCAGCAGAGGCCGCTGTTCCAGTGAATACCCAGGGGTTGACTCACCAGCAGCAGTATGGGGGGGAGCGCACAACTTATCCCAATTGCCGGCGGCCAGCGCTGCATAAGCGGCAGACTATCCGGCCAGAGCAGGCGTAGCAACGCCAATCCTGGGAGCAACAGCATGGCCGTTGCTGCGATCAGGGTGAGCGGAGCCGAACCTGCCGTTGTAACGCTCCAGCCGACAAGTTGCGCACCGCCCAGCAGCAACCATGCGCTGACCAGGAGTAGCCCACCAAGCAGTATCGGCCAGGTGCCCGGCCAGCGTAATCGGTTGAGTTGGACGGCAATCGACTCCATTATGGCAGCGGTTTCCTCAACATGAACCTGAAGACGCCGCATTATATGCTTCGCACTAACAGATGTCAATGAAATCCGGCTGAGGGATGCTATCAGGTAGGCGTATCGCTTCGTCGGGCGCGCAAATGCTGCTCCCACTCCTGGAGCCGCAGGCGCTGCTCGCCGTTTACGCTAATAATCGGACGGGCGGCACGGATCATCGCAATAGCGCTATCAAGCGACATCCCCCGGTGGGCCATCAGGTAGGCGATGGCGGTGGCCGGCGCGCGCCCCACTCCGGCGTGACAGTGAACCAGGACCGGCAGTTCTTCGGCGTGGGCTGCCGCGATAAACTGAACGCCTTCTGTTAGTTGTTCCAGCGATGGCGCGTGGAAGTCGGGCACATGCAACCGGAGTGTGCGTATCGGGTCGGGGCCGGTGAAACGGTCCTCGTACTCGGCCTGCAGGCTGAGTACGACACGAATGCCGAGGGCGTATAGCGCCGGCCACTGAATATCGCGAAACTGACCGCCAACGAAGAGCAGCGGATCGATTGGCGAGACGTTCAATCCGAAAGCTCGTCGCCAGTAGGTTTGCACATAGTGCCAGAGCCCGGCTTTGTCCGAAGCTCCTGGAGAATTATGCTGTTGCATTGAAAAACTCCCCGGTTGGTATGTTACAGGCGTGAACAACGATCACATCTGGTGAATTTTAACACTTGTGTGCCATCTATGGTCGTTCTGGTGTACAATAGTGTGACTGGCAAACGCTCCTGACAGGAGCGTCCGTGCATAGGATATGATAGCACGCTTATGCGCCTGTTTCGACGTACGCTTGATCTTTCGCCGGCCCGGTTGCGTCTTGCCAATGCAACGGACCTGAACCATGCCGCGCGGCTCTTCCGGGATGCTGCCCGGCGTTATTATGGACTGGCCGGTAGCGATCTTCCGGCCCTGCTCACAGCGGCCCACGCTGTTGTGATGGAGTCGGATGAGGAACTCTGGGGCGTAATGCTGGTCGGCCGGCGCGCGGAGACGACGATCTGGCTCCGGGGGGTGGCCCTGGTTGATGGCCTGGAGGTGACACCCGCGCTGGAGAAGTTATGGACCTTTCTCCGCGCGGAACTTGCTGCGCGTGATATACGGCATGTTTTTTATGCCGCCGATGAAGTTACTGATGTCTGGTTGCATCCACGGTTGCGTATACTAGGCTACACCCCCACAACGGAGGTAATTGTCTACGAGAAGCGTACCCTGGATGTGCCGACCTCCGGCAACCAGTTGGTCCATGTACGTGCGGCTCTTCCGGTAGACCTGGATGCAATTATGCAGCTTGATCAGGTCTGTTTTGAGCCGCAGTGGACAAAAGATGATATCGTCATGCGCACGGCAATTGCCCAGGGACCGCTCTGCATTGTCGCGGAACTGGAGCATCAGACGGTGGGCTATGCTTACGCTACAAGTCACTTCAGCCATCAGTTGACCCATCTGGTGCGGATTGCCGTAGACCCGGCTTACCAGGGGCGGGGCATTGGGGTCCGGCTGCTGGCCGAGGTCATTGCGTTCGCGCGCCGGCATAATGCAACCCTGGTGACGCTCAACACGCAGTCCTACAATATTCAGGCCCAGCGGCTCTATCGCTGGTTTGGGTTTGCTCCCAATGGCGAACGCCAGATAATCTTGCGCTATGATTTGTAAATACCTGGTATGCATACATGCGTTATTTGACCTGTTTCTTCTCGACTACCTGCTCAGTGAATATTGCCCAAGGAGGAGATCTTGCCTGCCAGAATGAACCCTCGTGATTGGGACCGCCTGTTTCGTTCAAATGCGCCCCGTCGTGGTGGCCCAATCTGGGCCTTCGCCAATGTCCTTATTGCTGGTATTATCATTGGCGTTTTCGTCTTTGGTCTGCGATTTGCGCTCCAGTATAATACTGAACGTGTCGAGATGTTGCAGGCTACGCAGGTGGCTCAGTCTACGGCTCAGGCGGCAACAGCGGTGGCGACCCAGACTGTCGATGCCGGTCTGAGTGCGACGGCTCAGGCGGAACAGACGACGCTGTTTGCGGGAGCGTCCGGCGTGGGAAATGTTGTCGGCAATGGCGGGAATTTGCGGAGCGAACCGGTTATCGCGCCGGAGACGGTGCTGGGGCAGGTTTGCCCGGGCGACCAGGTAGCGATTCTGGAAGAACGGTCGGTCGGTACGGCTCCCTGGTATCGTATTCGTCTCGTTGAGTTAGCAACTGCCCCTGATTGCCGGCCGGCACGACGCATCCCTGTCGGCAACGAGGGTTGGATCAGTAGCACTCTGATCAGTCCGCCCGGTCCGGTGCCGGCCACGGAGCCGGCCGATACTGCCGCGCCGGATGCCTGAAGTGCAACCCGGGTGGTGATACGCTCCATGCTTTGCAAAAGCCGTAATAAAGCTGGACACTTTGTTGACATAGTGACTGTTGTATATTAAACTATGCAGCATCTCTCTTCATTTTTACTGATAAGTGATGTCCTGATACCTCATATTGCATAACCCGGTAGCGCGCTGGTCGGCTCGCTCGTTGTGTTGAACCTGCCTGTATCCCGACATCATATGCAGCGATATGTGTGCTATGCAGTCGATAGTATGTACTGTTTTACCAGAGATAAAAAGGTGTGAAGGAGGGCTCGATGTTATCGCCACGAGAATTTCGTGTTCCCGCGCTGATGCTGGTCGGTTCCGGCGCGGCTGAACAGGTCGGCGCACACTGCCGGCAGCGCGGTTTGAAGCGCGGTCTGATTGTTACTGACCAGATTATGCAGAAGATTGGCCTGGTCGAGAAGGTTGAGGCGATCCTGGGGCAGCACGATATTACGAGCGTCGTTTATGCCGGGGTCAATAGTGAGCCGGTGGTAGAGTTTGTGCAGGAAGGGCTAAACCTCTACAAAGAAAACAACTGTGATTTTCTTGTGGCCGTTGGTGGTGGTAGTCCAATTGATACCGCCAAGGCGATCTCAGTGATGACAACCAATCCCGGCTCAATTGAGCAGTACAAAGGCATCGGCAAGATCGGCACGCCGGGCGCGCCGCTGGTCGCCCTGCCGACGACTGCCGGTACCGGCAGTGAGGCGACCGTTTACACGGTGATTACCGACACCAAGACCGATGTCAAGATGCTGATCGGTAGCCCCTATCTGATGCCCGATATTGCCGTTGTTGACCCGCTGCTGACCCTGTCATCCCCGCCCGGCGTGACCGCTGCAACCGGGGTTGATGCGCTGGTGCATGCGATTGAAGCCTATGTCTCGGTGAAGTCTCAACCGATGGCGGATATCTTCTGCATCTCGGCAATTGAGCTGATTTCGCAGAATATTCGCCAGGCCTGGTCAAATGGGAACAACCAGGATGCGCGCGAGAAGGTCATGCTGGGGGCGCTTCAGGCCGGCATTGCGTTTAGCAACTCCTCGGTGGCGCTGGTGCATGGTATGTCCCGCCCGATCGGGGCGTACTTCCATATTGCGCATGGGGTTTCCAATGCGGCGCTCCTGGGTGTGGTGACGGAGTTTAGCCTGATTGGCAACCCGGTGCGGTATGCTCATATCGCCAAAGCAATGGGTGAGCAGACCGACGGTCTGGCCTACATGGATGCAGCCGATCTGGCCGTGAAGGCGATCAACCGGCTGATCAAGGACATCAAGGTGCCGTCGTTGCGTGAACTGGGTGTCGAGGAAGAGAAGTTGATGCGGCTCGCGCCCTCGATGGCGGATGCAGCTATCGACAGCGGCAGTCCGGCGAACAACCCTCGCAGGCCCACCAAGCAGGAGATCATCGAACTCTACAGCCGTACCTATAACGCGGCGTAACGCAACCGGTTCAAACCCCAGGAACGCGCGGACCCCCACGCGTTCCTGGATCACACGAGTTATGCGGTTTCTCTCCCGGAAGTGACTATCGCTTCCGGCAGAGTGGAAGATTCTGATCTTTTGTACAAAAATTTGCATTCTGTGCAAAAGATCAAACAGTACCACGCTGCCGCAGGCGAATCGGGACATTCATCCAGGCACATGCCTGGTTTGGAACCAACTGCGTAACGCGTGTCAATTCACGGAAGTTGTGTGAGATATGATGAAGCCGAGTATCCTGCCGGAAGGGGTAAAAGTATGCTCCAGACACTTGAAGCGATAATTGATGAAGATGGCAATATTCGGCTATTAGAACCGGCTGCATTACCAGTCGGCAGGCGTGTCCTGGTGACAATTCTGAATGAAGTAACTGCTCCCTCTGTCGCTGAAATTACCTTGTTAAGTGAAGCCGCCCTTGCTGAGGATTGGGAGCGGCCAGAGGAAGATGCAGCATGGTCACACCTGCAGCCCCCGCAGTAGTTCTGCTTCCCTTTCCCTTTTCCGACTTGTCTCAAGCCAAACTGCGTCCAGCGCTTGTGCTCGCCAGTGCTGGTCGCGGTGATTGGATTTTATGTCAGATTACCAATAATCCATATGGTGATATGCGTGCAGTTGCGTTACGTGATATGGATTTTGCAGCAGGTTCTCTGCATGCCGCCAGTTATGTGAGGCCTGGAAAACTCTTTACTGCCCATCATTCCTTGATGGTAACACAGGTTGGTCAGTTGAAATCTGATTCGTTCAAGCACATAGTCAACGTGATTATCACTCTTGTGCAAAGTGGTATAAAACCATAGCACGCTGTTAGTTTCGTTAAAGAAGAAGATCTGTTATGCCCCGAGGTCGTTATCCCGCGCGCCGGCGGTCCCGCGTTCCCGCCGCATCACTGCAATCAGAGTATCTCATCCGCTGGCACGGCGGTGAGTTGCACACGCACCCGGAACGGTTTCCTCGGCTGATATCACCGGATCTGTTTGGCAATCAGCAACCGCTTGAACTGGAAGTTGGCTGTGGAACGGGTGAGTTTCTCTGCGCGCTGGCAGCCCGCACGCCCCAGGTTAACTATGTGGGTGTGGACACCTCGCTTAAGTCGCTCTACCGCGCCGTGGAGCAGGCTGCAGAGCATGCGCTCACCAATGTCAGGTTTATTAAGGCCAATGTCAAGCTGCTCTACCCGCTGCTGTTGCCCGACTCGCTTCCGACGGTCTACCTGCACTACCCGGTGCCCGAAATGACCTCCCGGGAGCGGCGGCGCGGCGTGATCTCCCATGCCTTTCTTGACCAGGTGCAGCGTGCCCTGGTACCGGCTGGTCGCCTCAGCATCATGACCGATGAGGTGCGGCTGTTTGAGGAAATGCTGGCGCTGGCGCGGGCCGACCGGCGTTTTGCCATCGTCCCGGAAGGGCAGTTCCGGCTGCAGCTTGACGAGGAGCTAAAATCCCACCACCAGCGCTTCTGGGAAGCGCGTGGGCGTCCGCCGATGCGCTTTGAGATCGAGAAGCTGCCCGGATAGTCTTTCGGAAAAGCACCTGAAGGCGACACTACGTGAGTTCTGCCGCGATGCGACCCGCCGCACGGAGATCGTTCAACAGTGCTGTCCCCACTCCCACGGCCTGCGCACCAAGCGCCAGAAACTGTTGCGCGTCATCTGCCGTGGTGATGCCACCGATGCCGATAACCGGAATTGGTACTGCCGGTGCAACCTCGGCAATCAGCCGTAATGTCAGCGGATGTAGCGCGGGACCGCATAGCCGGCCGTGGACCGGTTCGCCGGTCTGCGGATCGATTACCAGTGCGGGCATGCTGCCCGTAAGCGCGATAGCATCTGCACCGGCACTGGCACAGGCCAGCGCCGGCGCAATCGGGTCGGTTGCTGCGGGCGGCAGTTTTACCAGCAACGGCAGCAGGGTTGCAGCGCGGACGGCGGTAACAATCTTCCCGGCCTGTGCCGGCAGCCTGCTGCCGTCGGCGGTAAGATTGATCTCTACTCCGGCAATCCCCTCCACGCCTTCGAGTTTGCCCGCCGCTTCCGCATACGCCGATGCCGTTTCCCCGCCGATACTCACCAGCACCGGCAGCTCCCAGTTGGCCCAGATCGGCGCGCACTGCTCGATCACATAGCGCAGGCCGGGGTTATGCTCACCGCTGCTGTAGACCAGACCGGCGGCTGTTTCGATCAAGCGTGGAAGTGGCCGGGCGCGCTGTGGGCGTAGCGTTGTGGTACGCGTGACCAGTGCGCCCGGTAGGGTGTGGGGAGCGGGTGATGCACCACGCGACGCGCGGCCGCCCAGCTTCAAATGGCGCGCATACTCGACGCCATACCCCAGGCTGCCCGCCGCCGCCAGCACCCGCGTGCGCAACGTCAGCCCATAGGGATTATTTGGAGCCAGATCAATGCTCATCGCTTCCCCGTTGCCTTATACCAATTTGACTTCCAAACGGCAAAAATCAGACCAACCACGAAGCACACGAAGGAACACGAAGGAACACGAACGGCTGCATCGTGGGTACGATCGGGTTATGCATCAGGTGTACTGTTTCACGCTCTTTGTGACCTTCGTGGGTTTTTTGCACGTTTGACGCCAAATTGGTATTACACCTTAATCGTCTGCCAGCGATTCGAGCCAAAGCGCCAGAGGGACAGCAATCCCTGCACGGTAAAGTCCACACACATCGCCAGCCAGATGCCCTGCAAGCCATAATCAAGCAGACCCACCAGCAGTAGCGCCAGTGGCAGACGAATGCCCCAGGTCGAAATCAGGCGCACATAGAGCGGCCAGCGGGTATCACCCGCGCCGCGTAGCCCGCCGGAGAGAATAAAACTGGCCGCCAGTGCCGGCTGCACCAGACCGGCTGCGCGTAGCGGCGCAACCCCGGCTGCAACCACTGCCGGATCATTGTTGAAGAGCGCCAGCAACTGCTCCGGAAAGCAGACCATTACCAACCCCGCCAACGTCATCATCAGGCCGCCCTGCCAGAGCGACTCGTACGCGCAGTCGCCGGCGCTACGCGGTGAGCGTGCGCCCAACCCTTGCCCAACCAGTGTTGCTGCGGCGGCCGCATATCCCATCCCCGGCAAAAACGAGAGCGACTCGATGCTGATCGTAACACTGTGGGCAGCATAGGCGACTGTGCCTAGACTGTTGACCAGGCGGGTAAAGATCAGCAGCGCGCCATGAAAGATCAACATCTCACCGGCAGAGGGCAGGCCAATCTTCAGGATGCGCCGGATCATCGGTGTGTGCATGCGCAGGTCAAATGTCAGACGTAAGCCGGAACGTCCCCGCAGCAGCAGTACGGCAACAACCAGCCCGCCACCACCCCGCCCAATGGCGGTTCCCAGTGCCGCACCGCCCACCCCCAGCGTGGGCAGGCCCAGGTTGCCGTTGACCAGCAACCACGAAACAAAAACATTGACGCCATTCGCGCCCAGCATCACATAGAGCGGCGTACGTGTGTCACCGACGCCGCGCAGACAGGCATTGCCGACAAACAGCAGCGCCGCCGGAATAAGCGATGGCGCAATGATCTGCAAATAGTGCAGACTATGCGGCAGTACCGGATCGGGCGCATCAAGCAGGCGCAAAAATGGAGGCGCCATGCCCAGGACAAACAGCATTGTCAGCAGGCCGATAATCAGCGCAACCAGCATGGACTGTTGCAGCACGCGCTGCATCTCTTCCTTGTCTTGTGCGCCGCCGGCCCGCGCAATCAGCGCCGTACTCCCGATGGCAAAGGCGATAAACAGTACCGTAACCAGCCAGACCATCTGGTTTCCCAGGCCGACACTGGCCTGCGCCACCGCGCTGCCATAGCCCAGTGTTGCGACGGCCTGTCGACTCAGGTTGCCTACCAGGTAGACGTCCGTCAGGCCGACGGCGGTGTTGAGCAACTGTTCGCCAACGGCGGGCAGTGCCAATGTCAGGACACGCCGACGTACGGATATATCCAACGGTGATTGAATAGTTTGGGTTGTCATATCTATATTTACATAAAGAAAGGGGGCCCAGAGCCCCGCTTCCCCTGCGTCCCTTGATTTTTATCTGAACCGGCGATGCTGTGCAACGCAGCAAAATCAGTCTACGGACTATGCATCGTCCGCCGGGTCGTAGCCGGCCTCGTGTAGCGCGGCGCGCGCTTCCGCCGCCTCATCCCACGGGTGCTTACCGTCGGCATACTCAATACTGCCTTCGTGTCCCTTCCCCAGCAGCAGCACCAGGTCGCCTGGTTGCGCCTGGGCAAAAGCGGCCCGGATCGCCTCGGCCCGATCAGGAATGCTCAGGTAGCCGCTGCCGGCTGTCTTGCCGGCCCGCTCTGCACCGGCGGCAATCTCGGCAATAATTGCCTGTCGATCTTCGCGCCGGGGATCTTCATCGGTGAGAATCAACAGGTCGCAGTAGCGTGCGGCAATGCCCCCCTGGAGCGGGCGCTTCTCACGATCACGCTCGCCGGCGCTGCCAAAGACCGCAATCAGCTTGCCGGTCGTAAGCGGTCGCAGCATCCCCATCACCTGCTCAAACGAGTCGGGGTTGTGGGCATAATCCACAATCACGCTGAAGGGCTGGCCCTGGTTAATCTGCTGCATGCGTCCGCGAATGCCGCGCACCCGGCGCAACGCTGCGGTGGCCTGCTCCAGTGTTACCCCCTGTGTCAGCGCTACGCTCAGGGCGGCCAGCGCATTCAGGACGTTAAAGCCGCCGGGCAACTGCAGTTCAAGTTGGCCTTCGCCCCAGGGTGTTGCCACACGCAACCGGGTTCCTCCGGCCGATGCGACAATATCGTAGGCGCGTATATCGGCGGGCGCGTTGATGGCGTAGGTTAACCGTTGCGCATTGGCGGGTGCCGCCGCCAGGAACATCTGATGAAACGGATCATCGGCATTCACAATCGCAAACTTGTGCGCCTTGGCCGCATGCCGGGCGGCAGTTGGCGCGCGCGGGTCGTCCTCCAGCATGGCGAAGAGTCGCGTCTTATCCCGCCGATACTGCTCAACGCTGCCATGGTAGTCCAGATGCTCGTGGGTGACATTCAAGAAGACTGCCACATCAAAGGCGCAGTGGCCCAGGCGGTTCCAGCGCTCCGAGAGGGCGTGTGAGGTTGCTTCGAGTATGGCATAAGTGCAACCGTCCGTCACCATCTCGCGCAGGAGCGCCTGCACCTCGGGCGCTTCCGGCGTGCTCTGCCGGGTGGTGTTGGCCCACTGGCGCGCGCCCACTTTAAAATCAACCGTGCTCATCATGCCGGTGCGCTGCCCGCCGCCCTCCAGCACCTGGCTGACCAGTGCCGTCGTCGTCGATTTGCCCTTGGTGCCGGTTATCCCCACGACACCCAGTTGCTGCGCCGGGTAGCCATAAAACGCGGCAGCCAGCGGCGCAAGCGCTACCCGGCTGTCAGGAACAACCAGCAGCGTGCATTGATCCGTCACCGTTGCCTGCTGGTCGTCCTGGGTCCAGTAGCGTGCATCCACAACCAGCGCCGCGGCGCCGCGCTCCAGTGCCTGTGGAATATAGGCATGCCCATCGACATGAAAGCCCTTGACGGCAACAAACAGGCTGCCTGGCTGTATCTGGCGTGAGTCGTATGCCAGGTTGGTAATTGGAATATCGGTTGGGCCATGGGTTTGAACGTGTGGAAGATAGGCCAGAAGATCAGTCAGGTGCATGTGTGCATGTACCCTTTCAGGATTTCCCGCACCCGCATCCGGTCTGTGCGAGGCGCAAACGCAAGTCGGCTATCCCCCGATGCGGCGTCGCCATAATGCATAGAGTGGTCGCAGATAGACCTGATCATACGCCGGCAGGTAGCGCACTACCCGGCCGCCAAAGCCCTTCTTGAAGCGGTACACGCCGATGATCGGATCAGCTTGCGCTTCAGCCTCGAGTGCCGCGCGCTCCTCCGGGTCGGTGGTTTTGGCCGCACGCCCAAGCGCATCGGGAATGCCCCACAGGTCATAGCAGGTGCAGCCCTGCGCACCGGCCCACCGGATAGCATACCATTGCAGTAGATGATTTGCACCAGACTTTAGTCCCGCTTCGGTGGCTCCGCTATAAAAATAGAGACCGGCGTGAGTGTCGGCAAAGACCATGTGCCCGGCGATGACCTGTCCCGCCTGTTCGGCTAACAGCAACCGGCTACGCTCCTGGAATGCCGTATGCGCAGTCTGGTAATACATCTCCGCATGAATGCCAAAGTCGGCCCGACTGCCCGTTGCCTGCATAATGGCGAAGAAGGCCGCGATATCGTCCGCGCTGCCGGCACGCACCGTCACGCCGCGCCGTTCTGCCCGGCGAATATCGGCGCGGTGGCCCTTGCTGAAGCCCGCAAAGATCTGCTCCTCCGGCGCGGTGAGATCCAGGTGAATGCTGCTGCGCGGCTGGATCGGCGCGGTGGGTTCAAATCCCTTGAGCAGCAGCCCCGTATGCTGCTCATCGGCTTGCGGATGCGCTTCCAGCAGATTTGGTTCAAGCCGCAGAAAAACCGCCCGACGACGGCGGGCAATGCACGTCAGGCGGTTGAGCAACAGATCATCAATCGCCGGATCGCCCGTAAGCAGCGGGCCACGCGGCACATATGCAACACTCACGCCATAACGTTGGCGCAAGAGCATCTGCGCCCCTGCCAGGATCTGCGCATGCGCAGATATTGATTTTGCATCGGGCAGCGCTTCCGGGTCGGCTGGTCCAACGACGGCAACGCGCTGCACACTCCAGCCGGCAACCGCTTTCAGCCGACTCCAGGGCGCGAGTTGCAGCAGATGCCCCTGCGGATGGTGCAGCACGAAGGCATCCCACTCGGCTGGTGTCGGCTCGCTGATTGCCAGGTTGCCGTCGCGTGTCGCGGAGACCGGGCTGGTCACTGGCTGTTGTTCATCAGTCACGGATTACCTGCCACTGCTGACTGGATCATCCAGCAGCCATATGCGTTCTCCATAGCTTCCGGCTTCCGGATGCAGGCTGCGGGCATAGCGTGTCACTACCTCGGGCATCGGGCCGGCTTCCGCGAACACGGCTGCAAGCTGGCCGGCATAGGCTTCGATTGCCCTGATTTTGCTTGTCAGGGTTGCGTCAATGATCAGCGTGCGGGGGCTAAACGTATCGCCCTGCTCTGCCAGGTAACGCAGGCGTGCATCGAGGGCGTCCGGTACCTGCACGTAGGGAAAGTCCTCGTAGAAGGCCACGGCAGCCCCGGCGCGCGCCAGGTCCGCCGCCGCGTGGTAGACAATCTGATGGTCCACATGCCCGCCCACACCGAGCGGCGCATGCAGTGTCGCATGCGGTTGCTGCTGGAGCAGTTCGTCGAGCGCGGCCGTTACCGCACCGCCGAGCGTGTCGGTGGGCGCAATCCGGCCAAACAGCCGGGCATTATTGCTGTAGACCTCTGGTTGCCGGTAAATGGCATCGAGAAAGCCCAGCCAGCGTATATCCGCGCCAAGTTGGGTGAGCGCCTGGCGATCTTCCTGCCGGCGGGTATGCAAAACCTCTTCCGCTTCCAGCTTCCAGAGGGCATGAATATGCGCTACAAACGGGCTACGTTGCGCATCTGCCGGCGGTGTGCCGGTGCAAACGGTGACAACCAGTACGCGCTGCCGGTTAGCAACATGCGTGGCAATTGTGCCGCCACACGAGAGTACGGCATCATCCAGGTGGGGCGAAATATAGATCTGATCATAGGCTGGGGACAGTTCAGCCAACTGTGGAGAATAGTGTGTCATACGTGGCGGCGCGCGGCGCATGGACGGGAAGACACATGCCGCGCGTCATACTCATAACTCATCAAGGGTCAGTTCCTCCAGCGCATCCTGGGCCGCCTGGCTGCGCACATCGTCCTGGCTACGTGCCAGACGTTGTAACACCCGGCGCGCGTGCTGTCCGCCGATCTGCCCCAGTGCCCAGATTGCCGCCTGCGAAACTTCGCTGTCATCGTCATCTACCAGGGGCAGCAACCCTTCCTGCAGATCGCGTCCTACTTCGCCCAATTCTCCCACGGCCCGAGCCGCTTCGTAGCGCATCGCGGGTGAGATGCTGTGCAGTTCGCGCTCGATGTAGGGGAACCAGGCCCGCTGCATGGAGCGCCCCATTGCCACCACCGCACTCTCGCGCATCAGTTGTTCAGCGTGGGCATAGGCGCGACCAATTTTGGCCTGTGCCTCGGGCAACTCGCTCAGGTAGCCGATGCCCTCGACCGCCCGCCGCCGCACATCAATCGGCTGCTCCGGGTCGGATGTTGCATCGAGGAGGGCCGTGCAAACCGCGCGGGTTTCCTCCTCCGGCAGTTCACCCATCTCAGCCCGATACGCTGCACGTCCCAGAAAGAGAACCGCAGCCTCCCGCACGCTGCCGGATGGGTCATCCAGGAGCCCCAATATCCGACGCAGCGTCATCAGGCGGTCATCTTCCCACAACCCACTGACAGCAATTGTGCGCACTGCAGCTTCGGAGTCATCCAGGCACAGCAGGCAGACCTGGCGATAGTCCAGATCAATATTATCTTCGGCTAACTCAACCAGCGTCTCAGCGACCTCGATCCGGCGTTCACCAGGAATACGCGGCCAGGTTTCAGCAAAGATGTGGCTGCTCTCGGTATCGAGATCCGAGAGCATTTTGAGATGCTGCTTCGCCAGTGGTTGATCATGATTACCAATCTGTTGTAATTCTTCGCGCAGATCCATAGCAGGTGCTTAATACTCGTCTTCATCGTCATATGTGCCGGACATCAAAATATCTTCTTCCTCCTCCTCCTCCTCCTCCTCGTTATCGGGTTCAGGCTCGGGTTTGTAGTAGTATGTACCCGGGATTGAGTCATCAGGCGAGAAGATATCATCCGACTCCAGCAGCGATTCTAGATAGGGACGCGCAGCCGGGCGGAGCACGTTGAAGGCGACATACAGATCGTCCAGTGACATCCAGTAGAGCGGATCACTTCGGGTACCGACCTGCTCTCCCGTCGCTGCGAAGACATGCTGCAGAACCACATCAGCCTTGCGCCGCTCGCTCATCGGCAGCGACTTCAGGTTCTTGAACTTTCCAAACTTCTGCTGGCTGGGAAACTGATCCGAATCCACCTCGCAGGTGTAGGTGACATTGGCGAACGCAAACTTATTCTTCTTCTCATCCAGCGTCAGGATGCGATCTTCGGTTTCTTCCACCTCTTCGTAGGTGATGGTAAAGACATTCGGTTCCTCCGTGCGTGCCAGAGTAACCAGCGCCCCCGGTACCAGATGCTCATGGAAGAACTCCTCAAGCCCCTGGAGCCAGCCACCACGGTTGCCGGTCGGGTAGCGCACCTCAACCGGGTGCGTCGTGTAGTGTTGGGGTGACTCAAACCGGAGCACAACGCTGCGCTGACTGTCGAGCAGCGGTTTGGGCAGCAGGGTCGCCAGGCTTGCATCCAGCGGAAGTACGCCATACTCCCACTCGAAGAAGGTCAACTCACGGTGCAGCACCCCGGTCTCTTCGATCTCCTCAGCGCTCTGCTGCTCGATACTACCATCATAGCCTTCAACCAGGTAGCTGGTGATCTGCCCCATCTCACCCGCCTTGATCCGCTTTGAGCCGATGGTGGGCAATCCGCGCGCCGACCAGAGATACGCCCCATCCACGCCGACAAAATCAAAATCCTTTTCGCGGCTCAACCGATAGTTCAGTGAGAAGCGAAAGCCCTCGAAGGACGACTGGCGCGGGCTGTTGTAGTAGAGGTCGGCAATGATGGCCGTATCCAGCACCGGCTCGCCTACCTCGACGATATACTCACGGATGCGCCGTAGATCGTTCTTCCCCAGGTTAACCAGATCGCTGGTCGTAAAGAAGTCCCGACCAAAGCGGGCGATCTGCTGGAGGGGATCTTTGTCAATGCTATTGACCAGTGCTGCGGCGAGTTCTTTGCCATGCTCGGCCATCAATCGAGACACTGGTTGCCCCAGGTTGATGTCGGTATCATCCAGCGTGATCATGGCTGCGGGCAGTTCAACCTCCTCGGCTGCCGCAACCTCCTCCGCTTCGCTGACTGCTTCCGCCGGTTCTGCCGCAACCGCTGCGGCGGGTTCTTCTTCCGCTTCAGCGGCGGCAACTTCTTCGGCTTCCCCAATCACTTCGGCTGGTTCGACCGGCGCCGCTGCTTCCGCTTCCTCCGCGGCTGCTTCCGTGACCTCGGGCGGTGTGGGTTCCGCAAAGACCGGTTCAGCTACTTCTGGTGTTGCCTCCATTGCGGCTGCGGCGGGCACAACCTCTTCCGTCTCCGCAGCTTCTGCCGTGGCTGCCTGCGCTTCGGCTTCCGCTTCTATCTCGGTAAATGTCGGCTCAACCGTCGCAGCTTCCATAGGCATCGTGGCAGGTTCCGCCGGGGCAACTTCCGCTTCAACCGGTTCCGGCACACCCGGCGCGGGTGTCGCAGGTTGCTCAGGAATGGCCGGCTCTTCCTCCACTTCTTCGACAAATACGCTGGGAGTGGGTTCCGCCGGGGGCCATCCGGTTGGCGCAAATCCGGGTTCCGCTTCTTCTCCACCTTCTTCGGAAGGCGGCATCGGTAGGAGACCGGCCTGCTGCTGCCAGTAGTCCGAAATGAACACCGGTTCAACTGTAGTTAGCGCCGGCCGCGATGTTGAAACCACAACACTAATATCATCAACCGGAAGGGGTTCTTCCGGCTCGTACAGGCGCTCGCGGAAGCTGTGACTCCGGTCTTCCCGGCGTTCCTGGTACATGCCCTGCCGCGAGGTGACATAGGAAATCTCGCCATCGTCTTCCTGGCGCGCGAAGATCTGCGCATTCTCCTGCAGCGCAGCATCGATCTCTTGCGCTACCTTCGCGGAGTCCCGTTGCTGCCGGCTTGCCAGAAAGTCAGCCAGATTCGTCAGTGTCTGCTTGATCGGCGCATCGGCAGCAAACATGGCACCTTGCGCAGTCATGAGCCGAAAAACTTCCGCAGCCAGACGTTGTTGTTCAGCAGTACCGTTGAATGTCGGTGCGCTCATTGCTGCTCCTCTACCACAAGTTCGCGCAGAATCTCCAGATAGCGCCGCACGACTACCTCCAGATCCTGGGGTTCACCCGTTGCATGTAACCACTGGGCGAGCCGGTCAAGGGCCGTTTCACCGTAAATAATTGTCCTGGCGTCCATACTTCTCCAGTTGCAGAACACAGAATACAGCAGAGGGCCCGGCGGCCACCCTGCTGTATTTTGATGTACACGTTTGGGTAAAGGAATTATAACATTCAGGCACACTGCATGCAAATGACGGCGCAGGCTAGTCCCGCAGGCTCTTCAGCGCCAGGGCCAGCGCGCCAATGGCAATACTCTCAACGCCAAGAACGGAGGCGACGACCTTCACCGAGTGCGCAAACTGGGGAGCAATAAACTGGCGCATCTGTTGGTCAATTGCCTGCACAAAGCGCTCCCCGCCAATACGCACCACAATTCCGCCAAGCACAATCACCTGGGGATCGAGCAGCGTGGTGATCTGGGCCATCCGCAGAGCCAGCAGATTGACCGTTTCGGCGACAACCCGCTGGGCCACGGGATGCTCACTAAAGATATCGTTGAGATTCTGCGTATCGAGCCCCTGCTGCCGGGCCCGGCGCAACAGCCCGTTAATCGAGACCAGTTCCTCCAGGGTGGCCGTCTCGCTCACGCCCTCCCACTCGCGGCTAACCAGCACATGCCCGATTTCGCCGGCAGTGGCGGTCGCTCCATGGTAGAGTTGACCGTTGATTACCAGCCCACCCCCAACACCACTGCTGAGATGCATATAGAAAAGATTCTCGCAATTCTGCCCGGTCCCAAAGGTCGCCTCCCCCAGGGCCGTCAGGGTTGCGTCGTTGTCCAGCAGCGTAACGGCGTCAAAGGTCTGCTCGAATGGCTCGGTGATCGGGAAGTTCTCCCATCCGGGTACCCGCGTTGAGAGCCGGGCAACACCCCGGATCGGATCAACCGGGCCACCGAAGCCGATGCCGATACGCACCAGCCGATCAGGGGTCACGCCGGTCTTTTTCAACAACTCGCGGGTCAGCGCGATTGCCTGATCAACCACCTGCTGTGGTGCAGGGTCTTGAATCTCGGCGTGGGCGTTGGTGTATGTCCGACTATGGAGATCGACCAGGGCCGCGCGTAAGCCATAGCCGCCCAGATCGATGCCAAGCACATGGCCCTGGGTTCCCAGCAGTCCCCAGCTATTGCGCGCAAGTTGCTCCTGAACAAGCGTCTTCGGATCAGACATAAGTGAGACCTCCTCTCAGGATGGGCGCGGCAAGCGGGTGCGAAAAAGTTTGTAATCTTGATTATAACACAGGTTCCTGATCGCGCTGCCCACGGATTTCACTGAACACCAGAATGCCGGCCAGTGCCAGTAAGAGTGTGCCCGCGATGAGTCGTGTTGTGCGCACATGCGCCGCCGCCGCCGATGGCTGGTCAGTTGCCGGGGCGGGTTGCGCGGTGGGACGGGGTGTCGCCGTTGGGAGCGCTGTGGCGGTTGGTGGCGGGCTGTAGCGGTAGATCTGCCCGGCTTCGGCCCCGATGTAGGGTTGCACTGCGATCAACTCGCCGGCCTTGAGTGAGGCGGGTTGGCGAATCTCCCGCATATCCCCGGTATCGTTCGGGGCGACACCGGCGGACGGTGCGGCTGCATGTGCTCCGCGGTTGCCGGGCGCTGCTCCGGCGTGGACGGCGCTGTTGCCGGAATTGCGCGCCGGTAGACGACTGCCCGGCGGGGTCGTCTCGTCCGCATCGTTTGCGGACAGGACGCGGTTGGGCGGTGCGGCTGCAGGTTCAGTCGCGCCGGTAGCAGTGTCCGGTTCGAGGTTAGCGGGGGCTTCTGCTCCGGTGGGAGCCGGGTTGGGTGCGCCGGGCGATGCCGGCAGGGTATCGCTCCAGATGTTGTCAATCGGGTTCAGACTGTAGCTCTGATCCGGTTTGCTGCTGCTGTAGGTGAAGCTGTCGGCTACACTACTGTCGGGTCGCAACAGGCGTACTTCATCACCGCTGTTGTTTAGAATGGCTTTGCTGAGCGGAATGAGCAACACTTCTCCGGGTGCGATGCTGCTACCTTCGGGGATGGATACGGGCGAGCTGCCGCCCTCGACATCGTCAATTTTCCAGCCGCTCAGGTCGGCGGTGGTGTCCCCGGCGTTGTAGAGTTCCACCCACTCTTCGCCAAAAACCTGTTTGGGAGCCGGGAGCAGTTCATTTAACCAGATCGAAAAAGCGGCGCTATCGGTTCCGGGCGGCGCGCCGTCCTGTTCCGGTTGCACGGTCTCACCGGCGGCGGGTGTACGGGTTGGTGCCGGGGTGTGGGTCGGCGCTGAGGTACGGGTTGGTGCTGAGGTACGGGTTGGCGCTGAAGTGCGCGTTGGTGCCGTTGTGCGTGTAGCGGTCGGTGTGCGGCTACTCGTCGGAGTGACGGTGGCGGTTGGTGTGGCGCTCGGCGGTGGGGGCGTATTGGGCGCGCCGGGTGAAGCTGGATAATCGAGGCTCCATGTGTCACCACCATCCTGCGTGCGGGCATACACCTGGTTTTTGGCAAGCTCAGGATAGCCCACCGGTTCATCTACCAGTTGCTCCTGGCGGTCAAGCAGTTCGAGGGTTGCGCCGCTGTTGGTCAGGAAGCTGCCGCTATACTCGATCACCGCAAAGCCATCGGGTTGAACTGTTACACCATCAATGGTCTGCTGCTGCACCGTGCCGCTCAGACTGGTGCGCCGGATGATCCAGTCGGTCACATCAACCGCTTCACCGCCGGTATTGTAGAGTTCAATCCACTCCGCTGCCCCTGAATCCGGTGCTGCCAGGATCTCATTGATCAGCACGGTATGTGGCTGCGGTGTTGCCGTGGGCGTATCCGTCACCGTGGGCGTGTCCGTTGGGACAGCGGTGGCGGTGTTGGTTGGGGTGCTGGTACGCGTGGGCGTAGCGGTGTTTGTGGACGTAGGCGTGTTTGTTACAGTTGAGGTAAGCGTCGGTGTCTCGGTAGGGGTTGGTGTTGGCGGTAAGGGATTGGACTCGCCGGGTGAGGGTGTGCCCTGGAACCATTTTGAGCCACCATCGGGCGCACGCGCATATGACTCGTCTGCCGTAAGTTTCGGATAGTCTATCGGACCATTTATCGGATCATTTACTGGCTGACCTCCTGCATCAAGTAGTTCCAGCGTTGCCCCTGAGTTATTGAGAAATCCACTGGCGTACTCTAAAAGCAAGAAGGCTCCTGGTTGAATAATTGCGGTTTCAAGCGTCTTCGTTTTTTCTGTACCTCCACTTGTTCGCTTGATGGTCCAGTTTGTTACATCAACTGGCACTGAACCGGCATTATACAGTTCGATCCACTCTTGATCATTCACTGAACTTCTATCGGGCGATGCGTAGATCTCATTAATCACAACCGTAGCCGGCTGGGCCTGCACCGGCATACTCGCCCAGACCAGCGGCACGATCAGAACTCCGACAACCCACATCCAGACCGGGAGACGTTGTGGCATGATGAACCTCCTGCGAATATGTGTGGTAGTCTCATTCAGGCGGCATTTTAACCCCCTTTATATATTTACCGTATACGACCGGGAATAGTAACGCGCGCGGCGGCCTGATCTTCGCCGAAGTTTATGGGGATGTGTTTGTGCATGTTTGCCGGTTGCAGGGAAGTGTCTGGGAGGGATGCATTGCTGCGCGTCCGTTATCCGGCGTCAGGTTGCGGCGCGGGTGCTTCACCGGGCTGGGCGCCGTCGCGGATTTGCCATCCTTCGTCAACCTGCCGGCCCATAGTCAGCAGCAGGTCGGTTGCATCGCGGGGAACATCAAAGAGCAGCGGCATGGCGTAGAGCCCACCGCCGGGTGGTACCGCATCGTTGATAGCGAGGTCGCCCCACTCGCCGGCCGGATTGACATTCAGGTATGCGGTTGAGGCGGCCGGGTCGGGTGTGTACGAGCGTCCCTGTTCGTCAATCAGTACAAACAGATCGGCGGGAATCCGGCGGGGCGTATCCGTCGTGTTACTGACGGCCAGCAGCGTCAACACAAACCGTCCCTCGGGCTGGACATCCCCCACCGCGCCATCTATGAACCGGGCATAGTCGGAGCGCAACAAAGTTGCCTGCCAGCCGGCGCGCTGTAGTACACTGCCGGTTGTCTGCGGTGTTAACGCTGCGGGCGCAGATGTTGCGGGTGGGCTGGTCACTACTGCTGTTGGAATTGTTGCAGGGAGTGCCGTTGCTGCTGCCGTTGTGGTTGGCGCAGGTGTTGCGGCAGCAGTGGTAGCGCCCGCTGCCATCGCGGTTGGCTCAACCGCAGGCGAAGCCAGAACCTGCATCGGCAGCGTTGAGGTCGGCACAGACTCATCTTCAGACACGCGTCGCAGACCAAGCCGTCCCAGCGAGAGGATCAGGGCGAGGATGACCAGGGCCGCGATTGCCAGGTAGATCCAGCGGTTACGCTGAAGGGTGGTTTCTTCGGTCTCGTACGCGCCTGCTTCAGGTGCCGGCGCGGGTGCGGCAGGGGTTGGTCGGGCGGCCCCTGCTGCGGACGACGGGGGGGTGGGTGCGGCGGGAGACGGTTCGCCGGCAACTCCCCGACTGCGCAACCGCTCCAGTCCCTGGCGCGCAAGCGGATGCTCCGGGTTAAGGGTCAGAACATGTTCGAGCGCCTGTTGCTGCTCGGCGGCGGTCTCGGCAACTCCTGCCAGCCAGAGCCAGGCACGCAGCATGTCGGGCTGGTGACGGGTCAGCGCGCGGAGCAGAGAGCGTGCTTCGGCTTTATTGCCCGCGCGCGCCGTTGTAATGCTCAGACTCAGCAGGCGTTCACCCGCTTCGGGCGACAGGCGGACTTCCGTGTGCGGCTGATCGGTATCCGGCAGCGGCATGTCGTCATCATATTCCGACATAGCTGTTTCTCATCTGAAGGTGTATGCCACACACGGTATCCGTAGCGATCTCCTACACATCCGGCAAAACCAGCCAGCCCTGATCCGGGTTGCTGCGGGCAAAAAACTTCAGTTCGGTTGCATCAGGCTCAACATCAAACACAATCGGGACACTGCGCTGCAAGCCGTCGGACGGAACCTGATCTTCCTGGCTCAGGTCGGCAGCAATCCCCCGCCCAAACTGGTTGATATACGCCGTCGAGAGTTCCGGGCGGGCTTCGTAGACGCGGCCCTGCGCATCTTTCAGAACAAAGAAATCTCGGGGTACATTTTGCGGCTGCCCGGTGGTGTTGGTGACCAGGGCCAGCACCACGACAAAGCGACCATCGGGTTGAGCATTTCCCAGGCCGCCGATGATCGGCGTTGCGAAGGTCGGCTGTGCAAAAATATACTGCCAGCCACTACTCTCAAGCGCGGTACCGGGCGCGACGACTTCGGTATTGACATTTGCCGGATCTGAGGGTGGTTGCGGCTCCGGCTCCGCCGGCTCTGGTTCGCCCTCGGGTACAATCGGCTCCGGTAATGTGGCCTCTTCCGGCGGTACCTCCTCACCCTGGTTTTCACCTTCCGGTGGAACGGCTCCTCCTTCCGGTGTCCCTACGGCGGGCGTTTCACCCGTTCCGGCGGCGCCCTCGCCATCTTCAGGTGCTACTGTTTCTGTTGGGGCCGGACTAAGAACAATCTGCTCATCGCCTTCCGGCCAGAAGATAATTGCCAGCAGCGCGATAATCGCAATGACAATCAGGCCGAGGAGAAACGGGTTCACGCCCCGGCGGGCCGGTTCAGTCTCCTCTTCATATTCGTAGTCGTCCTGTGCGGCATACACTGCCGGACCCCCTGATGAACGCCCCCCCCGGCGACCATGCTCCGGTTCAGATGGTGGTGGCGCAAACGATGACTCCGGCGGCAGATCGTCCGTAGCGGCCGGCTGTTCCGCCCGGCGTACGGCACCGGGTTGCCCACTCATCACCTCGGACAATGAGTCGAGCGCGGCAAAGGGGTCATCCTCGTCGTATGCCCAGGGATCCTCAGCGGATGTTTCCGTTACATCCGGTTCTTCGACTGGGGGCGGTGGGGGGGCTGCTTCTTCGGTATCAAGTTTCCGGGTGGGGTTGACGCCCATTGCCTGTAAGCCCTTCTGGGCCATCTCATTATCAGGGTCATATTCGAGCACCTGCTCTAGAGCAGCCTGACGCTCTTCGCGGTTCTCAGCCACGCCGGCAAGCCATAGCCAGGCTTGTGCGTTATCCGGCTCCTGCCGTGTCAGCAGACGAAAGAGATTGCGCGCCTCTTCTTTGTTTCCTTCCCGCGCGGCCTCGATGCCAAGCTGCATAATGCTATCGGACTCCGCCATGCGCGATGCCTCCTCCTGCGCCCAACAAAGGGCAGCGCAACAGACCTGGATGCTTGCGCCATTCTAACATAGGGCTGCGCAATGGTCAACGCATATGGGCCGATTTGTCGCACTAAAACGCGATAGATCGTATCAGTATTGCTGGAAAGTGCAAAGAGTTTTTGTCAGATAGAGTTGTTATTGTAGACATATTGTCTGTTCTCTTTTATGGTTACGTTGTTCTCTGTTCTATAGCGCGGGCGTTTCGGAATACCCAGCGTCCGCCGCCGGTTGTTAATCGTCCCGCTACTGACCCCCAGCCGCCGGGCAATCTCCCGGATGGGCAATCGCTCGACCGTGTAGAGCCGCCAGAGTTCATCGGCGGGCACATAGACCGGCTGAAAGCGCGAGGGACGGACGCGAACGCCGCAGGCGTGCAGGCGTTTGGAAATAGTGGTCGGGCTGCATTTATAGTATTGGGCCAGGATTACGATACCCAGTTGCTCATCTTCGTACAGGTGGCGTAGTTCCGCGCAGTCGATTGCAATACGTCGGGTCATGGTCGGGTCTTCCTTACACTATAACGGATATAGCAACGTAGAAGAAAGGGCGTTGACAACGAACGCTCCGGGAAGACAGGCAGCCTGCATCAACCAGCGCTGGTAGCACCGCCGGTTACACGTAATAGGATAAGCGCAGCCATATGAAAAGCGCGACGGGACCGACTGCCGTGCGCTCTGGTTTGCAGAAAAGCGAGATTAGTACGCCATGCGTTTGTTTATCCGCAGATACCCGGTATAATAGGTCAGGGCTTTTCCCGGTTAACGCCTTGCGTTGTGCAGGATTGCGTTAACCGGATATGGTCATGGTCATTCCAGGGCCAGGGTGGTCTGGCTGATAGCGTCAGGTGACGGCGATTGTTTGGTGCCTGTCTCAAAACTGGTGATCAGCACTTCGCGGTTCAGGACACGCTCGCCCTTGTTTTTCTGGACGTTCATTCCGGAGAATGATTGCACAGAGGTGATCCTGTACTGTCCATAGAGTGTCCGTACCTCCGGCGTATCGTACGATGAGAGAATCCATTGGCATTTGGTTGCACCCAGACGTTCGGCCAGGCGGCGATGATCGTCCCAGTTGCGCATGTTGTGAAAGTAGTTACATTTGTTATCGGGGTAGGGCGGATCAACATACATCACAACCCCGGGCCGGTCATAGCGATCAATGCAGGCTTGCCAGTCTAAATGCTCGATGATCACCACCCCAGCCGGCCATAATCAGGTAGTAGAAGCGGTGCGCTCGTTGCACCGGTGTAAGCTGTGCCGGGTCGAGGTCGGCCAGGCGTTCAAACTCGGCCCGTGCCACCAGTTCCCACTCAAACGACGCAATCAGGTCTTCGGGTTGTTCTTTGACGACCCGGAAGAAGGTAATCAGATCCTGGTCAATATCATTCAGAATCTCGACGTCACTGGGTGGCTTGCCAAACAAGACCCAGGCGGCACCGGCAAATGGCTCGACATAACAGGTATGTTCTGGTAGCAGCGCAATAATCTTTTTGCGCAGGCGGGATTTGCCTCCGACCCACTTGAATGGACTGTTGAGCATGTGAGATTTATTTGAGTATATTTCTTGTCTGTCGCCATTGGCGACGTTAGCATACCATGTTGTCTAAGAGATGTCAAGCCAAGAAATGCTAAAATTTGGTGAAAAGCTGCGTACGCTGCGAGTCCAACGTCAGATGACTCTCAAAGGTCTGGCTCAGACACTCGGTATGACCTCCCACAGCTATATCAGCGAACTTGAGTCAGGCAAGAAGAAACCCACTGCCGAGTTTGTTCTGAGTGTAGCACGTCTTTTCAATGTGACCACAGACCAACTTCTGAAAGACGAGCTTGAGCTGGATACTGACGATGCAGCGATTCGGTGAAAAACTGCGTGTGTTGCGTACCCGCCGTGGTATGAGTCTCAGTAACCTGGCGCAGGCGCTTGGCCTCACTTCCCGAAGTTATATCAGCGAGCTTGAGTCGGGCAAAAAGAAGCCAACCACCGAGTTTGTTCTGGGTGTCGCGTATTTGTTTAATGTTACTACAGACGAGTTGCTGAAGGACGAGCTTGACCTGAATCTTGACACATGATCTCAAAAGTTGACTATTTTGCTATCCGTACTAAACTACTCCAGGAACAGCCCTATGTGCTGGCAATCGAGCAGAAGTATATGTACTTCCTGCGCGATGTTGTTCTCGCTGCAGCCACCAATATCTACGATGATTTTTGTCGTGCAATGGAACTCAAGCCCTTTTGGGTTAACTACCCACCACAGCAACGTGGCAAGGCTCCAAGCGGCACATCCATCCCCTGGGGAGAAGTTGGCGAAAAAGCTATTGGTGCGAATCTAGAGCGTGCAATCTGGCAAAAAGACCCCTTGATCGCATACCCTGGCCTGCCACTTGGTGGTGATATTCGGTTTGCGACGACCGATGCCTTGATCCATTTTGATATGAAACTAACCGGGCCAAATGACAACCCGGATGAGATTGTCGTACCACCCCATCAGATATCGGGAGATGGTCGTTATTGGCATGACGGTGTTCTAAACTCGTCGTTTGAAGTTACTGGTCAGAAGGCGAAAATGGTCTTTCAGCCAAAGCTACCGCCGTTCTATGTTCTTGGCGACAATACTCTGTTGTGCCTGACATACTTTATCAAGGCTGTTTACACTGTTCGGGGTCTCGGAGATCAGCCGCTCAGCTATCTCGAACTCGCTTGTGTACCAAATGGTCTCCTGTTATTCGATGGGCCAGAGTATGCGGCGAATACGACTGGATTGTTCATTCCTGGAAAGGATGACAAGAAAAAACCCATTGAACAGAGACGTACTCGTGTCCGACTCGACCCTCTCTCATCGTTAGATACCTGGCGCTGTATCAAGATAGCTTTAACGGATACAGGATGGAATGCATCTCTGCGAAAAGTATTATGAATTCGCATTTGGAAGTCGCAGTTGAACCGCCTCCGCCGGATTCGCCTGTTCGGTGGTATTATCCTGCCCTATTTCGCGGAGCAATACCATTCCCTGCATGGCCGCTTCGCAGGATTTGCGTGCCAGTTCGACATATTCAGGCAACAATTCAATACCGATATAGTTGCGCTCTTCACGAATTGCAGCAATAGCTGTACTCCCACTGCCCATAAAGCAGTCCAGTACCGTATCACCAGGAAAGGTCAACAATTTGATAACCCTTCGAGGTAACTCAATTGGGAATTTTGCCTCGTGATCATCATTCGTACGCACAGAACGGATTGTCCATACTGCGCGTGAGCCCCACGCGGCCCACTCTTCGGATGTGAGTTTCTTACGATCAATCGTGGTGATACCTGGCTTCCAGAAGAAAAAGAGATATTCAAATTCATCAACCGCACGATAGGATAGGGAATGCCACTGCGAGTTTTCCCAGGCCGGATCTTTCACCCAGATACGCCGGTCATACAGGTAAAACCCCGCTGCTAAACCCGCCTCTTCAATAATGCTACTGACAAGTTGAACGCGTGTCTGGGTCATATATTTACCACCACGAATATTGTTCCCATTGAGCCGGCGGTCAATCGTTTGCTCGCTACAACCAAGCAACTCCGCAAGTTGATAACGGTTATAGTGGGGATACGCTTCCTTCGCTGCCAGGACATCTTCACGGGTAACATCTGAGCGCTGACGCCGCACATTCGCTGCCTGGATGCGCGGCATGGATGCATCCGGGAAACAGAGAATATCGGCAATATTGATGACCAGAAATCCGCCTGGTCTCAACACTGGATAGTGTAACTGGATAACTTGTTGGAGCAAGTCGACCCACTCATCGTAGGAGATATCTTTTTCGTAGTTCTTGCCAAGATGGTAAGGTGGTGACCAGACGCTACAAGCAATCGAGTCTGGTTCTATCTGTTTTAGCAGTTCACGGGCATCACCCTGATAAATCTCGTTCGTTGCGAGGGACATTTGACACTCCTTAATTTTCAACACCTGCCCCCAGGCCGCCTGCAAGCATACCGCAAAACGCTCCAACACACCAGTGAACACGCTACCGGATAAGTCATTCCTGAGTAAAGCGCGACGTTGTCGCCGCGCCTTGCTCATATGTGCGTATGGTAACACGAAAACGTGTGAGTGTCAAGCGCCGGTGTGGTTCTGGTTTTGTTCCGGCCCCTGCGTCTGCTCCTCCGTATTCCCCTCGGCTTCCGGCTGCGGTGTGACGGTATAGTCAAACCCGGCACGCTCGGCCACCATTGAGAGGATCTTCTGGGTCGAGCGGTGCGGTGTATGAATACCCGTTTCCCACTCGCTGATCGTCTGCTGTCGCACCTGCAGTTCGTCGGCCATCTGGCGCTGGGTCAAATGGAGATGCTCACGCAGCGCCTTGATCCGCCGGGAATTCCAGCTTGATGACTGCTTCCCACTACCGGGAAGCGGATATTGAAATTCTTCGCTCATAGTCGCACCTCAGATAGATATCTCATTCCCCATACCCTATTTTAACACGACAACGGATATTCATAAAGTCGGATCAGGCCCAATCTGCCCTTCAATATCATCTTCCGTGTATGGTATACTGGCGTCGATCTTCTTGTATCGTTATTTTGACCACCTTACCGACACGCGTTACGCAGTGGGCATGCAACCCAGTCGTTTGAGCGCAGCAGCGACGCATTTCGCCGGCGGCAGCATGGTACTTCTCTTTTTCCGCCCTGCCGGAGGCTCAAACCCACCCACTCACGGAAGAGCGCGTAATATGTGGCATTGAAAGCAGAATACTAATGAACCCGACTCCCGCTGATCCTTCGCCCGCTGATGAGCGTGCGGCCATTAGAGCGCGGGTGCAGGCCCAGTTTGCGCCCGCCGCCGGTAACTATGTCACCAGCACGACCCATGCCTATGGTGTTGATCTGGCCCGTCTGGTGGAACTGGCTGCACCGCGCGGTACCGAGCGTCTGCTGGATGTGGCAACCGGCGGCGGGCATACCGCGCTGGTCTTTGCGCCCCATGTGCGCAGTGCGGTTGCCGGCGATCTGACATTGGCAATGCTCCAGGCGGCCCGCCGGCATATCGCCGCGCAGGGTGTCACGAACGTTACCTTTTGCCGCGCGATTGCCGAGGCGCTGCCCTTCACCAGTGCCGGCTTTGATCTCGTTACCTGCCGCGTCGCCGCGCACCACTTTGCCGATGCCCCGGCCTTTGCCGCCGAAGCTGCTCGTGTCCTGCGTCCCGGTGGTCGGCTGCTGATTTCGGACCATATCGGCCTGGAAGATCCCGAACTGGATGCATTTATGGATCGCTTTGAGCGCCGGCGTGATCCCGGCCATGTGCGGGCCTACACCTACGCCGAGTGGTCCAGCTTTTTTGCCGGTACCGGTTTGCAGATTGAGCATACCGAGAGCGACCCCCGCGAACCCTATGAATTTGACTCCTGGACGGCGCGGTTGCGCATGCCCGCCGCCGAGCGCGAGGCGTTGGCGCGCTGGTTGCTGGCTGCTCCGCCCCATGTCCGCGAGTTTTTTGCGATAGTTGAAGAGAACGGGCGGGTTGTCTCGCTACGGGGGCATTTTGGCATCATTGTGGCGCGCAACCATGAACGCTTATCCGGTTAACCGCTGCACCGTCTGCTGGATCAACTTCCAGGCGTGGGTTACATGGCGCAACTCCGTGTGGGTCTGACCAATGCAGAAGCGCAGGGTGAAGCGATCATTCAGACGAGTATGGGTCAGGTAGATCTGTCCACTCTGGTTCAGATGATCCAGCAGTGCCTGGTTCAGCGCATCGCTCTCCCGGTAGTGAAAGCAGACCAGGTTTAGCGGTGTCGGGGCCATTAACTCAAATCGGCTATCGGCCGCAACCCATTGAGCAAAGGTTTGCGCCAGTTCTATGTGTTGGCGAATATGATAGCGCAGCCCTTCAATCCCATAGTGCCGAATCACAAACCAGAGCTTGAGCGCCCGGAAGCGCCGCCCCAGCGGAATCTGCCAGTCGCGGTAGTCGATCACTGCTCCCGACTCGGTCGCCTGGTTGCGCAGATATTCGGGCAGGATGCTCAAGGCGTTGATCAGGCAGGCACGGTCGGCCACATAAAAACAGTCGCAGTCGAAGTTGGTAAACATCCACTTGTGCGGGTTAAAACAGTAGCTATCCGCCAGTTCAATCCCCGCCTGAATAAAGCGATATTCCGGGCAGACCGCCGCACTCCCCGCCATTGCGCCATCTACATGCAGCCAGATCCCCTCCTCCCGGCAGATCCGGCCGATTGCCGGGAGCGGATCAAGCGCATTTGACGAGGTGGTCCCCACAGTCGCGCAGACGAAGCAGGGTATCAGACCGTCTGCGCGGTCGGCAGTAATCTGCGCGGCGAGTGCCTCCGGACGCATAGCAAACTGCTCGTCCACCGGGATCAGGCGCAGATGCCGGCGGCCGAATCCGGCTATCTTCGCGGCCTTCTCAACCGAGGAGTGCGCCTGCGTCGAGGTGTACGCCACCAGTCGCCCATTATACCCCTGCTCGTTGCCGGCATAGCCGGTTGCGCGTTCACGGGCAGCCAGCAGCGCGCAGAGGGTAGCGCTTGAGGCCGAGTCCTGAATCACCCCGCCGCCTTTCTCGGTTGAGCGAAAGTGGTCCGGCAGGCCCAGCATTTCCACCAGCCAGTCAAGCACATGTGTCTCCAGTTCGGTGCAGGCGGGACTGGTGGCCCAGAGCATCCCCTGGACGCCAAATCCGGCTGAGAGCAGTTCACCCAGAATGGCCGGTGCTGAGGTGTTGGCGGGAAAAAAGGCGAAGAAGTTGGGCGACTGCCAGTGTGTTATACCGGGCAGGATCAACTCTTCAACATCACGGAGCATGGCGGTAAATGGTTCGCCCTGCTGCGGTGGGTGTGGCGGGAGCGATTCCCGGATCTGTCCTGGCGTTACCTGCGCGAGCACCGGCAGCGACTCAACCCGCTCATAGTAATCTGCGATCCAATCGACAACTGCGCGCCCATAGCGCCGAAACTCCTCTGTCGTCATATGAAAATCGGTTTTGTCGGACATACCAGCTCTTCTCCTGGGATACACAAGCATGCAGCCGATGATTGTAGCGCAGGTAGCCAAAATCGGCAAAACGCAGAGGACGGTTCGTTATCGAACCGTCCTCTGCGTGTGATTTCACTGTGCAAAAACGTCAGGGTTATGCGGAAGTCACATGCCGGATCGTGAGGGTTGGACGGTACCCCGCCGGCACTACACGATAATCGCGTTCCCCCGGTAGATCCGGCCGCGGTAACGGCTTTCGCCGGGCTCCGGCAACGGTGCGGTGGTCAGGATCACCGCATCCACGAAGCGCCGCAGTTCCTCGGCCTCTTCGGCGGCGTTACGCGGCTCCTCGGCGCGGGCCCGCCGGGTCAGATCGACCTGGTTGACGGGGACACGATGCACCGTGCGCTCACTCTCAACCCCGGCTGTGGCGGTAAAGGCATGCAGCGTGGTCTTGATAAAGTTAGCCAGCGCAAACTCCTCCGCCGTTGAGCGGGCCGAGGTTTCGGATGTCACCAGCACCAGTTGCGCGCTGTCGAGCAGTGATACCTTCTTCGTCACGCGGAAGTGGTGGGTAATTTGATGCTCGACAACATCGGCGAAGTCGGCTGCATCCAGCACGCCCGTCCAGTCACCGCCAACACTGCCGATCAGTGGGCGGGTTGGCAGCGGACGGAACGGTGTACAGACAACCGGGCCGGGATTGCCATACTGCTTCCGCGCCTGATCAATCGCCGCCTCAACATTCCCATTCGCCACTACCGTACAGAGCCGGTCACTACTACTATGCTCGGCCAGTTCTTCGGTGATGCTGCGGGCGGCCGCTTCGGTTTCCGTAATCAGAACAACCCGCTTTGCATCATACTCTTCCAGGTAGGTGCGGATCAGGGCAACCAGGTGCCGTCGCAGATGCTCGCCGACCACAAAGACAGTCGAGCCGCGCAGCTTCTCCAGGCGATGCTGACCGGCCTTACCGAACAACTCACCCTCCGTTACCGTTCGCTCGAAGCGCAGTCCCCCGGAGGGATGGAACGTCTCACCACTCACATTGCGATCCGCCAGGTAGTAGACCGTCGCCATTGCCACATCAAACTCTGTCGGCATGCGCTGTAGATGGAGCATGCCAATGATCCCGTCACGCACCTTGCGTGCTTCGCGCTCGATCTGCGGGCGGGTGAAGAACGGTACCGGCGGCTCAGGCACATCTGCCAGGAGTGCCGCGCCTTCCCCATGATCAAGATGTCCACCAACCTCCAGGCGCTGGATCAGCTTCTGGGCAATTGAGCTATTTAGCAGGTAGGACCGGGATGAAGCCTGCGGATCGCCCTGTTCCCAGATGCTGACCGCCAGCCGGCGCAGCGGATCGGGAAGTTGGCTCGCATAACCCAGCGCCTGCACGCCATTCGAGAACATGACCTGGAGGAACTCGCGCACCGGCTGACCTGTTTCACGGTGGGCCTCGATCAGGGCGGCATGCACCTCGTTCAGCCGCTTGTTCTCCATAATCAACCGTGCCCGCCGTGCGAACAATCCTGGCCGTTCACCCGTCCCACGCAACCGATCGCCCTCAACCGGTCCGGGAGCCAGCGCATTAATCTGGACCTCCGGCCCCATAAAATGGGCAAACGCTTCAGCCATGGCGCGCTGCCCCGCCTTACTCACCGCATAGTCCGAGCGGTTAGGATAGGGCACCGCAACATACTTCTCGCCACCAAAGTAGGAAGAGACATTCAGAATATACCCGCTGCCCTGCTTCTTCATCAGGGGTACCAGCTTGCGGATCAGCGAGAAGTTGCTGAGCAAGTTGGCATTCAGCGTGCGCTTCCAGCCGTCCAGCGGCATGTCGATAACCATTTCTTCCATACCGGCAATCCCGGCGTTGTTGATTAGATAGTCTACGTGACCGAAGGTTTCCAGCGTATATTCAACCAGGCGTGTTAACTCGCCCTCATCGGCCACATCAACCCCGGCCAGATATTGCACCCGCGACTTGGGATTGGCATAGCCCACTTCGTGCAGTTCGCGCACGATGCGCTCGCGCAACTGCTCCAGTTGTCCGGCTCCCCGTGCGGCCAGCAAAACATGCGCGCCGCTCAACGCCAGCAGTCGCCCGATCTGCCCGCCAATACCCGCGCTGCCGCCGGTAATCAACGCAACCTTGCCCAGATGCATGCCCAGAATACTCTCGGCCCAGCCAAACGAGGGGCGGAGCGCTCCGGTCGTCACCTCAATATTTTTCGGGAGGTACAGATTAATCTCCTCGATCTGCCGGTCGCCGCTCAACAGGCGAGCGGCCCAGGCACAGGCAAACTCCAGGCTTTCATCTTCATTGTTGACATAACGCACAATCTGATTGGCCCAGATCGGCCGGCTCTGCCCCAGCGCAGGCGTCTCGCCGTCTTGCTGTGCCTGGGCTTTGGCAACATCCAGCGCCGACTCGTGTCGCCACACCCGGATCAGTTGCTCGGCCGCCGCACGAATAATATCGGCATAGACATTATCGCGCCCATCGTCGCCATTGCTCAAAAAAACAATGCGCGGTTGGACCGGCGTTATCCGCTGCTCCCAGAAGCGGGACAATTGGCTTGCCAGAGCCACCATACCGACAATCTCTTCATCCTGGAACTGTTTGACCGTTTCGTCGTCAATATCGGCCAGGGAAGGATAGACATAATCAGCACCACGCGCAGGCAAGATAACCGCCGAGTGAATCGTCCCCGTCTGATCCTGCACATCATTCAGCGTCGCTTCCACACTACCGGGATCGAGTGGGTTGAGGTAGGTTAGCAGCGGCGGCACATAACTTGGTCCCTGCATCTGGCGGCTCTGTTGCAGTACCTCCTGCACCTGCGAGATGGCCGCCTGGCTGCGGAAGCCGATTGCCACCTCATAGCCGGTAGAACGAAGCGCTCCGGTCAACGTCAGGGCATCCTCAACCTGCTCACCGGCACAGATCAGGACCATCTGTCCGGTGGCATCAACCGTACGCAGTTCCGGGCGCGACTCAAACACGGTATAACTTTCGGTGGGCACATCCATGCCATTCGTCACTTCGAAGGGATGCCCACTAAACGCGGCGGACTCGTCGCTGCCCAGGAAGACCATGGTGTTAGCAACATCCAGCGGCTTGGGGAAGGTCTTAACCAGTTCGCTGTCACCTTCTGCCCGGCTAAGGCGCATAATGCCAAAAAAGTCCTCAGCCGTCGTCCCTTCGGGCACGCCTTTGAGTTTATCCATTGACTGAAACACCGTACGAATCCGCCGGCTATCAATCGGGCCAGGATAGATATTATTGACGCGAATGCCGCGTGCCCCCAGACCGAGCGCCAGCCGCTGCGTCAGAGGATTGGTTGCGGCTTTCGGCACAACATACGGAATGCGGCCATAATAGTCCGTCCGTGAAAAGATTGTTGAGACATTAATGATGCTACTGCCCGGCGGCATATGCGGTGCGGCCGCACGCACAAAATTCCAGGTAATCCCCAGGAGATTGCCCACCGCGTCGCTCATCGTCTCGGTGTCACCATCGCGCAGATCTTCGCGGTTTAGGGGGATGTCGGGGAGGCGTTGGCGTGCGCCGGGGCTACCCGCATTGTTGACCAGGATGTCAACCCGTCCAAAGCGCTCTACAGCCTGGTTGACGCCGGCCCGGACCTGGCCGATGTTGCTGCCGTCTACGGGCACGGTCATAATCTGTTCCGGCGAACGTCCCTCCTCCTGGATCAGCCGTTCACGGAAGGCGTTCAATCGTTCATCGCTCAGGTCCATCAGCACAACGGTTGCACCTTCATCGAGATAGCGCCGGGTGATGATCTCGCCAATATTGCCCGCCGCACCAGTGATAAGCGCAATTTTACCTGCTAATCGTCCAGCAGTGGTTGCATCACTCATGTGCCGAAGCCTCCTCATTCTCTGAAAAAGTATACCTCAACCCGTTGTCCCCTGGTCGTTCATCTGATACACATGTCTAACAATTGCGAGTAGGGTTACGTGCCCGTGGTTTTCTTAACATAATAATATTCTGCGCCTGTTCCTAGAAACCCGGGAATCGCTCAAGGCACAGGCACAAGTTCTTTGACACGTGAATATCTCGAAGTGCTTAGGGACTCCCTGATAATACCACAATTATACACAGAAGCTGACAGACTCCGGCAGGCAGTCGTAGCATTGGCGGAAAGCTCTATCTGCATACATCTTGTGCGGAGAGCAGCAATAGTTTAGGAAGAAGTATTGTTGCTTAACCTCCAACTGTATCATACTTAACCAAAAATGTCAACAATATCTTCGTGACTTCCTTAAGATTTATTGCCCTCTTTTAACAATATTCGTACCGGTCCCGGGAATAGTGCGAGGAGATATACCGCAACGCAATGGGATTTACGCTCAGTTTGATCCACTTGCAGATTCTTCTGATTGTCAGGTGAACCGGAACAGTGCCCGTTAGAGGCATTTGGACAGAATATCCAGTGAGATGGGACGGTATTTTGGGTATCTTCACCATAGTCACACTGGCGGGACTTTTGGTACCATATTTGACAACCTCATCATTAAAGTTTGGTTTATTGAAACAGCCCTGTCTGCTGTCAGACCACTGCGTGTCTTGTGGTCATTCAAGAAAGGAGGTGATTACTGGTAGTGCTGCCCACACCACTGCGGGGCTGCAGAGTCGGTGTGTTGCGCGCTAGATCTATCCCCAACCCTTGCCTGCGATATTCTGTCATGTTTACCTCAAAACAGAGATCGCGGCTCTGTCTGTTTCTGTTATGTATACACATCATGTATAACTTGATATGACTTGATGGTCCGCAAGTTTACCGTATGGGTCATCAGGGATTATGAAATACGATTTTTCGATCCTGTGTAGCTAACCACATAGTTGTACCTGAACCCGAAGGTTTCTTCTGTCTATGGCCGTAAGGTCTGGAGTAAGCAGTGTGGCTTAACGTAGCGATGACGCGGTTTCTGTGCGCTGCATACCGTACCGGGCGTAGCGCATTATGTCCTGGATCTTACAGATTTAAGGCGCATTTTAGTGCGAGTTGCCGGATATTTTAAGGAGATACACAAATGATACGGACATGGGGTAAGTGGGGCGTAGCAGTAGCTGGTGCATTGGGACTCTTCCTGGCATTTGGAACAAGCGCTTTTGCGCAGGAAGCGGCTGATCAGGCCGCAGAGGTTGCTGTTGCCGCAGATACGATGTGGCTGCTTGTTGCCGCTTTTCTGGTATTCTTTATGCAGGCTGGTTTTGCTTTGCTGGAGGCCGGCTCGACCCGCTCAAAGAATGTTGTCAATATCATAATGAAGAACATGATGGACTTCTCCATGGCGGCGATAGCATTCTGGGCGATTGGCTGGGGCATTGCTTATGGTGCTTCGGCCGGCGGCTTTATCGGTACCGATGCCTTCTTCCTGGGATATGATCCCGCTGAAGCAGGGGCTGCGCCCGTTCTGGCAAGCTGGTTGTTCCAGGTGGTCTTTGCCGGTACTGCTGCAACTATCGTCTCCGGGGCAATGGCTGAGCGGACCAAGTTCTCGAGCTACCTGATCTTTAGCGCGGTTATCTCTATGCTGATTTACCCGGTTGTGGTTCACTGGGTCTGGAGCGGTGCGGGCTGGTTGAACCACTACAGTGGTAGCACCGATGGTAACTGGGGCTTTACCGACTTTGCCGGGAGCACGGTCGTTCACAGTGTTGGTGGCTGGGCGGCGCTGATGGGTGCCATTATCCTGGGGCCGCGCATCGGGCGCTTTAGCGGTGACGGCAAGTCGCAGCCGATTGCCGGTCACAACATGGCGCTGGCAGGGTTGGGTGTGTTTATCCTCTGGCTCGGCTGGTACGGCTTTAACCCTGGTAGCCAGTTGGCCCTCTCGTCTCAGGGCGATGCTAATGCGGTTGCGCTGGTGGCCGTTAACACTACCCTGGCTGCGGCTGCGGGCGCGCTGGGCGCAATGTTCGCAACCTGGTTCAAGAGTGGCAAGCCGGACATTACCATGACGCTGAATGGTGTTATCGGTGGTCTGGTGGCGATTACCGCGCCCTGTGCCTATGTGACACCGCTGGCGTCCGTGATTATCGGTCTGGTTGCGGGCCCGTTGATTGTCTTCTCGGCCGCCTGGATGGAGGCGCTGAAGATTGACGATCCGGTCGGCGCGGTTCCGGCTCACCTGGTGAATGGTGTGTGGGGTACTTTAGCTGTGGGCCTGTTTGCTACCATTGAGGGCAATACGGGCACGCTGGGCCTCTTTGCCGGTGGCGGGGGCACCCTGCTGATTGCGCAGATTGTCGGGATTGTCTCGATTGGCCTCTGGACGGTTGTCACGTCGGGTGTGCTGTTCTATGCCATCAAGGTGACGATTGGCCTGCGGGTCAGCGCCGAGGAAGAGGAAATGGGTCTGGATGTTGGTGAGCATGGTTCGGTTGCCTATCCTGACTTCCTGGCCCCACCGGAAGCGGGCGCGCCGCCGGTTGCTACGGGTGGTGTGAGCCGCGCTCCGGCCAAGTAGGAGCAGTTCCGGCCCTGGCCGGTTGAATGCCGGTGACGGCTTGTTGAAAGTAGCGCGTATGCGGAGGTCGGGGTAATCCCGGCCTCCGCTCTTGTGTATCTGAATTCTGCCGCACACTGGGACAGTGGGATGTGGTAGACTATAAAATATTCTACTTTACGGTTTTAGAACCAGGGAGCCCGTTATGCCGGATATCCTGCGCGATGAACTTGTCGGACTAACGTGTGATATGATCCGCTTTCAGAGTACTGCTGACCGACCTGATCAGCTTAATGCTGTGGTCGATTATTTAGAACACTACCTCAGTGCTATTCCTGATATTTTTGTGCATTGTTCCACAAGTAATGGTAAACCCGCAATCATTGCAACACTGCATGATACCCGCACACCTGCACTGCTGCTCAATGGACATGTGGATGTTGTGATGGGACAGCCCGCGCAGTTTGAACCCCAGATACGCGATGGGCGTATCTATGGGCGGGGCAGCCAGGATATGAAGGGCAGTGTGGCGGTGCTGCTGCGGCTGCTCAAGGATCTGGCGGCACGGGATACGCGCCCCGATGTTGGGTTTCAGTTTGTGAGTGATGAAGAGATTGGTGGTGCTTACGGTACTGAGCGGCTGTTTAATGAGGGCTGGCGCTGTGACTACTTTATTGCCGCTGAGCCGACTGATATGGATATTTGCAATGAGCATAAGGGTGCGCTTTGGATTGAACTCCGGTTGCCGGGTATGTCTACTCATGGTTCGCGCCCCTGGGAAGGACGTAACCCGATCCTGGCGCTGCATCGGGGACTCGAGGCGTTATTTGAGCATTTCCCCCCGTTGGAGCAGGCGACATGGCGCACGACGGTTACTCCGACAGCGATTCAGGCGGGGATCGGCTCGCCTAACCAGGTACCACCTGAACTGCAGTTAACGCTTGATGTGCGATATATCCCCGATGATCAGCCTGAAGATATTCTGGCAGTGGTGTGTACCTGTTTTCCGGAAGCTGAAGAGATCGAGTGCCGGCGGGCCGCGCCGCTGGCGACCAGTCCCGAAAATTCCCACGTCCGGCGACTGGCCGCTATCAGCACACGCATACGCAACCAGGAAACCCGGTTTTATAGTGAACACTTCAGTACCGATGCGCGTTTCTATAGTGTGGCGGGTATTCCGGCAGTCTGCTTTGGACCGGTTGGTGCCGGGCTGCATTCCCCGGAGGAGTGGGTTGTTATCGACAGCCTGGTGCAGATGTACGATGTGCTGCATACAATGATTCTGGAGTAGCGCCGGCTTACACCGCGAAGAGTCCACATACCAGGAAAGCTATTCAAACAAGCCGTAGATTGCTTATCAACAACTCGCTGATTATCGCCGTAATGTATGGGTAAAAGCGATGTTCCCGGACCTGCCATACTGCTGCATTTTGCTCTGTGTTGGGATAGCAGGTATGCGGGCGGGAGCGTCATCTATGACGAAAAGGAGCTATCATCAATGCAACGTCGATTTCTGCCGGCGGTGTTCGCACTCCTGTTCCTGGTAATCTGGTTGCTGCCAATGGTAACCCGAGCACAACGCACGCGCTGCTTTGCGGAGACAGGCTATTGTATCGAGGGCGTGATTCTAACTTACTGGGAACAGAACGGTGGTCTGCCGGTGTTTGGTTACCCAACCACCGAGTTGCGGGTTGAGACAAACAACGATGGTTGGACCGGACCGACACAATGGTTTGAGCGAGACCGCCTGGAAGATCATGGCGCGGAAGGTGTGCTGGCCGGTCGGTTAGGCGCGGGACTGCTCGAACTCCAGGGCCGCGCGTGGCGCGACTTCCCGCAGGTGAGCGATGCGCCCTCGGGCTGCCGCTACTTCGCCGTTACTGGTCACAGCCTGTGCGAACCATTTAAAAGTTACTGGGAACAAAATGGTGGTCTGGAGCGCTTTGGCTATCCGATAACCGAACCGTTCTATGCCACCCTTGACGACTGGAGCGGGACTATCCAGTATTTTGAGCGACGGCGGATGGAGCATCATACGGAACTGGCGGGCACCCGGTATGAAGTGTTGCTAGGGTTGCTGGGGAACGAAGTTCGCGCGTATGCATCCGGTAGACCCGAGCAACCGTCGGTCCCGCCGGCCTATCCTGCGCCCTCGGCCAGTCCGATTGTAACATCAACGCCATTGCCCAGTCCAATTTTGCCGACGCCGGAAGTGTCACCCAGTCCGGTGCCGCCAACACCAACGGTATCACCCAGTCCGATACTGCCGACACCAACGGTATCACCCAGTCCGGTATCGCCCAGTCCGGTGCCGCCAACGCCGACCGCAGCCACGGCGGATTATCCCACTCCGGGAACCTGCTTGACGGCACAGGAGGCGGAACTGGCGCGTCTGGTGAATGCCTACCGCAACACAACCGGCCTGCCGGATGTACCGATCTCGAAATCGCTGACGCATGTTGCACAGGCGCATGTGCTTGATCTGCACGACAATGAACCTGACAGTGGAACGGATAACCGGGGAGAGGCTTGCAATATGCATAGCTGGTCGGATCAGGGGGAGTGGAGTCCCGTTTGCTATACCTCCGATCATGCCAATGCCGCCGGGATGTGGAGTAAGCCCCGCGAGATAACCGGAAATATCTATACCGGTAATGGATATGAGATTTCTTACGGTTTTTCGGGGCAGGCCGACCCGTCGGGTGCCTTAGATGCCTGGCAGAATAGCCCGGGACACAATGGCGTTATCATTGAGCAGGATGGATGGGGACCATGGCAGGCTATGGGTGTGGCGGTGTATGAGCACCACGCGGTGGTCTGGTTTGGAGAGGAAGTTGACCCCCAGGGGACAATTGCAGTATGTCAGTAAAGGTTTATGATAACGTATGGTATATCTCCTTCAGACCCTTCCCGGTCTTGGGCCGTTAGCCGGGCAGGAAGCCGAACAGCGCCTGTCGGTACGCGGTGGAGCCGGCCGCCCGCAGGCAGCAGGAACGCATTTTGTGCCGGGGCGCAATGATCTGGTGTTGCTGCGCTACAGCGGCAGTACGCGCGAACTGCTGCGTCTGCGGATCAGTGAAGATGTGTTTGCTGTGGCGGTACGTGCCTTCAAAATCGCTCCCGATGAGCGCGGGTTACGGCAGATATTCGCGGCAACGCGGGATACTCGTGCGGTTGGTGATGCGCTTGCGGCCTGGTCGCAGACGCTCAACACCCGTCGCAAGCCGACAACTTTCCGCGTGGTGACGCGTGAGGTCGGGGCACACCAGTTTCGCCGCCGTGATATTGGTCGCGCTGTCACCGATGCGATCAAGGCCGGTTGGCCGGGGCGCTGGCGTGAGGTTGCGGAAGATGCCGATATCGAAGTCTGGGCCACACTGCTCAAGCAGGAGTTGGTATGCGGTGTGCGTCTCTCCGGCCCGGAGATGCGCCACCGCAGCCGGGAACGGCATATGCCGGCAGCCCTGCGTCCGGCGCTGGCGGCGGCCATGGTCTGGCTCACCGATCCCGCGCCAAAGGATGTCTTTCTGGACCCGCTGGCAGGCACCGGTACCCTGCTGTTGGAACGCGCGGCGGCGGGGCCGTTTGCGCATCTCTATGGTAGTGATCACACTGGCGAAGCGGTCAAGAATATGCGGATCAACACCCGGCAAATTGTCGGAGAGGTCACATGCGAGCGGTGGGATGCGCGGTCGCTACCGCTGCCGGCAGAGAGTGTTGACAAAGTGGCGACGAATATGCCATTTGGGAAACAGGTAGCTCTCGAACAGGATTTGCCGGCACTTTACCGGGGCGTGCTGGCCGAAATTGGGCGGGTACTCCGGCCGGGGGGCCGCCTGGTCACCCTGGTCGGCGATGCCGGGCTGCTTCAGACGGCCCGCATCGCCGCTGCACCGGAACTGCGGCCAGGTACATCGCGCCGGGTTAGCGTGCTGGGCACAGCCGCTTCAATCAACGTATTCCAGAAGCAGTAAATAATCCAGGTTTCGTTACTTACATGAGTTACGCGGTGCGTGTTCAAAGCGGGCGTTTGACCCGATGAAAACCCGATTCGCCTGCGGCAGCATGGTACTCTTTTTTTCTTTTTTCATAAAAAAGAAGGGAATCTTCCACCCTGCCGGAGGCGAAATTCCCTGCCGGGTCAACGACCGCGTAACGCGTGTTACGTGGTATTTTTGCAAAGAAAGCACAGGTAAAAGGACAGCGGTATGGATCAGTTTATCAGTTACATTAATGCCCATAAGGAACGGTTTCTCTCGGAGTTATTCGATCTGCTGCGTATTCCCTCCGTGGCCGCGCAGGGACGCTGCATCCCGGAAGCCTGCGCTCAGGTAAAGGCGCGGTTAGAGCAGTTGGGCGCGGATGTGCGCCTGATCAGCACCAACGGCGGCGCGCCGGTCGTTTATGGCACACTGGGGAGTGGCCCGCGTACGCTGCTGATCTATGATCACTATGATGTGCAGCCGGCCGAGCCGCTTGAACTCTGGACTTCGCCCGCCTTTGAGCCGACCATCCGCGATGAGAAGATCTATGCGCGTGGTGTGGCGGACAACAAAGGCAATCTGATGTTGCGCATTCAGGCGATTGAGGCATGGCTGGCAACGCAGGGCGATTTGCCCATACGGATTGCCTTTGTGATCGAGGGCGAGGAGGAGGTAAGTTCGCGCACGCTGTATGCTTTCTGCCGCAACCATCCTGATCTGCTCAAGGCTGATGGCTGTCTCTGGGAGACGGGCGGGCGGGATATTGCGGGGCGTCCGACGGTTGCCTGTGGTGCAAAGGGCATTCAGTATGTTGAGCTAATTGCACGCGGCGCGGTGCGGGATCTACACTCGTCCAATGCTACCGTGGTGCCTAACCCGGCCTGGCAGTTGACCTGGTCGCTGGCAACACTCAAAGCGCCCGATGGTCGCATCCTGATACCGGGCTTCTATGATGCGATCCGGCCCGCCAATGCGATCGATCTACAGGCGCTTGAAAGCATTCCTACCGACGACGAAGCGGTCCTGGCCGACTATGGCATTCCGGCATTCCTGGATGATGTCCAGGGTGTTGAACGCCTACGCCGGCATCTTTTTGAGCCAACCTGTACAATCTGCGGTCTGGTGTCCGGGTACACGGGGGAGGGCTCCAAGACCGTCCTGCCGAGTGAGGCTCGCGCCAAGATCGATTTTCGCCTGGTGCCGGAGATGGAGCCGGAGACGGTGCTGCAACAACTGCGGACGCACCTGGATGCGCAGGGCTATACGGACATCGAAATGGTTGACCTGGGGGGGGAACATCCGGCGCGTAGCGATCTCGATGCGCTGGTTGTGCGCGCAGTCACGGCGGCGGCGGAGATGACCTATAACATCACGCCGCTGGTCTACCCGACGATGGCGGGTACCGGGCCGATGTACCCACTCTGCCAGGCATTTGGTACGCCGGTTGCCAGTGGTGCCGGGTGCGGCTATCATGGTACCCGGATCCATGCGCCGGATGAAAATATCCGCATAGAAGATTATTGGATGAGCATGCGCTGGATGGGCTACCTGATCAAAGCCTTCGCGGCCGCCTGATATATCAGGATGCACATAATATGAAGTTACCCGGTCACTGACCTGGAGGGGAATTTCGTCTCCGGTAGGGTGGAACAGGACGTTCTTTTTCACAAAAATCTTGCACTTTGTGCGAATTTTTGTAAAAAAGAAAAGAGATGTACCATGCTGCCGTAGGCGAAGCCGGCGTTCGGGTTTGTTACCAGGCCGGAGCAGGTTGTACCGCGTAACTCGTGTTCCATAACCAACTACGTATCATCTGAGCGGAGGCGCACACACTGTGCGCCTTTACCGTCATATATTCATGAAAATCCCCAAATCAAGCGCAAAACGACAACTTTATGACAAAATTTGCCCATTCTCTGCCCAGGATCTTGACATATATCCAAACCGTACGTACGATAGATTTACTATTTCAACCTGTGCGCGAGTAATATGTGATGCTGATAGCAGATTGCTATAGATCTCAAGCCAGGGCTGCGGGTTATGGGCAGCCTGACCGACCTTCCCCAGGATTTGGACCTTGGGCCGGTGTTGCCGGCGTGTGGCTATGTAGGCCAGTTCGGCCTTGTCGCACCACCTGACGGCTCCTGCCGCTGCAGATACACCTGAGTTACAGGAGTTACGCGGTCGGTTCCAAACCCAGGCGTCTGCCTGGACAACTGGCCCGATTCGCCTCCGGCAGGGCGGAACCGAGCATCCTTTTTCACGAACATTTGGCTCTGTGAGCCAAATGTTCGTGAAAAAGATCAAAAAGTACCATGCTGCCGCAGGTGAAGACTGCCGTTGTGGGAGCACATGTCTGATTTGTACGCCCACCGCGTAACTCGTGTGAGTTAGAAAGAGAGAAGAGTTTGTTATGACTACCACCCCATCTCCCCGCCGTATTGCCATTGCATGCCAGGGTGGAGGGAGCCATACCGCATTCACGGCAGGCGCACTGCGCGGTATCTTCCGCAACCTCCCGGAAACACATGCGATCGTGGGAATAAGCGGCACATCGGGCGGCGCGATCTGCGCGCTGCTGGCATGGTCCTGTTTGCTGTGCAATGAGCGGGATCGGGCGATTGACCTGTTGGAGGCATTCTGGCAGGATACCTCTGCTAATTTCTTTTATGACATGCTGCTGAATAACCTGGTCGTTCTGGGGTCACGTCTGCAAGATCTGGTCAATCTGCCGGCGGTCAATCCCTACTTTTACCCGCCGTGGGGCCAGGAGCGGTTGCGTCTGCTGCTCGAAAAGTATGTTGACTTTGCGCAGTTGCCGACGTACATCACGCCCAGCAGTCCGACTCTTCTGGTGGGCGCGGTCAATGTGCTGTCGGGAGAGTTGACGATCTTTCGGGATGGGGAGATTGATGCCGAGGCGGTCCTGGCGTCGGCGGCGATCCCGACGCTGTTTCGTGCGGTGCATACCCGGGGGGGCGTCTACTGGGATGGGCTCTTCTCCCATAATCCGCCGATACGTGACTTTGTGCGCTCTAATGCGGTGACAGAGGCGAAACCGGATGAGATCTGGATTATTCAGATTAACCCGTCAGTCCGCGCCGAAGAGCCGATGACTATCCAGGATATTCAGGATCGTCGGAATGAGCTTGCAGGTAATCTCTCGCTTAATCAGGAGGTCTACTTTATTGAGCGCATTAACCAGTTGATCGCCACTGGTGTCATTTCCGACGCGAACTACAAACATGTCACGATACGCCGCCTGATGATGCAGCGCAGCTTAGACTATGCCTCAAAACTGGATCGTAGCCCATCCTTTATCCAGGATCTGATTGCCGATGGTGAAGAACGCGCCAGGGCTTTTGTGCAGGCATTGTGATTGTGTAAACATCCGCCGTCAGCGTGGAACTGAATTTCACTGGCTTTTCTTGACCTGGAGCGGCTATGGATCTGGATGATACCTTCTATAAAAATGTGTTGGATAGCCTGTATGATGGGGTCTACTTTGTTGATCCCCAGCGCCGGATTACTTACTGGAATAAAGGTGCCGAGGCAATCAGCGGGTTTACCGCTGAGGAGGTTGTTGGCCGACACTGCTGGGATAATATTCTTCGCCATGTCGATAATAACGACAACCAGTTGTGTTTTGGTCTCTGCCCGCTGGCGGCAACGATTAAGGATGGCGATCAGCGGGAAGTCGAAGTCTATCTGCATCACAAGGATGGTCGGCGGCTGCCAGTCATTGTGCGAACCGCGCCCGTGCGCGATGCTGAGGGAAATATTATCGGTGCCGTTGAGGTATTTAACGATAATAGTGCCAGGCTCGCTACTGCCCAGCGGCTGAAAGAGCTGGAACAACTGGCGCTGCTCGATCCGCTGACGCAACTGGCAAACCGGCGCTATCTTGAGATGAGCCTGAGTCTGCGGTTCGATGAGATGAACCGATACGGCTGGTCATTTGGGGTGTTGTTTATTGATGCCGATAATTTCAAACGCATTAACGATATCTATGGACATGATATCGGCGACGAAGTATTGCGCATGATTGGTAACACATTTATGAATAATGCCCGGTCGTCGGATAGTGTCGGGCGCTGGGGCGGTGAAGAGTTTGTCGCGATCATTCGCAATGTTGATGAAGAGAACCTGTATGTTCTGGCTGAACGGTTTCGACTGCTTATCGCTGAGTCGCGGTTGCCGGTCTGGCCAATGACCATTCGGGTGACGGTGTCGATTGGCGCAACTTTGGCGCAACCGGATGACAGTGTTGAGACATTGCTCAAGCGCGCTGATCGTCTGCTGTACCAGAGCAAGCATGCCGGTCGGAATCGGGTGTCTCTGCACCTGAAAGAGTAGCTAGAAAAAGAACAAAGAACAAACATGTTGTCTAACAGCGGTGTGCCAGGCAGGTTTTGTTCGCTGTTCTTTTCATATCTTACCGCTTCTTTACCATTTCTGAATGCAAAATGATACCTGCGCTGCGTTCACACTAAGGTGATGAGTAGTTTCATACGCCTTATGTGAAAGGGAATTGTTATGTTTACAATTCGCCTGCGAACAACGCGCTATCGTCCAGATGTATTGGTTACGGTCCGTAATGAAGTTGATGGATGGGATCAGGATATTCCGGGAATTTATGAAAACGATGAGTGGCGGTTTGAATTGCCCGAGTCTCGTTATCAACCGCGCATGGTTTTCAAGTTTATGTTGGAGAAAACCTACTGGATGGATGGTCCTGATCTGGCAATCGAACCAGTTGGTGGTGGTGATTATGTTTACAGTGATGCGCAGATACGCTTTCCGCGCATTTCAGAGTTAATTGTCGAGAGCGGATATGTTCAGAATCTCTTCTTTGCCCCCAATCTCGATGAGAGTCGTCTGTTCGATGTGATTGTGATCGGGTCGGGCATCGGTGGTGGCATTGTAGCTGACCAGTTGTCCGACATGGGCCTGAGTGTGCTGGTGTTGGAAGCGGGGGGCTACCTCTTTCCCGCGCATGTCGCCAATCTGCCCCGGCGACACCGCATCGGTCAGTTCGACAAGCATATCTGGACGCTCTTCGAGGAGTTTAAAGTCCAGAACTACACCAACGCTTTTAACACATTTTATGATGGCGGTCAGGCCTTCAATCTGGGCGGGCGTTCGCTCTTCTGGGGTGGCCTGATTCCGCGTATGAACTGGTGGGAGATGGAACTCTGGCCGCGTGAGTCGATCCGTTGGTATTTGGAAGGTGGCGGCTACCAGCGCGCCGAGGATCTGATGAACCGGACGCCGCTGCAGCCTGCGCCATACCATCGGGAGATCAAGACCTTTTTGCGGAACTGGTTCCCCGAGTTTAGCCACTTTGATGCGCCGGTTGCCGTTCACTACACCAACGATGGGTTGGGAACGATCTCCACCGGAATGTTCTCGACTGCCGACCTGTTGATGGAGTCGCGGCTGACTGCCGGCCCTCAGGGTAACCAGAATCTCTGGGTCAACCTTAACCATGTGGTTGTGCGCCTGGAGACATCTGGGGATCGGGTAACGGAAGTTGTCGCCCAGGATATGATTGCCAATCAACTGCGCACCTTCCGCGGTCGCCATGTTATTCTGGCTGCCGGCACTATCGAAAGCGCCAAACTTGCCGACATCAGCCGGCTTAATGATCCAAACGGAAAGATTGGCGTAGGCATTACCGACCATCCGATCTTCTTCACCCACTTCCGCATTCCACCAGGAACCGCATTTCACAATCAGAATGGGGCCGGCAAGATCCTGGCGCAGCACAAAGACGCGAATCTCGATGCGCACCCCTACAACGTTGTGCTGGAACTGGGGGCCGACTTTAACCAGGGTCGCTATCTCGACGATGATCTGCTGGAACGCCATATCCGCGAGAAGGACAACCATATGCTGTGTGAACTGGTCTTTCTCTTTAATGCGCCCCTGATGGAAGAGAACCGGATCGAGCAGAACGGCCCATCCTATGTGAAGCCGGTGGTGCATATGCAGGCCAGCCCGGCCGCCAATCCCTTCATGGCCGAGATCGAGGCACTGAAAAATCAGATCATCGGGAGCCTGGGGGGTATCCCGCTGCCGAACAATGATTTGAGCCTGAAGTTGGCCCCACCGGGTGGTGTGGCCCATGAGGTCGGAACACTGCGCATCGGGGCGAATAATGATGGCGTCGTTGATACCGACCTGAAGTTCCTGGGATATGAGAACCTGTTTGTCTGCGACCTCTCCGTCTTCCCTGCCTCCCCCGCAGCTAACCCAACCCTGACGCTGGCGGCCCTGGCGATGCGGCTCGCCGAGCATATCCGCGGCCTGCTGTAACCGACCGGTGGCAAGCGCCACGCTGAAGTCAACCTGTCCAATACCAGGAGCGCCGAACCCCACCAGGGTTCGGCGTTATGTTGTACCCAACCTGCCGCAGGCGAGTCTGGCCTTCATCTGGGCAAATGTTCAGTGTGAATGTCCACCGCGTAAGTCCTCTACCTGAACGCCGGCAACGATCTTGCCAATATTCTCTTGTAGAGACGCTGGTATCAGCCAAACGTGGCTCTACTGTCGGAAAGAGATAGGAGGATATCACGATGACCACAACTATCATTGGGATGTTTCAGACAACGACGCCAGCCCAGGAAACCGTGCAGGATCTACTCGATCAGGGCTATCCGCGTGAAGATATTAGTATGATTGCCCGCGAAGCGCCGCCAGAGTCGGCCACAGCGCCGCCGGAGAGTGAGTTCGGTCGTTCGCAAGGGGCCAGGTCGGGCGCAGTCGGCGGTGGCCTGGTTGGTGGCTCAATGGGGTTGCTGGTCGGCGTGGATACGTTTGTCCTCGCCGGTCTGGGAGCTGCTATGGTTAGTGGGCCGCTGGGGATGGCAATTGCGACTGCGCTGGCAACCACCGCAGCCGGGGCCGGACTGGGGGCGGCGGTTGGCGGCCTGATGGGAGCCTTCATCGGCGCGGGTGTGTCGGAAGATAAAGCTGCGGTTTACACGGAAGGACTGCGGCGCGGCGTAACCCTGGTGGCAATCAAGGTGGACGAGCCCACAGTGCCACAGGTTGAGGCGCTTATGCAGCAGCATGGCGCACTTGATGTTGAAGAGCAGGCCGAGCAGTGGCGCAAAGCGGGCCGGCAGAGCACAGAAACCCCAACCGAGCCGACGGCCGGTAATGCCTGGGAGCAGAGCAGCAAGGCGGGCACTCTGATTGGAACCGCTTCGGGCATCGGAGCCGGGGCCGCCATCGGGTCCGTTGGTGGTCCGGTCGGCGCGGTTGTCGGAGGTGTTACAGGGGCCGCTATCGGTGCGGGCGTTGGCGCAGCGGGTGATGCGGTTGGCGAGCGTTCGGAGGAAACCGAACATCCCACCTCCGAGGAAGAAGAGGTCGCCACCGCGAGCGAGGCCACCCGGGCTGCGGCAAGCAAGGCAGCCGGTGTGGCCCAGAAAGCAGGCGCAACCGTAACCGGCACACCGATTAATCCCGATACAGGGCGCGCCGTTGATGCACAGATGGCGGCTGATGAACAGGAAAAAGACGCGGACGAAGCGGAGTCGCGCAAACGGCAGTCGTAGCTGCTGCCGGAGTATGCCGGGGACTGACCTCCTCCGTTCAGTCATTCCGTGTACCCTCATTGGAAGCCTGTTCGCAGCCGGAAGCAAATGTCTTGACAATAAGACAATGACCCGAGCGAGGTAGCCGGATGCACACCTTTTTTGAAATCTTCAAACAGACGCTGGCGCAGTGGATTGAAGACAAAGCGCCGCGTCTGGCTGCGGCCCTGGCGTTCTACACGATCTTTTCCCTTGCGCCGCTGCTGGTGGTGGCGGTTGCCGTGGCCGGGGCGGTGTTTGGCGAGGATGCGGCGCGTGGTGCAATCAGTGCTCAGTTTGAGGATCTGGCAGGCGCGAGTGGCGCAACATTAATTGAGACGGCACTCAAAAACGCGAGTCAGACGGGCGCAATCACGATTGCCGGCATTATTAGTCTTTTAGTACTGCTCTTTGGCGCAACGGCGGTGTTTGCTCAACTTCAGGATGCGCTTAATACGATCTGGAATGTGCAACCTGAGCCGGGTCGTCCAATTCAGACGGTTATTCAACAACGGTTTACGGCGTTTACCATGGTGCTCGGGATTGGCTTTTTGTTGCTGGTTTCGCTAGTTATAAGCGCTATTTTAAATGTACTGCAACAGTATGCGAGTGACGTGCTGCCTGGTCTCGAGTTTGTCTGGCGGTTTGCCAATATTGGCATCTCTTTTGGGATTACCACCCTGCTCTTTGCGATGATATTCAAGATCCTGCCGGATGTGCATATCGTCTGGGGGGATGTCTGGATTGGTGCGATTGTTACGGCCATTCTGTTCACGATTGGCAAATCGCTGATCGGCGTTTACCTGGGGCAGAGCGGGATTGGCTCGATCTATGGTGCAGCCGGTTCGCTGGCGGTTATTCTGATCTGGGTCTACTACTCCGGGTTGATTCTCTTCCTGGGCGCGGAGTTCACGCAGGTCTATTCACGCAGGTATGGCACCCACATCAAACCGGCCGCGTGGGCCATACCACTAACCGCGCAGGCGCGGGCGCAGCAGGGCATCCCGCGCTATGCCCAGAAGGAGCAGGCGGCGCGGGAGCAGGCATGTGGTACTGAGAAACCAGCGCCGCCACCGGCCCCGCCGTCCATCCCCGAGCGCCGGGCGACAGTGATCGGCTTCCTGGCCGGGTTGTTTGTCGGTATCAAGCGCCGCTCAAAAAAACGTTAGTCTGTTGGAACAGGACAAAGAACAAACACGCTGTTTGATAGCTATGCGTAAAATAAACCGTTTTCTCTGTTCCAATATTCTGTGTTTATTTACATGATTTACGCGGTGATCGTGCAAACCAGCTATGTACTCCATTAAAAACGGTATTCGCATGCGTAAGCATGGTGCTTTTTGATATTTTTTCCAAAAAATTGCACGAAGTGCAATTTTTTTGGAAACAAAGTATAGTCTATTCCGCCCTGCCGGAGGCGAAATGTTCTTCCGGGTCAGTGACCGCGTGACGCGTGTTATTTACAGGACTTACGCGGTGGACGTTCAAACGGACCGTTTGCTCTCGATAATGGCGTATTTCGCCTGCGGCAGCATGGTACGTTTTTGTCTTTTTCCGCCCTGCCGGAGGCGAATCGGGCCAGTTGTCCAGGCAGACGCCTGGGTTTGGCACCGACCGCGTAACGCGTGTTATTTATAGGAGGTGATGTGATGAAAGAGTTCTTTCGTCTCTTCAAAGAGGCATTTGCCGAGTGGCGCGATGATAAAGCCAATCGTCTGGCGGCAGCAATGGCCTACTACACAATGCTTTCGCTGGCTCCGTTGCTGGTCATTGCCGTCTCGGTGGCCGGGTTTGTCTTTGGCGACCGGGCCGCTGAAGGTGAGATTAGCGATCAGATCAGTAGTCTGGTAGGACCATCCGCTGCTGATGTGATTCAGACTGCGATTGCGCAAGCAGGTAATACCGGTGCCGGGATCATTGCCACAATCATCGGTGTTGTTGCGCTGCTCTTTGGTGCGTCGGGTGTCTTTGCGCAACTGCAGGATGCGCTCAATACTGTCTGGGAAGTGCAGCCTAAACCGGGGAGCGGCCTGAAGACGACTGCCAAGAAGCGGGTCACCGCGATGACAATGGTCCTGGGGATTGGCTTCTTGCTGCTGGTCTCGTTGCTCGTCAGTGCGGCAGTGAGTGCGCTAAACAACTTTATGAGTGATCTGCTCCCCGGTGCTGATTTTATCTGGACCATTATGAACGTTGCGATCTCGTTTGGCGTGGTTACGCTGCTCTTTGCCATGATCTACAAGATCCTGCCGGACGTGCAGATTGCCTGGAAAGATGTCTGGATCGGCGCGGCGATGACGGCGTTGCTGTTTACTGTCGGTAAAGAATTACTGAGCCTGTATATCGGTAGTAGCAGTGTTGGATCGGTGTATGGTGCGGCGGGTTCGCTTGCTATTCTGCTGGTCTGGGTCTACTACTCCGGGTTGATTCTCTTCTTTGGCGCAGAGTTTACCCAGGTCTACGCACGGCGCTATGGCTCGCGAATTGTGCCGGACGAGGATGCCGTGCCAATGACCGAACGGTCCCGGTCCCGGCAGGGTATTCCCCGTCAGCACCAGGTTGAGACGGCCGCGCGTGATCAGGAACAACTCGCGGCCCTACTCTCTAAGGGAAGCGGAAGCTGTTAATTGTCCCACCCTCCGGAAACTTGGGCGTCAGCAAGCCCACGAGTAGAGCGTCTGAGGGAGCTTGGGGTGAACAAGAGCTTCCGCTTCCCTAAGGCAGATCATCTGGAGGACTCCCGCATGACGGTTACCCGGCCACCGCAGCCGCGCAACCCAGAGCACCGATCGGCCCTATTTGGATTCTTCGTGGGTGCGCTGGTTGCTCTGCGGTATGGATCGAAGAATCGGAAGGAGCGTAAGCATGCCATATCAGAACATTCATGATCTGCCCGATAGTGTGCGGAATCATCTGCCTGAACATGCGCAGGAGATTTACCAGTCGGCTTTTAACAGCGCATGGGACGAGTACAACCAGGACGAGTCCCGCGCGCACCGGGTTGCCTGGGCGGCCGTCAAGCAGAAATATGCGAAGGATGCGCAGACTGGGGATTGGAAAGCAAAATAGTTTATGTGTTTCCGGAACAGGTGTGCTCTCTGAGCACACCTGTTCCGGAAGGCATGTTCTGTTCCGCGCATTTGATCGGATATAAGGCAGATTCGCCTGCGGCAGCCTGGTACTTTTTTTATCTTTCGCCCTGCCGGAGGCGAACCGGGTCGTTTACCCGAATGAATATCTGATTTGGAAGCGACCGCGTGATCTGTGTTATTCAGAAGGAAGAGAGGTTTGTATGACGAATCACGAGAATGTGCAGACTGCCGAAGCGCCAGAGGCAGAATTCACAGCGCCGTCGAATGCTAAAGTGTACGAGCGGTCGCGCAGTTCCTATGCTTCCTGGCTACCAATTGCCGGTATTGTCGGCTTTGTGGCCCTGCTGGTGATTATTATCGTCGTTTTTTCGCCTGGTGGGTGAGGCCGGCACACTTCTTGCTTGATTACACATGAAGCGAAGCAAGGTTATCGCTTGTCGATGTATACAAAGCATATTTCATACACGCAATGAATGCGTGTCTAGAAGTGGAGTAATCTATGGGAAACCCACAAGAAACCCTTCAGCAGTATGTCAGTGATATGATTTCGCTTGACAAACATATTCTTGATGCGGTTGATCGCCAGATCGAGGATAAGCGCACCAGCAACTATCCGGAGACGCAGCAGGTGCTGACCAAGATCCAGAGTACCCTCAAGGGGCACATCCCCGGACTTGAGCAACTGCTGTCTAACCTGGGGGGCGACTCAACCTCGCCGGTGAAGAAAGCAGTTTCGGCGGTTGCCGGGCTTGCCGCCGGTACCTATGACAAGATTCGCACCGATACCGTCTCCAAGATGCTGCGCGACACCTATACCGCGATGAGCCTGTCGGCCATCAGTTACACCATGCTGCATACGACTGGTCAGGCGCTGAAGCATCCTCAGGCTGCGGAACTCGCGGTCGGCTATCTGAAGCAGGTGACGCCGCTGATTGTAGAGATCAGCGAAGTCGTCCCGCTCGTCGTTGCCAATGAAATTGAGGATGCCGACCCGGCGGTTGGGAAGCAGGCGGTGAAGGATACGCAAAAAGCCTGGAGCCATCGCAACGTTCGCTAAAGGAAATACCAGACCTGCGTGGTTGAAGTGGTCGAAATCGTTGCGAGGCCAGGCTGCATTATTTGCGCAGCCTGGTCTTGGCACTTTTGTTCCCATTATCTCAAGAAATCACGACGCCGGCGCGTAGCCGGCACACATTTTGCTATATATACATTTAGATCCAGAGAAAGTGTGCAAATTTTTGTGCAGACATGAAAGGAGCCCACAATGACTGAACGTGAACGCGGACGTAAGACTGGGCAGCAGTCAACTGAGGAGAAGGTCAATCGGGTTATCGAGGCTGGTGAACGTGCGCGCGAGAACCCTGATCGCGAGTATGACGAGAAGACCAGCAGTGCTGCCGAGCGGATCGAGCGCGCAGCCGACCAATCAGCGGCGCAGGCTGACCGGATGGCGGATCGGCTCAGTGCCGCCGGGCATCAGACGGCCGATAAGGCCGGCCACAAGGCTGATGAGATGACCGACCGGGTTAGCGCTACCGCCCATCAGGCGGCGGGGCAGGCGAGCCACACTGCGGACAATGTTGCGGCAAAGGTGAGTAATGCGGCGCATCAGGCCGCCGACAAAGCCCACGATGTTGCTGCCCGTCTGCGTGAGACAGACAGTAATGAGGTTAAGGAGACAGTCAAGGCGAAGCATGGTGAAACAAAGGAGCGGGCGGACTCAGCGATGACTTCGACGGGTGAGCGCATGGAAGATATGGCCCAGCGCCTGCGCGAACGGGCTCCGCAGGGTCAGGCCGGCACTGCGGCGTACCGCGCGGCCGATGCGCTTGATCGCAGTGGTGACTATCTGCGCCATTCGAACCCGGATACGGTTCGGGGCGATCTGGAGACAACTATTCGCCGGCACCCGGTTGAGTCACTACTGGTCGGCGCAGGTGTTGGCTTCCTGTTAGGCAAGGTGTTCCGCGGCGGTAGGAGGTAAGATGATGAGTGAAGGGAAAGACTCAGCCGTAGCCCGCGAACATGCGGTACGCGAGTATGAGGCTAACGCAGCGCAACATACCGAACATGGTAGCCACGGATCAGAGTTAGCTGAGAGTGGTCAATCGGTTGCCCACATCCTGGGTGAAATGGTCGCCGATGCCCAGCATCTGTTTCGCAAAGAGTTAGACCTGGCGAAACACGAGGCCCGGGTCGAGGTTAAGAAAGGGCTACAGGGTGCGATTGCCCTGGCGGGTGGTGCCGCCGTCGCCGCGCTTGGGGGGCTGTTTCTGTTGTTTGCGGTTGCGTTTTTGCTCCCCGAAGTGTTTAATATCGACGTCTGGCTTTCTTTCCTGATTGTTGGCGTTGTTATGGCAATTATCGGGGCGATCATGTTGCTGGTCGGTCGTTCGCGGCTGCAGCAACTGGACCCGACGCCCCATGAGACGATTGATAGTGTAAGAAAGGATGCAGAATGGATCAGAGAACAGAGTCCATCCGGCAAGAAATAGACGAGACCCGTGGATCAATGACCGACAAGATGGAGCAGATCGAGTCACAGGTATACGATACCGTTGACGATGTCAAAGAGTCAGCCTACGAAACGGTCGATCGCGTCAAGGAGAAGGTTAACGTTCAGCGGATGGTGGATGAACGCCCCTGGACGATGTTCGGCGCGTCGGTGCTGGCGGGTTTTGTGCTTGGCAGTATAACCGGCTCGGAGGGACGGGGTAGCGATTACGATTATGACTATGAGCACTCTGCTCATCGCCGGGCTTATGGTCGTGATCAGGATTACTATGAGCGTCCCCGTGGGGCCTATCGCTACCTGGATGAAACCAGTTACTACACCGGAAATCCCACGCCGGCCGAAATGCGCCGGGGGCATGGTGAGTCCGAAGGCAATAGTGAGCGCGCCCACCACGAGTATCACCCATCCTATGAGCGGGAACCATCGCGGGAGCGCGCCCAGCGGGAGTATTCCGGCGATCGCGAGCGCCATTCCGGTTCCGGCATCCGCTCTACGATGCAGCAGCAGTTCGGCGGTGAAATTGAAGCGCTGCGGCGGGCCGCCCTTTCAACAGCAACCAATTCACTGCGCACTATGCTGCAGGAGAACCTGCCACAGTTTGCGGAAGAGTTTGACCGCGCCCGGCACGAGCAGGAGCAGCGCTATCAGGCGGGAGCAACTCCGCAACACTCCCACCGTCCGAGTGAAGAGTCAAACGGTGGCCGGCGTGAGCGGCGTGGGCAGTCGGATATGGACTTCACAACGACGCAGCAGTCCAGCGATACGCCTTCCAGCATCGTTGCTCCGGCCGAGACCGGCAAGGAGGGAACGAGTTTTGAGACAACGCACCAGGACATGAAAACATCCACCAGCATTAATGCGCCCGAGGTTGAGAAGCAGCGGTAATCATCTGTCGCCATCCTCATCTACGTTTAGCATTACTGGGTTAAGCGCCGTAACATCAGCCGATATGCGCACCGTGAGTATTTTTCACACGCTGCGGTGCGTATGCAAACCCGGCTGATGTTACGGTTTTTTTGACAGTCGTGCTATGTGCTATATTTCTGCAAGGTTCTGTTTGCTCCCCCGCGTGTAGTGTGTCCCTGGCGCGGCCTGTCCGGGTTATGATGGTTAAACCGCCGTTTGCGCCGTAGCCAGCGCCAGGTCAACCAGCCGCTCCACCGGGGCCATATCGCCGTGCTGCTGGCACAATTCCAGGACGTGCCGCGCCGTGTTCGCGTGCTCCACTGCCGCCACCAGTTCGTCGGATGCGCCCGCCTCGCGGCAGACCTGCGACAGAAAGGCGAAGTCGACCGGATTGCCCGCCACGTGCGTGACCATGCGCCCCTGCGCCGTCTTGGCAATGCGGCTGATCATCGCCACCAGCGCCACCTGACGCACGCCCTGCGCCACACAGGTCTTGAGTGCCGCGCCGGTAAACACGCTGATCTCCACGAAGGCCACCTCTGGCAGGTCGGGGAACAGTCGCATGGCGTATTGCTCCGAGCGCGCCCCCGTCGCCAGAACCACCCGCTCGACGCTGTGTTAGGTCGCCATCTGCACTGCCTGCACCACGCTGGCGCGCCACGCCGCCGTGCTGTAAGGGTAGACCTTGCCAGAGGTGCCCAGAATGCTGATGCCGCCCATAATGCCCAGGCGCGGGTTCAGCGTTTTCTGCGCGATGCGTTCGCCCTCCGGCACGCTGATAACCACTGCCAGCCCGTGCTGCGCCAGGTAGTCCGGCTCGTCAGGCAGCGCTGCGGCCAGCGCGGCATGCACATTATCCTGGATTTGCTGGCGGGGCACCGGGTTGATCGCCGCCGCGCCCACTGGCAGGCCCAGGCCCGGCAGGGTCACGCGCCCCACGCCCGCGCCACCATCCAGCGCAATGCCAGGTGTGTCGCTGTGTCGCACCTGTGCGCATATCAGCGCGCCGTGGGTCACGTCGGGGTCGTCGCCACCATCTTTGACCATGCAGCAGTATGCTGAGTCTGCTGTCAGGCGGTGTTCTACTGGTGTCATCTGCGTTGTTTCTCCATTCGGCAGCGCAACCGTCACTTGCTCCGGCCAGCGTCCGGTCAGCAGCGCCAGGGTTGCCGCCTTTGCCGCGCCTGCTGCATTGCTGCCCGTGGTATAGCCTGTTCGCATGCCTTTGCAGTCACGCGGTGGCACCTGTTCGCCATACGTACCCATCTGCTACAGCTCGGCATTGCTCGCGTCAGTTGCCAGCCGGAGCAGCGCATTGACTGCCGCCACCGCAATCGTCGAGCCGCCCTTAAAGCCCTGCGTCACAATCCACGGCACGCTGGTCAACTCCATCAGCGCGGCTTTGCTTTCGGCAGTGCCCACAAAGCCGACCGGCACGCCAAGCACCAGCGCAGGCAGCACGCTGTCTTCGCGTATGAGCCGGATCACTTCGTACAGCGCGGTCGGCGCATTGCCGATAGCAATAATGCTGCCCGCCAGCAGGCCACGTTCGGCGGCGAGGCGCATGGCCTGTGTGCTGCGTGTGGTGCTTGCTGCTGCTGCACGTTCGCGTACTTCGGGATCGTCGATCAGGCAATGCAGCGTACCACCGAGTGCGCCAAGCCGCTGTGCGCTGATGCCCACCTGCACCATCTGCACATCGGCCAGCACGGCGCAGCCACCGCGCAGCGCGCCAACCCCTGCTTCAATAGCGCCAGGGCTGATGCGCACCAGGTCGGCAAACTCGAAGTCAGCCGTGCTGTGAATGATGCGCTCGACCACAGCCAGCGTCGGCGGATCAAAGCTGTAGCCGTGCTCGTCCAGGTGCCGCCGAATGATCGTGAACGAGTCGGCGGCGATTGATTCAGGGGTGCGTGTGTCCATACCTGCTGCTCCTAATGCTCGTGCCCGTGATGGTCGTGATGATGGTCATGATGATGATGGCCGTGCCCGTGGTCGTGGTCGTCATGATGGCCGTGCCCGTGCCCATGGTCGTGGTGATGATGGTGCGTCGTCTGTGGTTTGCCGTGGTCGTGTTCAAAGCCCGTCATCCGATGGCGATATTTGCACAGGTCGCAGGTCAGGGCGGCTGTGCCCGCCGCAATATCGTGATAGCGCTGCGCCACCGCCTCGATGAGCCCATCGTGCGGGAACAGGTGCGCGCCAACCAGGATTGCTACATCCGGGTGCGTGGCTTGCGCTGCCTGCGCCTGGCGTTCGATGTCCTGGCGCACGAAGCCGGTGAACAGCAGATAGGGCAGCACGACGACGCGCCGCGCGCCCAGCCGCACACAGCGCTCGATGCCCTGCTCGATGTTCGGGCGGGCCACTTTCTGAAACGCCGCCTCGACCCAGCCGTAGTCGCGGCCCTCGTAGAGCATCCGCGCCAGCTTGCAGACCTCGGAGTTGCTGTCGGGATCGCTGCTGCCGCG
>DAOTUI010000010.1:0-6149 GCA_034437035.1 Chloroflexaceae bacterium
TATGCGCCGGGGCAGGGCCGCTTTGTCAGTGAAGATCCGTTTGCGGGCTTCCCGGAAATGCCGTACTCGCTGCATGCGTATCAGTATGGGTATAGTAATCCGGTGCGGTGGACGGATCCGAGTGGGGAATACGTGTGTGATCCAGAATACTATTATGAAATGGGTGCCATGATTATGGTTAACGCGGATTATCATACGTTTTGTGTTACTCAGATGACTCTTTTGGATCAATCACTCGACATCACGAATCCTGCTTCAGTGGTCACACATAGGCCGGTTGCTGTACTTGGCGATCTTTTCGCTCACCCTAACTTGCCAGGAGGAACAGCGTCCGAAGCCCGAGCCTCTCGCCACCATGATTTAACACCTGCGGCAGAACGACTTGAATTCGTCCTGTGGTATGTCAGCAACCGCAAGAATGGAAAAAGGATTTCACAAGCATTCCAAAGAGTACCATTTTCTGATACTGACTTCACGACGGATTTGCAAGATAGAATGTTGCAGGGCCAAGAAACAGGTGAACCTATTGACAGAAGTAATCAGGTTCATCACTTCTTACGAGCTGTGGATATTGCCTATCAGTTTGGGTGGTCAGGAGGATGGGTGATGGGATGTCTCATTGGTCACGAACAATTTCCCGGCAATCCATCGCGAGTTACGCAGTGTGTAGGGGTATCATGGCAGAATCTCCAACTCTTTGATAAAGCGATTGCCGAAGATCTAGCGGGCAACAATGCAGATCGTGACTGCTATCTGCGGACAATAGTGCCGCATCTGCCGGAAACGCTAGCGCAACCTCGCCGTCCAGGCGATCCATATTATGGGAAAAGTGTTCAAGACTTACGGCTGAGTCTCAAAGGCTGGATTTTTGGCAACAGTATCCGCACAGGTGAAATCAGGACACCATCTCAGGCCGCAACCTGGTTACGGTCGAACCTTGGTCGTTGAGAGAAAGTAGCCTCGCAGTTAATATGATATATATGTACAGATCCAACGGCATCGCCTCGTTGAACGGTGCCGTTGGGGAGATCGCGTATGAAGCAGATATGTACTTTTCATCGCCGAGGGCTGCAAATCCTCAGCAAATCTTTCATAGCTATAAGTTTGTTCCTCTTGCTTGTAAGCTGTCGTACGAGTCCCGCACCGGATCTTGTCGGAACATGGATGTCTAAGCAAACTGACGTTACTTTTGAGTTTTTCCAAGACGGTACCTACTGCATCATTGATCCAAATAGTCCGTTTGCAACAAAGTTGACGGGACGGTATTACCCCCGTGGAGGTGGACGTGTTCGTGACCTGTCCGGTGTGCAGTTCGTCCTGGTTAATGGGTACGATATCCAGTTCACGCCAGATGGCACTGCGTTCTTTATCAACATTGATGGAGCAGCAAGTGGTATTTTGTACCATAAGGTACGCAATGAATAGAATAGGCAAAGTAACGGCATTACCCCATCCAACCCCCTACCCCGCTGACTGCCACTCAGATTAGCTACACCATCACTTACACCTACGATGGCCTGCAGCGCCTGACCGGGGCGACGGAGACCCCCGGCACGACCTACGCCTACAGCTACGACCTGGCGGGCAACCGCACGGAAGTCCGGGAGAACGGCGCACTCGTCGCTAATCTGCGTTACAATGATGCCAACCAGGTGATCGGCGGGAGCTACGATGCGGCGGGCAACCTGCTCAGCGATGGGACCAGCAGCCGCAGCTACGACGCGCTCAATCGCCTGGTCACCCATGCCGGCACCAGCTACGCCTACAACGGCGACGGTGTCCTCGTCAACGACGGCACCACGACCTATGCGCAGGATCTCGCCGCGCCGCTGAGCCAGGTGCTCAGCGATGGGACCGCCAACTATGTGTACGGCCAGGAGCGCCTCCGCGCCCTGGGTGGCCCCTGGTACGTCGGCGACGCCCTGGGCAGCGTGCGCCAGACCCTCGATGATGCGGGTGGGGTGCTGGGGAGCGTGCAGTACGATCCCTGGGGTGTACCAACGGCGGGTACCCCGCAGCCCTTCGGCTTCACCGGGGAACTGCATAGCACGGGGCAGGTGTACCTGCGGGCCAGGTGGTATGCGCCGGGGCAGGGCCGGTTTGTCAGCGAAGACCCGTTTGCGGGCTTTGCGGAGATGCCGTATAGCCTGCATGCGTATCAGTATGCCTATAGCAATCCGGTGCGGTGGACGGATCCGAGTGGCCTTTATTCTTCTCGAGCAGAAGAAGTAATGATTCAAGTCTACTATGACCAGGAAATGGGACTTGGTACGGTCTATCCATCGCCGACTAGTCCAGCAGAATATCAGATTTATCTTGGTTCTAAAGCAGGACTAATGTTTGACACCGATGATACCCTTGTTGGGGATTTACCTGAAAATCCTGGGATAGGTGAACTCGATATTGTTGACATCTCTTTGACTCTCGCAGTTGGCTGGGCTTATGAGATAAAACCGCAAGGTAATGTTATGGGTGAACCGCATTCAATACAAAATAATCGAAGTCGTGGTGCGACGAATGGCCCTTATATTGCTGAGGCAGAAGTTGAACGGTATGTCACAATCTACAATGCGCTGCCACCAGGACATAAAACACCGCAAGAAGATCGGCTACAACCGCGTACGATGAATCTTGGCGTTCGCTTCCCCGCAACGTGGCAAGTTATTGGAACTGCTCCAGGCGTTCCAACAATGGCACTCATCGCAAAACGAGACCGACCCGGTGTTATTGTTTGGAAATATGAACGAAAAGACCGGGTACGAGTACCAGTTTTCGTCTATGAGTGGAATCCTGCTACTCGCACCGTGCAGCGGCAACAATCCACGCGTCCATCCTGGCCTACACCCCAACCTGGGCAGGTTCTCGCTGGGGCTATTGTCGTCGGTGGTGTTATTACCCTCGTGGTAACACCGTGGCCGGATGATATTTGTATCCCATTCCTTTTATCGCGTGCAGTGGCGGGTGTCTGAACCGTTGCTGCCCTGTACCCAAAGGGCGAGATAGTTAGAGACGAGCATATGGGCATATCAGATTTCCGCGATACATTGCGGCCTGTATTAGAACGAGGCATAGCAGTCATCAATGATTGGCATGAATGGATTAGTGCCGGAACACTTCCTGCTGAGGAAGCCAGCTTTGCTGGGGCACTTCAATCATGTTATCAAACGGCATTGATGTGTTTGGAGAATGATGCGGTTGCAGCGCAGAAGAACATCTATGTGGCGATCCATCACGCCGATCTATGGCATCATCCAGATTGGTATGCCGCGGCTTCAGGTGAACGTGTTGATGATGATGATGCCGCACGCGAGGCACTGGAAGCGGATATCTTCGCCTTAACCTATGGCATTGGGCTTGGATCTGAAGAAGTGGCGCGGTGGGAATATCGCCTGGTATCTGAGCGAGCAGCGGTTATCTTTGATCACGCGCCGGCGAAGTTTGATGTCGTCGAAGAGAGCATACTGCTCAGTCGCATGAGAGTTCTCCGCGCCTGTTACGAATCAATGCTCTTTTGTTTTCAGCGGCAGTCTTCTTCAGCGTCGCAACAAATGCGTGTCGTACAAGCTGAAATTGAAGTGTGGCGCGCATTACTCCAGCTCAGGTAACTATCCGTAACTGGTGCAAATAGCATGGCAATCCGTGTTGCCGGGGATCTGCGCGGCTCCAGCCGTACCTGACCGGGACATCCCCGTCATAACGCGTTCCGATGCGCTGAACCGCCTGGTCACCCAGGACAACACAACCTACCGCTACAATGGCGATGGCGTGCTGGTGAGCGCTGGCACCACCACGTATGCGCAGGATCTCGCCGCACCATTGTCGCAGGTACTCACCGACGGCACCGCCAACTACGTGTACGGCCACGACCGCCTGCGTGCGCTGAGTGGCCCCTGGTATGTCGGCGATGCCCTGGGCAGCGTGCGGCAAACGCTCGATGATGCGGGTGGGGTGGTGGGGAGTGTGCAGTACGATCCGTGGGGTGTACCGACGGCGGGGACACCGCAGCCCTTCGGCTTCACCGGGGAATTGCATTCGGCGGGGCAGGTCTATCTGCGGGCGCGGTGGTACGCGCCGGGGCAGGGCACCTTTGTAACAAAAGATCCCTTTCACGGATGGAACCAATATCCGGCAACGCTCCATCCCTACCTCTACGTGGGGAATAACCCCCTCACAGTGACCGACCCTTCGGGGCAGTGTTATCCGCCCCTTGCATGGCTACGTAATGTGGAGCCAACCAATTGCCAGAACCTGGACATGGCCATTCGGATTGCGCAGCATCCCAACGCCGCACGCGATGAGCGCGCCCTCGCCACGAGCTACATTGTCACGTTTGTCGGGAGTCATGCGGCTCTGGTGGTTGGGGCAGGCATTCTCACCTGGCAGGCCATTGCCGCCGGCACGGGGGTCGTAACCGCGGTGAGTCAATGGGGGGCGGCGTCGCTGGGCACGTATCCCACAGGAGCGGCGGTTGCCGGCGGAGTCGCCAGCATCGCTGATGATTCAGCTCTGTTGTTGGGAGTATTCGCAGGTGATGCCTATTCTGCAAACGAAATTCATACTGCGCAACAACTCGCCGCAAGTGATGGACTTCTCCCGATAGGTGACGTTCTCGCTGCATGTGCGTTAATCATCCCGCGCATCGGGCGATCAGGCGATACCTTCATCAGCCTGGGGCGAAAGTACGTCGATTATACGAAATGGCGGTTTGATGGACGTGCTCCACCATACTGGCAAGGAGTGGAGAATTACGCAGATCGATACAACTTCCCTGACTATTTCCGCGAAGCTGCCGACAATGCAGATACAATATATTTTGACATCAATGGAGTGAACCTGCAAGAAAGTTTCCAACAAGGTGCCAAAATAGTTCCTCGGGAAGAGGGAGGATCTGGATGGACCGCGTTTGAACTGTATACCCTTCTCAACAACAAGACCTATCTGAATAAAGCGGTCTTTCATAGAAATGGACAAACACTATCACGCGAGGAACTCGTCATGTTTTTCGATGAAGCACTACAAGCAGGCTGGATTCTGCCATAGTCTTTGCACTTCTCTGCGGAGTGCTCCGCTGTGGCTTTGACCGGGTAGAGCAAGCACGATATGGTTTATGAATGGAGGGATTGTGTGAGAATTATGCTGCAAAGTCAACCACCTGACCGAGATGATGCGACCCTGGAGGATGAGCTCAAGCGGTTTGGTGCGGAAGATATGCCTGATGACTGTAAAGCATATGCGGCTATGATGCTACAACTCCTTTCCTCTCTTGAACATCGTAGTGATGAACTTGACCTTTGGGCATATACAGGACATCAGTATGTGACCCTCCGCAGTCATCAAAAAGGAGAGGAGCAGGGAGGTGTCCGAATTCACACCTGGTTTGGTCAGTACGTCGTTCGGTATGTGTGGCATACGGAAATGCGCCCCTGGCCAGATGCGGATGTCGAACGACGCACATCGCATGTCGTTGAGGCTACAGACCTCATCCTTGCGGTCTTACATCAGCCCATGTCCCTGTACACTGAACGCCCACCCCTCCGACGGATATCATCACAGCAGTCCGAGACGCTTGAAACCTATTATACGCGCCTCGGTCAGCAACCAGCGTTATTTCCACCCGAATGCGTTCAGGCGATGGTGCGCCTGATCCGATATCTGAAGGAATGGGGGATTGGAACCGATCTCTGGGTGTACACATCACAGGAAAAACTCTATCTCACTGACATAGATGCCGCAGTGGGCGGGATAGAAGTTACGGCAACTCCCTCCTGGTACGTGATTTCCAGCCCTGCAGCAGCTCCAGAGGTTCTTTGGGACCAGGCGCGTGTCATCGGGCGAGCGAACCATGTTGCAACAGCCGCCCATATGCTAGAGCGAGCCATTCAACGGACCTTTCAGGCCAGGATATAGAGAGATGTATTCAATGTCGCCCCCAGCCGCTTCCAGTACACGCTGGACCGGATGGGCCAGCGCACCGCCGTCACCGAAACGCTGACCACGCAGACGCGCCGTGTGGCCTCCACCTACTGGCTCACCACAGTGATTATACCGGATAGAGTCGGTCCAGTTTCGTGCGGGCCGCGTCGCTGGTAAAGCGCCAGTCAATCGTGGCGTTGTTCGCATTCCGGCGTGCCGCCCATGCCGCAGTCTCG
>DAOTUI010000011.1:0-9702 GCA_034437035.1 Chloroflexaceae bacterium
ACACTTGGGAAGCATCTCGCCCCACATGGTGACGAAAATTGCAGAAATGTTTTACACATCACGAAACCGTGTACGCCAAAGTGGGGAAAACGCCCCAAATTTTGTCAGTTTTTCAGCCTCAAGTGGGGTGGAATTTCCATTTAGTGCCCAAAAAAATAAGCGAACGGTGAGATTGCGGATATAGAAAACAAATTTCGGATCTTCAACACTCAGTTCTGTTGTCTCTGGATCGAAATGTATTACATCCTGCAAGGATGGGTTCTTTGAAATATGATCTGCTAACAAACCTTTGGAAACTATCTGACCTACACTCCCACGGTGTTCAGGCTTCTGTCTGATAGTATCTCTAACGTTAAGAGACCATTCTTTACCTGATGCTAACCAGTGAAGAAGATGAAAATATGGAGCTCTGCCCTCTCTTCTAAGCCTTGGACCTGTTGCAAAAATCTTCGCCTTTTCGAAGAAAGTTTTTGACAAATCGGATAAGACTCGCTCACGGATTACCTCGATACTAGAGGTTGAAACCTGTTGCTCTTCTTTTTCTTCAAGTATACCAGCATCAACACAGGTATCATGACAAAGCATTTGAGCTAAATGAAAACTCCCCTGAGATTCCTTGATAATATCAGCTTTTATGTTGGGGAAGCGGAAGGAAATACTCATCCCTTCTGTGCTCCATCGTCCAGTGGGCGTGGCAGCACCAAGCGGGGGAGAGCAGACCAAGGGATGGATTAAAGTTTCCGCTTCCCTTGATAGATATGTTTAGAGCTGATTCTCCTTTTTCTATAAGCTCTTTGACTTTTTCATCAGGATTTGACTCAAATGATATTGTGTCGATTCTTCCAGTAAGATCACTGGCATAGTTAACTAAAGATTGACCCACTTTATTGATGCCTACTACAATCACTTTGCTTTTCGTGTTTTCTGTGTCTGCGAGAAGCTTTATGAAGTCGGCTATCTTGAATTTAATCGATTCCGAAAGTCTATGGAAATCGTCTATGATGACTATTCCAAGTTCTCCCATCTCAGGCAAAGCTTCAACAAATTCATGATCATGTGGATTTCGTCCAGATAATTTTAGAACTGAGTTACCTCCTTCCATCAATTCGATGATTTGAAGCACACAGGTTGTCTTACCGATGCCGGACGGTCCTTCAATGATAGTACCCCGTCCAGGGGTTCGGATCGAAACGAGTAGTGAACGGTATTCTACTGGCTCTACAAACGTATAAGTAGGAAAACCAGAGCGTTTATAGACTTCTTCAAGTTTTTTCATTGTTTGTTCTAAACTCTAACTTTACAAAAATTACACCCAGATCTCATCTAATATTATCACCACTGCAAAATTTCGCATTTTAGAACCACTTTGATTAATTAAAGTCAGACAATGATTAAAACCTTGACTTAACCTGTCCAGGCTGGTTGTTATAATGATACCACACTTAGCAAGCTCATCGCAACCGTAAAATTCCATTAAAACCAATGACAACCCTTCGCACGCTGTAGCGACTGAATACCAACCCCTCTCCCATCACCCACTCTCACCGCTCCAATGCGCAGGACTATCCCCAAATACCATTGTACAACGATAATTCCGCCTCTCTGCCGGGCTACCGTCCACGAATGTGACCACGAATGCACGAATACGGCAAGCGGTTCCTGTTCGGGTATGGCTGATCCTGTTCGTGCAGGGTAGCATCTGCCGTCATCGCATCCGTCGCGTTACTCAGCGAACGTACGCAGTCGTTCAACAATGAAAAACGATGTCATAGTGAGTGAAGCGAACTATCTCGCTGAATCTGCATTGCAGCGCCGTGAGATGCCTTCCCTCACTCCGTTCAGGACAGGCTCTATCGTCAGCATGACATGGAAGTTCGTTGTGGCACACTGCATCCGTCGCCTTACTCAGCGAACGTACGCAGTCGTTCAACAATGAAAAACAATGTCATAGTGAGTGAAGCGAACTATCTCACTGACTGCTCGCTGACTCTGCACTGCACGCCGTGAGATGCTTCAGCATGACATGGAAGTTCGGTGGAGGGCACCGCTGATCGTAGCGCAACGCGCACATTGTGTTATTCAGCGAACGTACGCGGCCATCCAACAATGTAAAACGATGTCATAGTGAGTGAAGCGAACTATCTCGCTGATTGCTCGCTGATTGTGCCGTGTAATACCGTGAGATGCCTTCCCTCACTCCGTTCAGGACAGGCTCTATCGTCAGCATGACATGGAAAGTCGTTGTAGCGCAACGCTGATTGCGCTGTATCGCACACACCGTGTTGTGCAGCGGAGGTACGCGGTGGTAGTACCCGCTGTCACCCCGAATTCCCCACGTTGACAAAATCCCGCCGCCGTGGTATCGTCTGCGGGCTAAACATCACAACTGTTCATTGTGTCACTATCCCCGGCGATAGGACACACCGGAGGTCCTTGTATGACCTTGCGCCCTGTTATGCGCCGTGTGGCGTTCTGGATCGGGCTGCTGCTCGCCTGGAATGCCGTCTTTCTGGTGGCTATATTCGGTTTGACGCCCACATCCGCCCACGCCGGCGCGCCGCAGCTCTGGTTGCCCACGCCGGTGGGTGAACGCTGGCAGGTGACCCAGGGGTTTCAATGCGGCTCCCACGTTGGTACGCAGGCACGTTCGCTTGACCTGGTGAATCTCGATGGCTCCACCACCGGTGCGCCGATCCGCGCTGCCGCCGATGGGACAACCTTCGTCTGGCAGGGCAGTACCGGCACGCTGATTATTGCCCATGGCGATGGTTACTACACGATGTATACCCACCTGCAGCAGGTGATTACCACCCGGCGCGGCCTGGATGTACGCCGGGGGGATATCATCGGGCGGGCCGGGAGCGTCGGCACCGGGATGCCGCATCTGCACTTCACCTTCTTTTATGCCCCTGATCGCGGGGCCTACAACCGCACCTCGCTGGAACTGGACTTTGCCGACGGCTATAGCTTCCATGACCGCAGCGGCTGTAACCAGCACCGGGGGGTGGTCGTGGTGGCCCGCGCCGAGCCGGATACCACCCCGCCCGATGTGCATTTCCGCGGCGAGGTCGAGCCCGATCAGTGGTACTGCGAAGACCAGCGGGTAGACTTCACGATTGAGGATGATGTGCGCGTCGAGGGCTTTAGCCAGGCATTCAACCGCGATCCGGGCGGCGAAGCGCCCGAGTTTGACGGGGATACCGGCTATGTGCAGATAAGCTGGGAGGGTGACGGCCTCAAGACGTTGCATGTGCGCGCCTGGGACCATAACGACCGGCAGACGCTCGCCACCTTTGGCCCGGTCGGGTTTGATAACAGCGCGCCGATCTTCACCGAGCCGGAGACGCTGCCGACCCGCACTTACACCGCCGGAAAGCCGATGAAGTTGACCTGGACCCCCGCCGATGATGGGGAAGGCTCCGGGGTGGCCGGCTATCGGCTCTATCTGGGTTCGGAGATTGACGGCACCGATGACTGGTTTAGCGCGGAGGCCGGCGTCAAGGTTAAGGGGCTGGAGCCGGGGCGTTACTTCCTGCGGGGGCAGGCGCTCGACAACGGCTGCAAATCCAGCGACTGGATCACGCTGCAGCATGTGGTTGTAACCGCCGCCGATGAGACAACGCCGGAGGAAGCGGCGACCGCCACGCCGGAGGCAACCGCCACGCCGAAGACCGTGGAACCAACTGCGACGCAGCCGGCGAAGGCAACCGCCACGCCGGAAGTGACCGCCACGCCGGAGGCGACCGCCACGCCGAAGGCAACAGCGGCATTGGAGGCGACCGCCACGCAGCCGCCGAAGGCAACGGCCACACCGGAGCCGACCACCACGCCGTTGCCTTCGGCGACGGCCACACCGGAGCCGACGGCCATGCCGGAGGAAGAGTTGGACCTGCCGCCCACCAGCACCGCTACCCCCGCGGCGACCTCCGAAACCGGCAAAGACCCGGTGACGAAGAAGCCGGTCTATTAGCGGTATCTATGGGAGAAGTTCCCGCGCCGGCACAAGTCAGCCTGTGTGCCGACGCGGGAACCGTGGCGTTCCACAAAGTGACAGGACGTACGCGGTGGGAGTTTGGACCACGAAAAACACGAAATGAGCGAAAACCGCGAAACTGCCAATGCTGACATGCATCAGGCGATTCCGGGCTTGGTGGGGAATATCGCCTTCGGCAGGGCGGAAGATCCTATTTCTTTTTTACAAAAATGTTGCACATAGGGCGACATTTTTGTGAAAAAGAAAACAAGTATCATGCTGCCGCAGGCGAATCCGACGTCCATCTGGTGAAATGCCCGGTTTGTATGCTCACTGCGTAACTTCTGTAAAATGACAGGAGTTACGCGGTCACGAACCCGAAAGGAAATTTCGCCTCCGGCAGGGCGGAACCGACCATCCTTTTTGGAAAAAAAGTGGCTCGGAGCGCCACTTTTTTTCCAAAAAGATCGAAAAAGCACCATGCTGCCGCAGGCGAATCCGGCGTCCATCTGGTGAAATGCCCGGTTTGTATGCTCACTGCGTAACTTCTGTAAAATGATTACCTGAAGGCCGGGTTAGCGGGCCAGCAGGGGCAGGTAGAGCTGCCAGGGCTCCCGTTCATACGCTCCGATATCGCACACCGCCGTACCGTTCACGGTGCCGTCCTGGGGCCGCGTAACGCCGCGCTGATCCGTGGCGGCGCAGGCCGTGCCACCACTACCAGGAACTGCCGGACTCCCGGCATCAATTGCCGGACTGCCCGACAGCAGGGCGTGGGTTGGCGTGGGTCCACCGTTATTCTGGAGCGAGCCAAGCTGCGGATCTTGATCGATCAGGTCGCCGGTTGCGGGGGTGAATGTACAACTGCTGCTGCTCTGAATCAGGTTGTAACCCTGCGAAGTCAAGCTTCCCTGACAGTCGGATGGTTGCATGCTGCCATTGGTATTTCCGGCAAACAGCGTATTTGTCAGCGTCAGCGCAGTACTGGGAGCCACGCTGATCCCACCGCCATTGTCGGCACGATTGTTGGCGATAGTGACATTGTTCAGGCTGGAGGTGTTGTTGCTGAAAATACCCCCGCCGGTGCCCACCGTTGTATTGTCGCTAATGGTGCTGTTTACCGCCGTCAGCACATTGTTGTTCACAATACCGCCGCCCCGAACGACCGAGTTGTTGCTGATAACCGCGCTGTTGACCAGCGACAGGGAACTTGAGCCCTGTACATAAACACCGCCGCCGCCATCCCCACCGCTTGAGGTATTATCCTGCACAATACTGTTTGTTAATGTCAGTGCATTACCGGCCCGCAGCAGCAGGCCACCGCCCGAATCGGCAATGCTGCCATTCTGCAGGGTGACGCCGCTGATTTCCACCGTGGTATCCGGTGGACCGGAGCCGGTCAGATCAAATACCCGATCCAGTACATTCGCATCAATAATCGTGCTGGTTGCGCCGGCCCCGGTCATCGTCACGCTGTCGGTGATATCCAGATCACCCGTCGCGCCACTGTCCTCGTTATCCCCGCCGATTGTCAGCGTGTAGCTCCCCGCCGGAAGGATAATCGTATCGGCGCCGGGGGTGGTATTGGCCGCGATGATGGCTTCCCGGAGTGAGCAGTCGGTATCGCATGCGCCATCGTTACTGTCCGCCGTTTTGGTTACGGTAAATGTAGCGGCCTGCGCCACCCGCGCCGGTAGCATACTCCCGGCCAGGCCAATCAGCAAAAGCCCAATTAGCCGGCATTGCCGACAACGTCGATCCCCGAAATGACTGGAGGAACGCATGATCAACTCCTTTCATCGGAACAGACTGCACGTTTTAATCAGTTGCACGATTATATCGTCGCGTCATGCTACCGCAACTTTGCCTGCTCGGGTTGTGATTGTTCCACAACTTACGCAGTTGACACGCAAACCAGACGTTTCACCCAATGAAATCCTGATTCGCCTGCGGCAGCATGGTACGTTTTGTTCTTTTTCACAAAAAAATCACGTTGTGAATTTTTTTGTGAAAAAGAACTGGTCCCTACAACAAGGTGCCGCCTTCCACGACTCCGCTAGTAGCGGACGCGCAGAAACGCGTCCCTATAACATGAGACTGATTTCCACGACTCTGCTATTAATGGTATGATTTATCGAGATTTTTCAGAAGAGGTCAAACAGATTATGCCAAAACCAATTGTTGCCCTGGTGGGCCGGCCCAATGTCGGCAAATCCACCATGTTTAATCGACTGATCGGTGAGCGCCGATCAATTATCGAGGATATTCCCAATACAACGCGCGACCGGCTGTATGGTACCAGTGACTGGAACGGGCGCGAGTTTACTGTGATCGATACCGCCGGACTGCTGCTGATCGAAGCGGCGGTTGACCTGCCGCAGCGCGAGATTGCCCAGCGCATCCGTGAGCAGGCGCAACTGGCGATTGACGAAGCCGACGTGATTGTGTTTATGGTCGATACGCGCGATGGCCTGACTGCCGCCGACAGCGATGTGGCCGAGGTGCTGCGTACCACGAACAAGCCGGTGATCCTGGCCGCAAACAAGGCCGACAGCAAAGAGCGGCAACTGAATGCCGTGGAGTTTTATGAACTGAACTTGGGCGAGCCCATCCCGATGAGCGCCTACCATGGTCTGGGTACGGGCGATGTGCTGGATCGGGTAGTCGAGATGCTGCCGCCGCCCGAATCGGAAGAGGATGAAACGGATCAAATTCGCATCGCCATTGTGGGCCGGCCCAATGTGGGCAAGTCGAGTCTGCTCAACAAGCTGCTGGGCCAGGAGCGGAGTGTGGTCAGTGTGGTGCCCGGTACCACCCGCGACTCCATCGACACCGAGTTGCTCTACGAGGAGACGCCGATAACGCTGATCGATACGGCGGGGGTCCGGCGGGCCGGTCGCATCCAGCGCGGTGTTGAGAAGTATAGCGTGATCCGCACGCTCCGGGCAATCGAGCGCTGTGATGTGGCGCTGCTGCTGATCGATGCCGAGGAGGGTGTCACTGCCCAGGATACGCATATCGCCGGGATGATCCTGGAGGCGAAGAAGGGCGTGGCGCTGCTGATCAACAAGTGGGATCTGATCGAGAAGGATAATGATACATTTAATGCCTTTACGCAGAAGGTGCAGGAGGCGTTTAAGTTTATTGACTATGCGCCGCTGCTGTTTATTTCGGCCCTGACCGGCCAGCGCCTGAATCGCGTGCTGCCGCTGGCGCTGGAGATTGTCGAAGAGCGGCACAAGCGTATCCCTACCAGCAATCTCAACGAGATGTTGCGCGATGCAGTCAATAAGCAGCCGCCCATGGCGACGAAGAAAGGCGCACATCTGCGGATCTACTTTGCGACGCAGCCGCAGGTTAACCCGCCGGTCTTTCTCTTCTTCACCAATGACAAAGATCTGATTCACTGGTCCTACGGGCGCTACCTGGAGAACCGCATCCGTGAGCGCTATGGCTTTGGCGGGACGCCGATTGCGATTGTGTTTCGCGGCCGGGGTGGGAAGGATTAAGCACAGTACCATGCTGCCGTAGGCGAAGACTGCCTTTGTGGGAGTACCTGTCTGATTTGTACGTCCACCGTGTAGCGTGCGTTATTTGACACGCGTTACGCGGTCACTCCTTGGGAAACTGGTTGCGCCTCCGGCAGGGCGGAAGATACCAGCTTTTTGCTAAAAATGTTGCACGTTGTGCAACATTTTTAGCAAAAAGCTACATAATGTACTATGCTGCCGCAGGCGAAGCCGGCGTTCGGGTCCGGCACCAGGCCCAAACACCGGCTGCACCGCGTACGTCGTGTTATCTGACAGGAGTTACGCAGTCGGTTCCAAACCAGGTGTTCACCTGGACAACTGGCCCGATGCGCCTCCGGCAGGGCGGAATGGAACATTCTTTTTCCGGAACATGTGGCTCTCCGAGCCACATGTTCCGGAAAAAGACAAAAACGTACCATGCTGCCGCAGGCGAAATACGCCGTTATCGAGAGCAAACGGTCCGTTTGAATGCGCACCGCGTAACTCCTGTTATTTGACAGGAGTTACGCGGTCGGTTCCAAACCAGGTGTTCACCTGGACGAACGGCCCGATGCGCCTCCGGCAGGGCGGAAGAACCCATCCTTTTTTCACAAAAAATTTGCACTATATGCAAAATTTTTGTGGAAAAAGATCAAACGTACCATGCTGCCGCAGGCGAAATACGCTGTTATCGAGAGCAAACGGTCCGTTTGAACGCGCACCGCGTAAGTTCTGTTATTTGAAAGATATTGGGATTAAGCGCCGGTAATACTCGATATGCTCTTGCAGAAGAAAGGATCACCGCAATGGTTCGGATTGGCATTTACGGGGCGACGGGGTACACGGGCTTTGAGCTGATCAATCTGCTGCAGCGCCATCCGCAGGCCCGGATTGTCTTTGCCACGGCCCGGTCAGCCGCCGGGAAAAACCTGGCGGATGTCTTCCCGACGACGCTAGATCTGCCGCTGATCAGCGCCGAGGAGGCCGACCCGGCCGCGACGGATGTGGTCTTCTGTTGCCTGCCCCACGGTACTACCGCGCCTACGGTGCAGCAGGCGTTGGAGGCGGGCACGCGGGTGATCGACCTGAGCGCCGATTTTCGCCTGCGCCGCGCCGAGGAATATGCCCGCTGGTATGGCAAGCCGCATCCCGCGCCGGAACTGCTGGCTGAGGCGGTCTATGGGTTGCCCGAATGCTACCGCGATGCCATCTGCGCGGCTCAACTGGTTGCCAACCCGGGCTGTTACCCGACCAGCGTGATCCTGGCGTTGCATCCGCTGGTGCGCGCCGGGCTGCCGGCCGACCAGACGGTCATTGCCGATAGCAAATCGGGGGTGTCGGGCGCAGGCCGCTCGCTCGCGCTCAAGACCCACTTTGGCGAAGCGCACGAGAACTTTAGCGCCTACAACATTGGCCATAGCCACCGCCACATTGCCGAGATGGAACAGGAGACCGGCCTGCATGTCATCTTCTCACCGCATCTGCTGCCGGTCTTCCGGGGCATTCTCTCGACCATCTATGTCACGGTGACACCCGGCACCGACCCGGATATCGTCCGGGAGGCGTACGGCATCTTTGCCGATGAGCCGTTTGTGCAGTTGCTGCCCCCCGGCCGACTGCCCGAACTGCGCCATGCGGTCCACACTAACCGTTGTGTGCTGGGGCTTCAGGCGGTTGATATTGCGGCCGGTCGCTACATCATCGTCGCGGTGGAGGATAATTTGATCAAGGGTGCCTCCGGGCAGGCCATACAAAATATGAACCTGATGTTTGGCCTGGATGAAACGCTGGGGTTGCGGTAGATGCAACCAGCACTGCCGGCACAGTTCTTGCAATTTTTAGTTAATAGCTTGAGAAACAGTGACTCTGTTTCGACTTGATTCGGCAATGCCGATACGAATGAAGTTTGAAAAAATAGTCCGGACATGGACTGTCCTGGAGGCCCGGTTTTAGCCGAATTGGATGCCGTCGCTCAGGTGGAACAGGTTTCGGTAGGGACGCGCTTCTGCGCGTCCGCATCCTGTTGGGATGTGGAACCCCTACCTGGTCCGACTGAAGCCGGGACGCCTGTCCAGCGATATCCGGTTAATTACAGGACTTACGCAGTGGGCGTACAAATCAGGCATGTACGCCTACAAAGGCCGTTTTCGCCTGCGGCAGCATGGTACGTTTGTATCTTTTTCAGGAAATGTGGCACAATGTGCCACATTTCCTGAAAAA
>DAOTUI010000012.1:0-9547 GCA_034437035.1 Chloroflexaceae bacterium
TGCAGCTTCCCCAACTCCCGCCCGACATACAGCGCGTGCGAGACATCATAAATGAAGGGCAGAATGCGCTTCTCCAGGCGTTCGATGCTCGGCTCGCGGAAGTTCTGGAGTAACTGCCCATTAAAGTAGTGTTCCGCAACAAACAGATCGCCCTCGCGGGTAAAGCGCCAGTCGCCCTTGGGATCAAAGACCAGCCCCGGCGCTTTGGTGGTGCGGAGATAACTATCGACCGTGGACCAGTCATAATCATAAATGTGGGCGCTGCCGCTGGTGATGGTCAACTCCCCCAGCGTGACATCCAGTTCGGCGGCGAGGCGCTCCTGGAAGTAGCGTAACCCGGCGGCATTTTTGGGCCAGGCGCGAAACATCTCATTGGTGCGGATGTAGGCATACATGTCCAGGATGCCATTGCGGATGCGCGGATGCACGGTCGTCAGGCAGGGTTCGTCGTCGCGCTGCATCGAGTGGAGCGGCTCCCAGAGCGTCAGGACCGTGCGAAATGTCTCCGGTTTCTTGCGAAAGGTATCAATGGCAACCTGCACCTGATCGCCGTAGCGCCGGCGCAGCGTATGCCCATAGCGGTAGGTCAGTTCCTCCGGCTCATCACCCCGCCAGAGCGACTCACCATAGCGTCTGATTTCGTCGATCTCATAGAGCGGAACGGTGTCCAGCGTGCATTCCGGGGGCAGGCAGACCGTCACCTGCCAGAGTTCCTGCCGCTGATGGCCCTCATTATCGGGTTGCGTGGTTTCGCCAAACCGCCGGATCTCATTGAGGATCGCATAGTGCGCATCTTTGATCGAGAGGGTGCGGCAGCGATGCCCGCTGCGCGCGGTGGGGTAAACGGTTTGTGTGACTTCCGGCAGCGGGATCACCAGTGGTTCATGCCAATCCGCAGCGGGCTGCGGCAGCGATTGAATAAAATGCGCTAACTCCGCCTGCTGTTTGACAGAAATAGCGCGGGCATCGTGCAGGAGGACACGACGATAAAACGCATCAACATGCCACGGCTCTAGAAACAACTCCGCCGGATCGAAAGCGCGCTGGAGCAGAACGGCGGCCTGGCGCCGGCTGGGTTCAGGATTATCCACGCCAGTAATCACCAGCGTGTGGATCGACGGCGTTGCCAGGACATTACGGATCAGGATGCCAATACCAAAGCGGCTGTAGAGATTACCAATAATTTCAACATGCGCTTGCTGCGCCAGATATTTACTCTTCGGTGTCCAGAGGGTACACAACCCTACCCCATGACCATGACCAAGAATCAGATCGCGCGGGTAAAACGGCGGCGGCGTAATCGGTGAGCGGCTGACCATACATCCCCCTGAACCCTACAAATCTTTATCTTTAAAAATACGGCTGGCAACAGCGCCACGCTGCCCCGCATATTTATTCCCCGGCTTTTTGTAATAGGGCACATCAACCGGACTCGAAACCTGTTCAAACGTCAGGCTACAGATACGCATCCCCGGATAGAGCGCCACCGGCATAACGCCCAGGTTGCCCAGTTCGATCACAATATTGCCCGACCAACCCGGCTCAAACAGGGCGGCGGTGCTATGCACAATAATGCCCAGCCGCCCCAGACTGCTGCGCCCCTCCAGGCGGGCGGCCAGATCATCACCCAGTTCCACCCACTCCAACGTTGAGGTCAACACAAACCCGCGCGGCTGAATAATAAACGGTTGCTGGTCTTCGATAACGACCTCACGCATATACTCCGCGATTGGCTTATCGGTGCGCAGATCGATATATGGATGGCGACTGTAGTCAAAAATACGAAAATCATTGCCCAGGCGAAAATCAATTGAACATGCACCAAGCTGTGTTTCATAGTTAATCGCGGGCTCAATCCTGATTTTCTTCTGCGTAATTGCTTCGCGTATATGCTTGTCGGATAAAATCATTGTTTACCTTCGATAACATCCGTGTGTAAACCGGCGCACATGGGGGCATGTCGGCCTGAGTTGTGGATTTATGGCAGGATACTCCCGTGTGAGGAGGGCATTATACCGCACCAGGCAGAAAAAGCAACCTGTGTTAAAACGAACCCCTGCCACGAAAAATCTTCGCAGCAGGGGCTTGGATATGCATCAGTCAAGCTTATTCGGCAAACTCATCTTCAGCGCTGTGGCAGCAGCAACCGCAGCCCATTCGCCACCACCAGCAGCGTGCCGCCCTCATGCGCCACGACGCCAAACGGCAGCGAGACGATACCACCGATTGCCAGCAACATCATAATGATCATCACGCTCCCCGCGAAGATCAGGTTCTGGCGGACGATGCGGCGGGCGTTGCGCGCCAGCCGTAGCATCCCCGGCAGGCGGCTCAGATCATCGCTCATCAGCAGCACATCGGCGCTCTCCAGGGCCACATCGGTGCCGGCCGCGCCCATCGCCACGCCCAGCGTCGCCGTTGCCAGCGCGGGCGCATCATTGATGCCGTCGCCAATCATTGCCACCGGACCATACTGCGCCTGGATTTCGCGGACCGCCTCAACTTTCTGCTCCGGCAGCAGATCGGCGCGCACCTCGTCAACCCCCAGTTGTTGTGCCAGATTCTCGGCGACATACCGGTTATCGCCGGTCAGCAGTACGACCCGCTCAATGCCTGCCGCCTTGAGTTGCGCGACCACATTGATCGACTCGGCGCGTACGGTGTCGGCGATGGCAATCATGCCCCAGGGCCGCGCATCCCCCAGGATCACCACGGTGCGACCCTGCCGCGCCTGCGCTTCAACTTCCTGCGCCACCTCCGGCGGGAGTGGCTGGAAGAGATCCGGCCGCCCGATGCGTAGCGGCATACCCGCCACCTGCGCCCGCGCGCCTGCGCCGGTCAGCGCCGCAAAGCCGTCGGCCTCCGGCAGGGCGATCCCGCGCTCCTCGGCTCCGCGCACAATCGCCCGGGCCAGCGGATGCTCCGAGAAGTGTTCAATTGCGGCGGCGGCGGCAAGCAGGCGCACCTGCGGGGTACTCAAAAGACCAGGCTGATCGTCTGCCGGTAGGGGCAGATCCTCCTGGGTATGCGGCAGGTTGTCAGGGATTGCCGCTGCGTCAATCGGCAGGATCGCCACCACACCGGGACGCCCCGTCGTCAGCGTGCCGGTCTTGTCGAAGGCCACAACCCGCACCCGCGTGGCGGCCTCCAGGCTAGCCCCGCCCTTGAACAACACGCCACCGCGTGCCGAGCTTGCCAGCGCCGAGAGCAGTGCCGCCGGGATCGAAATCACCAGCGCACAGGGCGAAGCAACCACCATCAGTGTCATCGCCCGGTAGAGCGTCTCGTTAACACCCCATCCCAGGAAGAGCAGCGGAATGATCATTGCCAGCAGCGTAATCCCGACGACCGCATAGGCGTAATACTGACCGATCACCCGATCGGTAAAGTCCTGACTCTGGGCCTTCTGCTCGCGTGCCTCGCGCACAATGTTCACAATCCGCGCCAGCGTCGAGTCCTGCACCGGCGTTGTCACTTTCACTTCCAGCGCACCCTGCCCATTGAGCGTGCCACCAAAGACCTGCGCACCGGGTTGCTTCTCGGCGGGCACTGACTCACCCGTGATGCTGGCTTCGTCCACGGCCGAGGCACCTTTCAGAATGACACCGTCGGTAGGGATTTTTTCACCGGGGCGTACAATCACGACTTCGTTTACGCCGACCTGCTCAATCGGTACCTCCACCTCGGCGACGGTTCCATTCTGGCGGCGCAGCACCCGCGCGGTTGTCGGGGCCATCTCCAGCAGGGCGCGAATGCTGGCATGGGTACGGCCCATGGCGTAGGTTTCCAGGGTGTTGGAGAGCGAGAAGAGAAACATCAACACCGCACCCTCACGCGGCTGCCCAATCAGCGCAGCCCCCAGCGCGGCGATAATCATCAGGAAGTTCACATCAAACTGGCGCGCTTTCAGCGAGTCCCAGGCATCCTGCACACTGTAGAAGCCGCCGGCAAGGTAGGCCAGCGCATAGAGCGTCCAGGGCACCGCCGGCGGCAGGGAAGTCAGATCTTCGAGCAGCCAGCCCACAATCAGGCTAACCAATGTCAGAACGGTCAGGCGGATCGGCAGTGTCGCCAGTTCTTCATCTTCTTCGGTGGTGGCCGTATCGGTGGGGACAACTGCAGGCTGCGCCTGTAGGATTGCGCCCTGACTGCGCGCCAGCTTCTCAAGCGCACGCACATCGGCCTGATCCGGATCGTAGCTCAGGTGCAAGCGCTGCTGCGCCTCATCGTAACTGGCGGTAATCACACCGGGTTGGGCGCGTATCTGGGTGAGTAGTTGCTTCCGGTTCATCGTAGGTCGGGCTATATGAGTTGTCATGTAGTTGTTCCTTTCTGCTTGAGCAGATACTTATTTCGTTCATTCAATCTTGTATATTTCTGTAATGAATATCTATTAAGAATGATTCTAAACATCGCCTAAAAAAATTTGAGGGCTTCCCCAAACCTGCGGCGGTACGGCGGAACACCTATCCGCCGTACCACCCGGTTACTCTTCATGCTGTCGTCGCCGCCGCCGCCGGCGCGGCCCATGCGTATGCTCTACCGGATGATGATGACTCATGCGGGCATGCATATGCGGGCAATCAGCGATACTCCCGCTATCGACGCAGAGACCATCACAATGCACCTGGCACTCCGGGCAGACGCCATACAGCACCAGGGCAAAGGGTCGGCAGAGCCGATGCCCGGAGCTTTGTTGCACCTCGCCCAGCAGGGTGTCAACGGTTTCGTTATGAACATCGGTGATCCGCCCACAGCGGGGACAGACCATATTGATGTGGGGCGTCAGATCCAGGTCATAGTGGGTATGCTCATCGTTGGCAATCTCCAGCTTGTGGATCAGGCCCAACTCGGTGAGCGTATCAATGGTATTATAGACCGTTGCCTGGCTGATCATGGGAAAGGTGCCGCGCACCCGCTCAAACACCTCGGCCACGGTCGGATGTTCGCCGTGCTCGACCAGCGCCTGGCAGACGGCGTAGCGCTGGGGCGTGGAGCGCTTCCCGGCGGCCTCAAGCTGGTTTAACAGGTATGTGATCTTTGTCTGGTATGGTTGTTCCATCATAAATCTTTAGAATGATTCTATGTTTATCATAATAATAGCATCACCGGCAGCCGTTGTCAAGGTTGATTATAGCTCACAACAGACGGGGAAATGCACCGGCACGCATGCCGCTACCATCCATCCTGAGCATTTTCGCGCATTCCTGAAGGAGGTACACAGCCTGGATCTCGATATTATGCTGGAAATTAAGGCTAAAGAAAAAAGCACATTAAAAGCGGTCATACTTACCAAAAACTACTACGGGTGATACACGCCATATTCTTCGTTTTATTCCCCGGAACCCACCCGACACAATCCCAATTCCCTGCTTGATCTGCGACTATCTGATACTAGCATACTATTGCTTTTCTCTTCGTCACAATTCTGAGAATTTATGTGCGTCTGTATTTATACCCGGGGCTTTATATTTGATAGATATAAATCCACCTGACTGATCTGTAAAAAATACGTGACAAAACTTGCACTATCCGCTTATAATGAGATCATGTCATGTTGCCGTAGGAGCACACGGGTTTTATTTCAATGGAGTTAACGGACGAAGGAGACAGCAATGACAACCAGTGATCAGTCGATCGAGGCATTACAGCAAGAGAACCAGCGGTTGCGTGAGCAAGTGGCAGCGCTCACTAGCGAACGCGACCAACAAAACCAGCCCTCGCAAGATACGCCAGAACGCTATAACTTGCTCTTCCAGAACATGGTGGAAGGTACAGTATTCCATGAAGTCGTGTATGATACCGAAGGCCAGGCGTGTAACTATCGTATCCTGGATGTCAATCCGGCGTTCGAGCGCATGCTCCAGATCCCACGAGCGGCAATCCTTGGCAAGGTTGCAACGGAGGCATACGGTACCGAGTCGGCTCCATTCCTTGATATCTATGCCGGAGTAGCGCACACCGGGACTCCTGAACAGTTCCAGACGACATTTGGAGCCCAGGTGTTTGATATTCGCGTCACCAGTCCACGCCGTGGTGAGTTTGTGACGATGTTTTTCGACATCACCGGGAAAAAAATTACCGAGGGCGAACTGCTCCGCTTCCGTGATATTCTGAATACTACCCCGGAATTGTTGGCAACCGCCCCCGCCGACACTGGTGCGCTGGATTATGCCAATCCGGCGTTGTGCCGCATGCTGGGCTACACTGCTGATGAAATCATTGGTATGCCCGTTCCGGCCGTCTTCGCGGAACCACCGGAGCAAGTAAATGGACACTTTCGGCGATGCATCGAATCGGGCACCTCGCAGGGCGAGCTACACTGTAAGCGTAAAGACGGATCGACCTTCCCAATCTATTTCAGCGCGCATACGCTGTTCCGGGGTGAAGGAGTACCGCCACTGGTGGCATCATTCTTTCGTGACCTGACTGCCCAGAAGCAGGGCGAGGAAGAACGTATCAGGCTAACGCAGCAGGTTATTGATATTCAGCGCGACGCGCTGCGCGAGTTGTCTACACCGCTCATCCCAATTACAGACGACGTGGTTATTATGCCGCTGATTGGCACAATTGATAGCGGGCGGGCCCAGATGGTAATGGAGGGGTTGCTGACAGGTGTGGCGCAGCACCAGGCCGAACTGGTCATTCTAGACATCACAGGTGTGCAGGTGGTAGATACCCAGGTCGCCAAGGCGCTGGTGCAGGTTGCGCAGGCAGTAAAACTCCTGGGGGCGCAGGTCATGCTGACCGGCATTCAGCCGCAGATTGCTCAGACGCTGGTGCATCTGGGGGTTGAACTGGACGGTATCATTACCCATGGCAGCTTGCAGGCAGGCATTGCCGCAGCGCTTCATGTGTAATCTGATCTGCATAGACGTACGCAGTGAACATCCAGACCGAACATCCTGATCAAATGATACGACGTACGCGGTGCAGTCTGTTTCGATCCGGTGCGAACCACGAACGCCGGCTTCGCCTGCGGCAGCGCAGAATCCCCTGCCGAGTCAACGACCGCGTAACTTATAGGACTTACGCGGTCGGTTCCAAACCAGGCGTTTATCGGGATAACCGGCCCGACTCGCCTGCGGCAGGGCGGAAGATTCCATTCTTTTTCACAACCATGTTGCACACAGTGCAACATGGTTGTGAAAAAGATAAAAACGTACCATGCTGCCGCAGGCGAATCTGGCTTCCATCGGGCGAAATGTCCCGTTTGAATGCCCACCGTGTAACTCCTGTAAGTTACAGGAGTTACGCGGTCGGTTCCAAACCAGGCGTTTATCGGGATAACCGGCCCGACTCGCCTGCGGCAGCATGGTACATTCTTTTTCTTTTCCCAAAAAAATCCACAAAGTGAATTTTTTTGGGAAAAGAACCGGGTTCTTCTGCCCTGCCGACGGCGATATCACCCGCCAAACGCGGGATCGCCTGAGCCATGGCAGCATTGGCCGTTTCGCGGTGTTCGCGCATGTCGTGTTTTTCGTGGTCCAAACGCCCACCGCGTAACTCCTGTAATTTATGTCCGATGAAACGTAGCCATCGGCATACTTTGTTGCGCCTCTTTTGCCTGAAGTGCGTAAGGGGCGGAACAAAGCATGGTCTGTTCCACCTACCAATACTGCCAATCAACAGATTACTCCGGCGCAGGCCGTGGCCGGTCTACCTGGGAGGAGGTAACTTGTACTGGGATGCGTACGGTAAAAGTTGCACCGCGTCCCGGCTCCCCCGTTCCGGTGATGTCGCCGCCCATCAGTCGGCAGAGCCGCCGGCTAAGCGCCAGTCCCAGTCCGGCCCCGCCATACTGATGCGTATGCGCTGCATCTCCCTGCTGAAATGCAACAAATAACCGCTCCACCTGCTCCGGGTCGACGCCAATGCCGGTATCGCATACCTGAAACACGATAAATGCCGGTTCGTCCTGTGCGCCATGGCCGTTTGCGCCCGGGACCGACGGCTCCATCCAGACGCGGAGCGTAATCGTTCCCTGTTCGGTAAACTTGGCGGCGTTATTGATCAGATTGAGCAAGATCTGCTGGAGCCGGGTGCGGTCGGCGTGAATTAGTGTTACGGCCTGATCAATCTGGACCTGGAGCGTATTGTCGTTTTGCATAATCAATGGCCGGCTGGTTGTGACAATCTCGTCGATCAGCTTGTGGATGGAGAAGGTTTCCAGGTGCAGCGTGATCCGTCCGGCTTCGATCTTTGAGAGATCCAGCACATCGTCAATCAGAGCCAGGAGATGCATACCGGCCTGACGGATCTGTTGCACATCGCTGACCAACTGCGGATTGTCCTGGAGTTGGAGTTGCAGCAGGTCGTTGTAGCCGAGAATAGCTGTGAGCGGCGTGCGCATCTCGTGGCTCATATTTGCCAGAAAGGCGCTCTTGGCGCGACTGGCTACCTCGGCGGCTTCGCGGTTCTGCTCGGCAACACGGGTTGCTTCCGCCAGTTCCGCCTTCTGGCGCTCATCCTGCAGATGCAGCCGGGCCAGACGCCTGAGCAGGTGTGAACGGGTCATGAAAAGCACCGTTGCCACCAGGACCGACTCGACCTGCCAGACGATGTAGTGGACCGGATCTTCCTGAGGCGGAAGCCCCATGATCACCAGCCACCATCCGGTTAGCGTCATAGCACTGAGGCCGATAAACCAGCGCCGGCGCAGAAAGTAGGCACCAATCCCGATTAGCAAGATCGAAATATTGGAGGTCAGTTTTATATTTTCTGCAAGTGCAAGATGGGCCAGACTGTTCAACAGCACAACAAGCACCATACTCGCGCCGATCCAGTTGCCCCAGCGCGGCACGATAGGCCGGCGGCGCAGGAAGAGATGCAGGCTCAACAATCCCAGGGACGAACCGAGGGCGATGACAAGCATCGGTGTACGCACCGGCGATGGTTGCAGCAGGGCGTGCATGCCGGTCAGCAGCACATAGAGCAGGCCCAGGCCCAGCGACATTGGGCGTGCATTAGTTGTCACTGCCGCGTCCAGCGCAGCACGAACCTGTCTGGCATCGCTGGTTCTGTCCGGACCGGCAAGATAGGTAGCGAGGTCTGGATCTACCCCGGATGGGTTGTTCATGGTGCTGTCCTTCGATCCGATCCTGGAACACACCAACCCACGCTGATGGTGCAAACCAGGTTATGGTATTATGGGCATTCCGGGAGCATCGATTATGAACGATGATTTTTACGAAATAACCGCATGCTACGGTAGATTGTATCATTTACAGGAGTTACGCGGTCGGTTCCAAACCCAGGCGTCTGCCGGGACAACTGGGCCCGATGCGCCTCCGGCAGGGTGGAATGGGACATTCTTTTTCGGGAACATGTGGCTCTCCGTTCGCTTATTTTCGGAAGGAGTTCGTAAAAATTCCCCATTAGCCGGTCAAAAACGGTTACTTGGGAAGCATCTCGCCCCACATGGCGATAAAAATTGCAGAAATGTTTTACACATTACGGAAACGTGTACGTCAAAGTGGGGAGAGCGCCTCAAATTTTGTCGGTTTTTCAGGCTCAAGTGGGATGAAAATTCCATTTAGTGCCCTAA
>DAOTUI010000013.1:0-44358 GCA_034437035.1 Chloroflexaceae bacterium
CGGTCACGAACCAAAAGGAAATTTCGCCTCCGGCAGGGCGGAACCGACCATCCTTTTTGGAAAAAAAGTGGCTCGGAGCGCCACTTTTTTTCCAAAAAGATCGAAAAAGTACCATGCTGCCGCAGGCGAGGCCGGCTTCCCGCTGGTCAAACGCCCAGTTTGAACGCCCACCGCGTAACTCGTGTAATTTACACGACTTACGCGGTCCTCCGTGTGTGCAAGGATTTCGCCTCCGGCAGGGTGAAACATGACATCCTTTTTTGGAAAAATTGTGCTCAGAGAGCACAATTTTTCCAAAAAAGTGAGAAAAGGTACCATGCTGCCGCAGGCGAGGCCGGCTTCCCGCTGGTCAAACGCCCAGTTTGAACGCCCACCGCGTAACTCGTGTAATTCACTGGAATCCCGGCTTCAGCCGGTGGGATGCCTGCCGGGGCTGTGGCATACTGCCGGGAAAGCCTGGATCGGCTGATGAAGATTGAAAAAATGTAGGTATGGAACGTCAGGCGTAGGTGCGGCTGCAAGCCGCACATAGCGCCGTGCGGCTGCAAGCCGCACCTACCGTAATGGTATCCGGATTAAAATCTCAACGTTCGTTAGCCGGTGGGATGCCTGCCGGGGCTGTGGCATACTACCGGGAAAGCCTGGACCGGCTGAAGCCGGGACTCCTGCGAGGCGATAATACCTGAATATGCAGAGAGCTGACAGGTCTACGCAGACCTGTCAGCTCTCTGCTGCCTGGATGAATGTTTCAACCTGCATCAGGCAGCATTATTGCTACACTCCACACGATCCCGATCAGGATGCCGGTTCCGCGATGCCATTGTGGGTTGCGCGGGGCATGGCGACCAGGGCCGGTTCTGCGTTGTCGATCTGGGGGGTGTGTCGGTGGGCCACCAGCAGCGCCATGGCGCAGGAGGCCATCAGGCCCAGCGGATGCTCCGAACGGCTGGTCAGGGCAATCGGTACCCGCGCGCCCATCACCACCCCGGCGGAGTAGGCGTCGGCGAGATGCTGCTGCTGCTTGACCAGCATCGTGCCCGACTCCAGATCGGGGACCATCAGAATATCGGCCTCCCCCGCTACGTCGGAGACAATACCCTTGATATCGGCGGCATCCTTCGAGACCGCGCTATCAAACCCCAGCGGTCCATCGACAAGGCCGCCGGTGATCTGTTTGCGGTCAACCATCTTGCAGAGCGCGGCTGCCTCCATCGTCGAGTGAATGCGCGGTTTGATCGTCTCCACTGCCGAGAGGATCGCCACTTTCGGCATGTCTATGCCCAGGACGTGTGCCAGGTCAATCGCATTTTGCACAATGTCGCGCTTGATCTCTAGATTCGGGTAGATATTGACCCCGGCATCGGTAATCAGCAGCAGGCGCGGGTAGGTCGGCACATCCAGCGCAAAGACATGGCTCATGCGGCGCTCGGTGCCGAGGCCGTGTGCGTGGGACATCGCCTCCAGCATAACTTCTTCCGGGGGGAGCGTGCCCGACACCAGCATGCCCACCTCGCCCGCGCGGGCCATGGCGACCGCCCGGGCGGCCGCATCCTGGCTCTGCTCGATGTCGAGCAGCGGGTAGGGCGACAGATCCAGCCCTTCCGCGTCGGCGACGGCGCGAATCCGGTCGGCGGGACCGAGCAACACCGGCCGGATCAGGTTGGCCTGGGCCGCGTCGATTGCACCGAGCAGCGAGTGCGGCCCCACCGGGTAGACTACCGCCGCGCGTACCGGCTCCAGCCCCTCGGCCATGGCGATCAGGTGTCGCAGGCGCTCACCATTGCTATGGAAGCGCACTTCCGGCAGAATGATGCGCGGGCGCTTGACCTTCTCGGTCGGGGCGACAACCTCGGCGCTCCCGCTGATGACCAGGTCGCCATGCTGGTTCATACAGCGGCAGTCAAAGGTGATGCGGTTCTTCTCGGCGTTTTTCTCCTGCGCCGTAACCGAAACGGTAATCGTATCGCCGGGTGAGACCGGCCGCCGGAAGCGCAGGGTCTGCCCCAGGTAGATCGTGCCGGGTCCGGGCAGTTTGGTACCGAGCAGAGTGGAGATCAGCGCCCCACCCCACATACCGTGAGCAATAATCTCGTGGAAAATATCGCTCCGGGCATACTCTTCGTCCACATGGGCGGGGTTGACATCACCCGACATGACGGCAAAGAGGTCAATATCCTTCCGGGTCAGCGTCCGTTGTAGTTTCGCCGTATCACCAATATTGATCTCGTCAAAGGTGCGATTCTCAATGTAATCCATGAGTAATTCCTCTCAGCCCATAACGTGGTAGCCTGCGTCCACGTACGCCGTATTTCCAGTCACCCAGCGGGCGGCATCGCTGACCAGGAAGGCGGCCATTGCGCCAATATCCTCGGTCGAAACGCCATGATGCTGTGGGGCGCGCTCAACGGCGCTCCGGATCACATCATCAAAGTGGGCAATACCGTTGCCCGAGCGGGTGCTCAGCGGGCCGGGGGAGAGCACATGCGCGCGGATGCCGGTAGAACCAAGCTCCACCGTGAGGTAGCGCACCACACTCTCCAGGGCCGCTTTGATCGGCCCCATGATATTATAATGTTCGATAAACTTTTCTGCCCCGTAGTGCGAGACGGTCAGCAGACATCCGCCATCGCGCATCAGCGGCACAGCCAGCCGGGCCATGTGAATGAAGGAGTAGCAGGAGATATGCATCGCGCGCGCAAAGCCTTCCGGGGAGCAGTTGAGCACCTGGTTGCAGAGATCCTCCCGCGGCACAAAGGCAATCGCGTGCAGCAGGAAGTCCAGCCGCCCCCACTGCGCGCCAATCTGCGCAAACAGCGCATCAATCTGCTCGGAGTACTCCACGTTGCAGGGCGCAACGATTGAACATTCCAGTTCTTCGGCCAGGGGCCGCACAAATTCCGCGCTGCGGGGATGCCCGTAGGTGAGCGCCAGTTCAGCGCCACAGGCGTGAAAGACGCGGGCACACCCATAGGCAATACTGCGCGCATTTGAGACGCCGACCACCAGGCCCTGCTTGCCTTCCAGGTTTACCAGGTTTTGAAGCTGCATCGTTGACATTCTTCCTTCAGGCAGGGTGTGCCTGCGTATACCCGGTTTGCGGATGCCCTGGTGGGTGACGGCGGTGTCATCCGGAGTCGGCATACCACGCTGTTCCAGGCATGTCACCAGGAGGATCAGGTTTGAACGAGGGAGTTCTCGTTCGCCATTAGTATGCCTTAAAACCGTGCAGCCGGCGTCAACCATTTGGATGGAAAAGCGCTGGACATTTAGCGAGTCTTGCTCCTGGTCATATGACCAGGGCAGCAGAGAGGCGTTCAGGTGCAGGCTGTTTGTCGTAGGGACGCGCTTCTGCGCGTCCGCCGCTCGTCTCACCGCCCGCATTCCAATGCGATCCGGCGACAAAGGCTACACTTCAGCAAGTAACGGAGGGGTGGGCAGAAAAAAGACTACCAGCCGCTGTCTGGTAGCCTCCCGGGGATCGGAGTATCCTGCACGCCATTGTGCAGTCTGAAGACGGTTGCACACTAGAGCATTAGATCGAGTACCACTGCTCGGTCAGATTGTCAAAGTGATGGTTGGCAGTCATCACCGTGCTACCCTCACCGGGCTGGATCGAGATACCGCAGTTGGCCTCCAGGTAATCACAGGCGGCCTTAACAGCCGGGGTCTCCGTGTCGCTGGGCCAGGTGACAACCAGGTCGGTCAACAGTTGCTCAAGTTGGCGTGTGGCATTCATCAGGTCTGTCCTTTCTTTCCTCACGGACTTTGTTCACATATTCGCCGTTTACCGGCAGAAATCGAAACCTCCATGGCCATACTGCGCAGCGCCACCCTTCTCCCGGCCTGACCGCTACTTATGAACGGTTCCGTGTCGTATTTGTCATGACACGCCGAAGAAGCCGGTTGATACCATTTCACATTTTGCACAGCTTTCTCCGCAGAAAGAGCGCGTCCAGAACCGGGTTCTGGTGATGCTATGGCATCGGAACAACATCTGCTGTTGTTCGTGGTCTGCTTAAGAGCACAGTATACGCCAGGGTTGGGCCAAAGTAAAAGATCCGATAGGTTTGCATAAACCGAAATATTTGCACTATGTGTATAATTTCACGACGAATAGTTTCCTGTCGGAATGTTTTGCATGCATCAGTTGTCTTCAAGGATAAGTTACCGGGCCGGCCCCGGGGTTGGCCCCTACCGTTCCTGGGTCGGTCAGCTTGCTCCACGCAGGCGGCGGAGTTCGGCTTCCAGATCACGCAGCCGGGCCTCGGCATCGGCGGCACGGGCTTCGGCGTCGGCACGGGCCTGTCGCTCGGCAGCCAGTGCTTCCCGCTCGGCATTCAGGGTCGCAACCACCTCGGCATAGTCACCCATCGGTGTCCCATCCTGGTCAAACAGGTAGACCTCATTTTCTTGCAGGCCCATCCAGAGCTCCAGCGGTTCGAGTCAGAACCAGCCACGTTCATCGGGAGCCGGCACGGTGTAGGCCATCCCCACGCGCTGATAACCCAGTAGCCGCAGGAATGACTGCCCCTGCCGCTGCACACTATCCACGATGATGTAGAGCGGCACGCCGGCCAGGTCATACTCTTCCAGTTTGATCAGGCGATCATTGCCGCCGGTCTCCGGGGAGGTTACCGCGATAATCAGTGCCGGGCGGGTACCTTCTGCCGCCACATCAAAGGTGCTCCAGTTTTTCTGCCGGGCAGTTCGTGCTGCACAAAGCGCCGGCCATAGCGAAAAGGATCGGTCTCATGTTGTTGCGGTCTCGGTTTCCGGTAAAGTTGCGGCTGCTGGTGTGGTCATACATCCTCCGCTTCCCGCGTGAGCGGACTCGTTCTGCGCGTAAGAAATCCTGCTGCTTACCAGGATAGAACTATTTAACTCGGATGTCCAGGTTTTATGTTCAATGTTCCTAAGCATAGTTGATAGAAGTTGGCGTGTCAATGGCCGCGGCGACGGGCTGATGCGCTTGCTATACTTTGTGCCAAAAGAAGGTGCAACAACGCCAGGAACCACTAACACTACGGCGTAGGCCGGCCCGTCCCGACATTATCGCAAATGCCGTCGCCATCGCTGTCGGCATAGCCCGGCCCGCTGCATTGTCCCTGGCCCGGCTGCATGCCCTGCCCTGGACCCCTGCCCTGGCCCGGTCCCATCCCCGGCCCGCGCCCCTGGCCTGGCTGCATGCCCTGGCCCGGCCCCTGCCCCGGTCCCTGTGGTTGGGGGCCACCGGCCCGACTGAGTTGTTCCGCCAGGGTGGTACGCATCATCGAGATGCGGCGGTCAGCGATGGCCTGCGTAATCTGCCCATCGGCAACCTGCGCCTCCAGGTCGGCGATGCGCGGGGCCAGCAGTGCGTCCAGAATGGCGGCCACGTCAGCGCCGCGCTCGTTGGCGACCGCGGCAATGCTCTTGCCGGCCTGCAGTTCGGCGGTTAACTCCGCCGGCGTTATGCCAAGCTGTTGGGCAGCTACAGTTAGCATATCGTTCAACTCGGCCTGCCACATCGTTGTCGCGGTTGTCGTAGTTGGTACAGTGGTTGTGGTCGGCGCCGGTCCTTGTATGGTAGGGTCCGTTGTGGTCGTGCCGGCGGTGGCAACTGGCGGGGCAGCCGCGGTTGTGGGCGGAGTGGCTCCGGTAGTGCTGCCGGGGTTGAAGCTGTTGGCGCTTCGGGGTGATCCGCCCGACGGTGTCGGCGCGACAACCGCGACAACCACGACGATCAACAGCACCATTGCGACGCCTGCCATAAGCATCCAGATCCGTGTACCCATTATAGCCTCCTTCATCTGCAAGCCTGTTTGTTCTCCTTCCCGTTCGCTTATTTTTTTAAGCATTAAATGAAATTCTGGCCCCACTTGAACACGAAAAACCGGCTGATTTTGGGACATGTTCCCCACTACGGCCTACACGATGCCGGGATGTGTAAAGCATTTCAACAAAATGAGCCGTCATGTGGTATGACACGTCGCAAAAATGACTATTTTTGACCTGCTGGTGGGGCAATTTCATGAACCGCCTTCAGAAATAAGCGAACGGTGAGTAGTACTATGCGGTAATGTTTTCGTATCGGTCGTACGCTATGCTCAGTCTCGGGTCTGGCCGGGTGGCGGGCAGGGAGTTGACCGTAGCGCGGAACGGGTCCGGCAGCGGGGGTATGCGATTGGGTGGATGCGCTGATGGGTAGCGAATACGCTGAAAATGTGACTCCCCCTGTCACACGATCTCCGTACAATCTCTTTAAAAGCCGCATGATCTGCGGCGATCGCCTGCTATTCTGGTTGTGACAAAGGGAGGAGTGAACAACCATGCGGCCTGAGACACGCTATGAACGTCTGGACGATATTGAGCGGAAGCTGGCGCAACGCCCCGCCGGTTGGACTACCGGAGAGCTGGCAAGGCTCTACGGGGTCTCTCCCGATACCATTCGGCGCGATCTGGATTTGATCGAGATGCGTGGAACCGGCGTTAATCAGCAGGGCCGCCGCTACGTTCTGGATCATCGCCGCTCGCTCTACCACGTTCGGCTGAACAATGATGAGATTCTGGCACTTTACCTGGCTGCCCGGCTGCTTTCGCGTCACAGCGATGAACACAGCCCGCATGTGGTCAGCGCATTGGAAAAGTTGGCCGATGCGGTGCGTGACCGCTCACCCATGATTGCCCGGCACATTGACCAGGCCGCCGCCGCTGTGAGCGGCCACCGTATCCGGCGTGAATATGTCGAGGCGCTCGAGGTGCTGACGCAGGCCTGGGTCGAGTGCCGCAAGGTCCGGCTCTGGTACCGCTCCTACACCCGCGATGAGCTTACCGAGCGTGTTTTTGCACCCTATTTCCTGGAGCCATCGGGTATTGGCTATGCCTGCTATGCCATCGGTCACGATGAACTGCGCAACAGTCTGCGCACTTTCAAGGTGGAGCGCATTCTGACCGCCCGGTTGACCGATGAGCACTACGCGATCCCACCCGATTTTGATCCGCAGCATCTGCTGGCTTCGGCCTGGGGCGTGATCTGGCGCGATAAGGACGATATTGAGGTGACGGTACGCTTTATGCCGACGGTGGCCCCGTTTATCCGGGAGAGTACCTGGCATCACACGCAGCGGATTGCGGATCTGCCCGATGGGTCGTGCCTCTTTACGGTGCGCATCGGCAGCCTGATCGAGTTTAAGCGCTGGCTGGGACAGTGGTACCCGTCCGTGGAGGTGCTCAACCCGCCGGAACTGCGCGCGGAGGTGATTGAAGATCTGCGGCAGATGGTGGGGATGTATGGGGTGAATTGTAAGGATGCACATACTACAGGAGGCTAATCATGCCTGTTGATTACCAGTCAACTCGCGCACAGGCCATTGAGTTTATGCTGGACCGCAACTGGAAGACCAAGACAGCCAAGAGTCGCGGGTTTCAGCAGAGCTTATTTGATCATACTCTTGTCGAGTTGGATGCACTGATAACGCTGTTGCCGGTGCTTGGCCCAACTTTTTCACCAGCGCTGTCGGAACAAGAGGAACAGATCCTTCTGACCAGTATTATTGCCCACGATGTAGGCAAAGAGTTGGATGAATGGCAGAAATATATTCATGGTGAACGGAAGTTTTTGTCGGATGTAAATCGTGAACTTACGGAAGAGGTGATTCCCCAACTTGCAGCACGGCTTGGGTTCACCGATGGTATTGCGGAGATGCTATCCGGTGTGTTGCTGCATATGCGTAACGAACGTACTCCGGCGAAGGAAGCGACTCAACTTCTTTTTGGGCAGCATACCAATCCTCGGTGGCGCACACTCGCTACTCTTGTCGATGCGATTGACAATTTTTGTTCGGCTCCTGGCCTTTTGCCAGGGTTGCATGCATTAAAAACGCAGCCTATTCTGCCTGGTCATCTGCACACGGCCTATCATCTTGTTCAGATACGGGGGGTATCGACGACATTTCTCCACCGGGCGGCTATTGATTCCTTTACTGCACGGGGATGGCATCCATTGTTGCATTATAGCAATGGAACGATTTATGTAGCCAGTTCCACGCAGCAAGTAGATGTACCAACGCCTGAAGAGATTGAACAGATGTTGGCCGACAAGATCCAGGAAGCTTTTCCGAAAGACATGGCTAATCTGATCGTTGGCAGTCCGATTGAAACAATGATTCCCAAGCCGGATCTCTTCGATTTTCGCGATCTGTCGGCCTGCTTGAAAGTGGCAGCGCAGAAGATCAATCGCGCAAGTTTTACCAAAAAACCAGTATCAGCACGACGTAAGACTGTCGAAGATTATTTTCGGCAGAAGGGCAAGCCTGTCCCGATTACGCCTGAAATACTGGCAGAGCAAACCGAACGGATTGGTGCTGCTCAACCCGAGATGTGTGTGTTCAAGTTCTTCAAGCATGCCCTGGCAGACAGTTTCCTCGGTGATACGGTGACACCGGAAGCGCAACAAACCTATATGGATTTCGCCGAAGGTGGCAGTAAGAAAAAAGCAGCCCAGGTAACACCGCAGACGATTGCCAGAGTGGAATATGATCGAGTATTTGGTGCCGGTGCTTATGCGGATCTGCAAAGAACATCAACGCTTTATCCAGCGCGTGATATGGCATTGACTGTTGATCGTTTCTGGTCACTTGATGGTAAACAATTCAAACTGGATCTGCCACAAGTTGAGCATCTGCTGGATTACCATGAGCGCCAGAAACTACTCATTGAAATACTCATCGGAATTGCACATAAGGTGTATATGGCGCTGCCGGAAGCAAATCGTCCAACCCGTGCCAACCCGGCCCATATTGCCAGGGAGTTCATGTATGATCTGGTGCATCCCATCGCCGGAAAAGATATTGACCACATAGGTGTAGAACAACTGCGTGCGTATACCGAAACCAAAGTCAATGCCCGGCGTGATAAGGGGCAGCATCTCTGCCCGATTTGCAATCAGGCATTTGAGGGTGGAACCAGTGCCAGAGCTGACTTTCTCGCCAATCCGGAGACACACACGAATCGCGCCGTGGCTCATGGTAGTCCTGGCTATATTACTATCTGCAGTGCATGTAAGTATGAGCGTTTCTTACAGCAGATCTTACTCGGTGACAAGGTTACTGACGTCATGATCATTTTTCCACGGATGAATATTGGGCATAGCAGCGGTGAAGTTTTACGAGACAAGGCACTAACGTTATGGGATAAGGCGCGCATGCTGATGTCTCCCGATAATCCTAATCCTGATCGGCATGTATCGTTTGGTGTTATTACGAGTGCTGCCCGGAAAATCCTCAATATCAATACTGATATTGATATTTTTCGTCTCTCACCGACTGAACTGGTTGATTTACTCACCTACCAGTCTTCGGCAGAGACGGCAAAAAAACATCGCCGTGCGTTGGAGCTACGCTTACAGGAACTGTATGGCGTAGATGCTCTAACAGTGGATATATTGAATGAAAACTGGGCCACAGATTATGCGACAACGGAAGAGGCTATCGCGGCAGTGTTAGCGAACAATGTTACGGATGATGATGCGCGGAAAGCTCGTGCCGAAGCTTTCCGCCTGGTGCCCCAGTTTCACGTCGTTTGTCAGACGCCCCATATGATTCTGGTGCCACTGGTCAATCCGATTTCGATGGGAGAAGACTCGGACACAAATGCGGGTATCCGTGAACTTTTTGTCTCTCTGATCCTCGCTCTGGCTCTGGATTGCTCGATTGCTGTTGTAAAGACTGGGGAGGTCATCACATTTCATGGTGACAAAGGACTGGCACGCGTACCGACAGTGCCGGCTCTGCGTGAACTTATCGGTGGGTATTTACGGCGGCAAAGGTATCGACAGAATGGACAGGATGCTGACTCATCGCAAGCATCCATTGATGCCGAATGGATACCGGTCTCTCTGATTGTAGCGTCAGAAACAGAACCAAAATATATTTCTCCAGGAAAGTCTCTGATCAGGGCAATTGGTGCGGCAGCACTGTTGGCAGGTGATACCGCGTTTTCGGAACGCTCCAATTTGTATGCCATTCTTAAAAGCCCTACGGTGGGGCATATCCTGCGCCGCATTGAGCAGAAGAGCCAGAGCGGGCAGGCAGGCTATCAACATATTCGCCTATTGGACATCTTAGAGGAGGTCTGGATATGAGGAAACTGGTTATGATCAGGGGTGAACGGTTCGATATTGATACCATTCGCCCGGATATTGAGACAATTGTGACGGCCTTTGATTGCTATCTTGATGATTATCCGGTAAAAACGGCTAAATCAATGCATAGCTTGATGGGGCCGGTACCGATGATCCTGGATGGTGCGCGCGTACGCAAGGAAAGCGTTGAAACCCTGGTAGGTCGCGCTATTCGGGCGCACGAGATGAATCCCCGCACCAAAGGATATCTATCCTCAGAGGCATTGGCTGCGCTGGAGGAGGCAACAGCCAAACTGCTTGAACTCTGCAATCGGGTGCCTGCGACTGCGGTTACCAAGGTAACAGAACGTATTCGGTATAGCGTCTACTACGCACGGCGTAAAAAGGCAATTGCATGGCTTGAACAGACGCGCCAGGCGTTTATCCACTTTTTGAAGGAAAAGTATGAAGATGATGTTAACAAACTGATGGAAGCCTGGAATGAGAAGGATCTGACTTTCGAGACAGTGCGTTATCCATCGGTCAAAAATGAAGCGTATCGCAAGGCCAATAGTTCGAAGAAGGCTGACATTGATGCCTTCTGGTCATTGCCCGAAGCCCAGCGTCTTGTTACTAATGAGGAGGAAGAAGATGAGCAACTTTGATCTGCTGAAACCGTTTACCGTGGAGAAGCCAGAGCCATTGATCGGGGCAAAAACCATTCAGTTGATCGTGATGCGCGAAGTATTGGACTATGCAGTCTTGCGAACTGAAGAAACGCGCGAGTTGAATACGGTTGCAACTCCGCTGTCAATCAATACTGCGGATCAGACGATTGTGCGTGTAGCTTTTCTTGCGACGAAGCAGAAAGCGGCGGAGTCACGCCTGCTGGAACAGATGCTGCGTACGGCAACGGCCGATGTGGGAATGCAGGTAACGGAATGTTATCTGAAGGATAATTTATGCCTCGAATGCCCTCGGTGCGGTCTCTTTGGGGCAACCAGTGTTGAGTCCGGCAAGGGCAATCGTGCCAATATCAAGCATCGCATCGAGTATGCCACAGCATATTCACTGCTTCCTTTTGAAGATGTTGAGTCAGCAACGACCTTTAACGGGATTAATGACCTGAATCAAACAACCGGTCAGGCACTTGGTACCCGTTACGCGGTCATACCTGCGACCATTTTTCCCAGTATCGTCACCCTGCGCAGTGTCACCCTGACGGAAGTCATTTTAACTATCAAAACCTTGCTTGCTTGCAAGAGCTACGGTGCAGAGACGAGGATTGGTGGAGATATGCGTAATACCATCATTGGTATTGTTGCCGGATGGGAGGAAGTCATCACACCGCTTGAGTTGACGCTTGAACTTTATGATCGACGCGCTCAAATTAGCGGTGACATCGTAAAAACGACGGTAGAGCAGTATCTTCCCTATGCGGGTAATCCTGATCGCGTGCGCGTCTTTAGCCCGACTGAGGTAGAAGCACTGGTGAAAGCGGCGGCGGATACTCCGTTCAACCAGGATCTTTTGCAAAAAGCCTATGCGGATGTAGCACAGTACCGCGAAACCCAGGCTAGTGGAAAGAAAAAGAAAGGGGCGTGATCGGGGTGGCAAACACGATCAACCTCAGACAAACCGGCATACGGCTTTTTCATGGACGCCTTTACAACCATGACTACCTCTGGTTTTCGTCTAACGAGATCAGTAAGGTAGCAACCACTCAACCGTTTTTGCATAACTATGCGCTCTGTTATGCTCTATCGCAGCGCTCATATCGCACTTTTGTCGGTTCAGTGCCCAGATATGCCGAAGACCCGGAAGGTGAATTTGGCGCAATGCCACTCTATGCTACACCAGCCAAGACGCTGAATATTGAGCGGACTACGATCACATTCAATGCGGTGGATGATCGCACATTAACCACTGGGGATAGTAAATCGAGCAACACGCCGAATCTCGGTAAGCGAACCTGCCTGAATCTGTTATGGGAACGGCTGGATCACCCCAGACCCAACCTGGGGTATGAAGTGTACGTGTTTACCTTTGATGGATATTTCTTGCCCGGAGCATTTCGCCTGGGCAAGAAAGGATCTCCGATGCGGGCACGCTGGGAAGAGTTGCCTGATCCGGTTGCAACATTTCAGGAAGATACCGCCCAACCGTCGCATGTGATCAATCCGTTGGATGTGAGCGGGCAGTTTATCAGTTATGAGCCGGTCGCTCTACCACCACATTTGCTGCTTCAAAGTGTACAACTCGCCTATGACTGGTTTGTAATTCATGGCAATCATCGTGTGCATGTACCGAAGCGTGTTCTGGTACGTGCGGGAGGATAACTTTGAAGATACAGGGTTATTGCTTACCACTGGTTAATACACCTGACGCTCATTCGCTCTATCCACATCAGGCGGCACTTTTGGAACGATGGGACATCCATGATGCCTTTGAGTTGGTAACAAAAACCGGCACGGGGAAGACGCGCGCTGTTGCACTGCCCATACTACGACGGCGCGAGTCCGCCGTATTTGTGTATCCAACAAATGCACTGATTGCCGATCAGTCACGCTCCATTCAACGGTTGATGCAAGATGAGCATATTTTTTATCGGGAGGTGACACCCGATAATGTCAATGAGCCCTTTGGCAGCGAAGAATACCTGCTGGTACAAATTAACGCCGATACATTGTCGCGATTTTGCCAGATATGGGGATTAAAGACGAAAGGCGAAGCACTGAAGCAATTGCTTACTGGTGATAAACATCGTATCGTCTTGGTCAACCCTGATGTGTTGTATCACCTCTTCGCACTGAAGTACCGGGACTCGGTGGCTTCAATCGCATACTTGCAGAACTATCGGACGGCTGTCTTTGATGAATTTCACCTGTATAACGGCGTAGAACTGGCGCATGCCATGTTTATGATCTTCCTGGCGCGAAAGGTAGGCGTATTCAGTCGCACAGTCTTGCTCTCGGCCACGCCAAACGCTGAGGTACAGAAATATCTAGACGCTGTGCTTCATCCGGAGGTAATTACCCAGAGTGTGACTGTGAACTATACTCACAGTGAATCACGCACTGTGGCCCATAATGTGGAGTTGGAGTTCCTGCCGACTGCTCCCGATCGTGATGAATTAATAGAGACGGCCAGAGCCAAAGTTCTGGATCTACTGCCGGAATTGCGTAGTTTACAGACTGCAAAGGCTGAGAGCAATGCCCAGGGTGAATACATTCCCTGTGTGGTGATTCTCAATTCCGTGGTCAACGCAATAGCGCTCGAGGATGCATTGGTAAAAGCCGGCATTGATCGCACGGACATTGCGTCGATTCGGGGGTTATCCGCGCGCAGTGCGCGTGATGTACGTGGTAAGTTACTGGTTATTGGAACATCGGCGATTGAGGTTGGTATTGATTTTCAGGTCAGTTATCTGCTCTTCGAAGCTGGTGATGCTGCATCGTTTATGCAGCGGTTTGGGCGTATTGGAAGGCATTTTCCGGGCACTGCGTTTCTGTTATGCAGCCATCGTGAGAAAACCGCGCTGCAATCATTGGGTGCGGAAGTTTCCCGTGAGATGCTTGAACAGCGTGTTACCACAATTTATCGCCATCAAGATGCGCGCGCCTGGTTTGTTGTCACCTTTGGAGGTATGGTTAGTGTCTCTGCTCAGGTGCATAATTTCAAGCATATTATTCTGAAAGACCGATCGGCAGATGATGCGATGAAAGAACAGATTGAGCAGCGGATGGATACGGAGTTGAGTGAGTATGCGCGGTGCCTGGGTATCGAGCGAATTCTTCGGCAGGTACGCCCAAAGCTCAAAAGAGATTGGTTTGCGCACTATGCTGAGATTGATAGCTTTCGCACATCGCTCCCAAGCCAGGAAGTGTATGATCTGGCAGAAAAAGATCGCGGTCGTGATGAGTGGAATTATAAGGTTGATGTTGCGACTCTCCTTAAACGGGCCGAGAGGCTTGACTTTCGGAACAATCGACTCTATGTGAGGGGATACCAAGCCCGCCATCAGGTTTACTTTGCCAAATCTTTTATGGAACTGTCAGACACAGAGGTCGGCTCTATTGAGACAACTGCTGATTATGGTTCTGAAGACATGCAGTTCTACCAGGACAAACATTTGACACCAGTCTCGCATGTCATGCATTCACCGCAGCATCATATCTTTGTCGTTGTCCCAAAGGAGTTGATAGAAGAACTTGACTGGCGAATTGCCTGGTTCCGCTGTGGTGAAAAGGGCCGCTACATCATTGCTTTTGATGGAGCCGCGCTTCTGCTGAAGGAAATTTATGACCGAACAAACTAGGGGCGCAGCATTCGCGTACCATCCCTGTAGACTGTTTCAAGAATATGAGCATTCCCGATCTGGTCAGATCGGTCGTCTTGCCGAAAGCGAATGCTGCGCCCCTACTCCCCCGTCGATACGCCTCGTCCAGTAGGGGCGCAGCATTCGCGTATCATCCCTGTAGGCTGTTTCAAGAATATGAGCATTCCCGATCTGGTCAGATCGGTCGTCTTGCCGAAAGCGAATGCTGCGCCCCTACTCCGCCCCGCCGATACGCCTCATCCAGCAGTTCCACGATGTAGCGCACCTGCACATCTTCGCCGCGCCGCTGGAGTTCGCCGGCCATCTGGATGGCGCAGCCCGGGTTGGCGGTGGCAATGACCTTTGCGCCGGTAGTCAGGGCGTTGTTGATCTTGCGCGCACCCAGTTGCGCGGCCATCTCCGGTTGGGTGATGTTGTAGACCCCGGCGCTGCCACAGCAGAGCGAGCTTTCCGGCATCTCGCGCAGTTCCAGGTCAGGAATGGCCTTGAGCAGCGTGCGCGGTTGCAGCGAGATGCGTTGCGCATGCGCCAGGTGGCAGGGCTCCTGGTAGGTGACGTTGATTGGCAGTGGCCCGAGCCCGTTTCGGTTGAGATCGATCCCGGTCAGGAATTCATGCACATCTTTGACCGTTGTGGTAAAGGCGACCGCACGCGCATGCCAGGCCGGATCATCCTGCAGCAAATGTCCATAATCCTTGAGCGTGCTGCCACAGCCCGCCGCGTTGACGATGATCGCATCCACGCCCAGGCCCTCAAATGCCGCGATGTTACGACGTACCAGCTCCCGTCCGCCATCCAGGTCACCACTATGGGTATGCAGTGCCCCGCAACAGCCCTGGTCCGGCGGGAGCAGCACCTCGCAGCCATTCTTCTGCAAGACGCGGATCGTCGCCGCGTGAACATGGGCGGAGGCGGTGCTCATGATGCAGCCGGTGAGCAGGGCCACACTGTAGCGTCGCCGGCCCTCCGCCGGGTAGATCTGGCCCTGCGGCACGGTAAACTGGCGGCTCATAGTAGGTAGCAGCGCCTCCATCTCTTCCATACCCATCAGCTTGAGCAGACCACTCTTGCGCACCAGCCATTGCACGCCACTGCGCTGGTAGAGCGCCATGCTACCCGAGAAGGCCCGGAACAGCGTCATGTTCTTAAAGAGATGGTTGAACACCGCCCAGCGTAACGCGCGCTGCCACCAGGCATACGGCTTCAATACATTGTGAGGTTGACCGGAGGGTAGTTCAGGTGCGCGCCGGAGGCCGCGCACCCGGGCCTGGCTAATTTGCGCCCGACTGGCCTCGACAATCGCGCCATACCCTACCCCACTGGGGCAGACGGATTCGCATGCGCGGCAGTTAAGGCACTCGCTCATCTGGTACTGAAACACCTCGCTGTCGAGACCGATGCGTCCCTCACTTACGCCCTTCATCAGGTAGATGCGGCCCCGGGGTGATGAGGTTTCCAGCCCGGTTTCGCGGTAGGTGGGGCAGGCTGAGAGACAGAGGCCGCAATGCACGCAGGTGTTGATGATATCTTCACTGGGGATGTCTTTGCCACTAAATCCCATTAACGGTATTTCTTGAATCTGTTCCTTCTGAGCAACATCGTCGATACTCACGGGATCTATTCCTTTCCGCCTCGAACTGAGGTCGCAATGACTGCCATTCATTCATACTGCCTGTACCAAGAGAACATAGAACAAAGAAATACAGAACAACGTGTGTCCGGTGCATACCTATCAAAGATTGTGTTTGTTCTGTGTACTATTCAGATTAGACGATAAACCGGCCGGGGTTGAGCCGCCCTTCCGGGTCAAACGCATGCTTGATGCGCTGCATGATCGCTTGCCCGGCGGGGGCACCCCCCCAGACGGACAGCCCGGCTTTGGTGGTGGGCGCGCCGGCCAGGATGGTCAGGTGCGGCCGGCGGCGCAGCATCGCCTGGTACCATGCCTGGAGCGCGGCGGTTGCCCGGTCATCTGCCATGTTCGCCTGCAACCGGAAATAGGCTACTCCGCTCAGGGCGCGTGCAACTGTAAGCAGAGCCAGCCCATGTTGGGCCGCAATGTCGCCGGCATCGCGCAGCGCCGTTGCCAGATCACCGGGCAGGCAGGTCAGGCGCACGACCAGCTCGCCCGGCGCAATCTCGGCGGTCTGGGGCAGGTCAATCACCCGCGCCCAGAGATCGGCATGCGCGTCATCGGCAAATGTCTGTACCGCTTCCGCGCCGGCCTGCTCGGCCAGTCGGGTGACATCGCGGACATGCCGTTCAACCGCTGCCGGCAGCCCTTCCGCCGGCACCAGCACGCCATAGCAGGCAGGTTCGGCGAACAGCGCAGCGACATGTCCCAGGCGGGAGTTCCCCTGCTGGTCGGTTGATCCGGTCTGCGCCAGCAGTTCAACCGCCATTGGCGTCAACTGGCCGGTATGCAGCGCATCGATCAGAGCAAAGGCGCTATCGGATGTGGCAAAGCGGCAGCCGATGGTCGCCGCAGCCTGGGCGCGCGGAATAAGTTTGAAGCCGGCGCTGACAATAATCGCCAGCGATCCCAGACTGCCCAGGTAGAGCTTCATCATATCGTAGCCGCTGACATTCTTCACTACCAGGCCACCGGCTTTGGAGACACGCCCGGTGACCTCCACCACCTGAATGCCGATCAGCAGGTCGCGTAGCGTGCCATACCCCAGGCGGCGTGGTCCGTCCACGGCGGTTGCCAGCACACCGCCAAGGGTGGCGCTTTTGGGTAGTGGCACATCAACCGGCAGCATGTGGCCGTGCCGCCCCAGGATGGTATCGAGGGCCGCCAGCGTGATACCGGCCTCAACTGCGATGGTGACATCGTCGGGCTTGTAGGTACTGACCCGGTTCAATCGAGCAGTGCGGACGACCAGGTCCAGACGCGCCGGGGGATAGCCCCAGGACTGCTGGGTACCGCCGCCCCAGGGCACGACGGTCGCCCCGGCCGCGTGGGCCGCGGCCATCACGGGGGCAAGTTCGTCAATACTGCCCGGCGTGACAACCAACGCGGGGGTAACGCCCTGAACCGTGTACTTGGCGCAGTCCGCCGGCTTGTTCAGCAGGTAGTGTTTGCCGACAATATCCGCCAGTTCGTGTGAAAGGGTTGTTACGCTCATAGGAGCCTTGCTTTCTTGCGAAGGACGAAAGATCAGGAACGAAGGACGAATATGTGCCAAGACGAATGACGAACGACGAACGACGAATGGGTTTTGGCATGGCTAGAATGGATCGTCTTCTAAATAATCTGGCTGATCCGGATTGCTACTGGTTGTGTAGGCTACGGGACTCTCGCGTAGCCAGGATTGATCGGGCGCGATCGTTTTGCGCATGGTGTGGAGCATTGCCACCAGTGTTTCGGCGTTGCGATATGCCTTGCGTAACGGCGTTACATCCTCAAGCAATCGGCGGCGATTGATGATATGCTGGCAGGCAACCGTTTCTAGCAGGGAGCGAATAGCGAAGCCCAGAAAGCGGGCCTGCTCGGCGTCGGTCTGCCCGGTTGATCCCTCGGCAATGTTCAGCGCAACCGATGTTGCCGCCCGGGTGATCTGTGACTTGAGATTGTACTCCTCGCTGCGCGGCAGTTCTCGGGCAATCCCGTCAATCAGTTCGATATAATCCAGGGCCAGTCGCCAGACCTCCAGCTTTTCAAACTTGAATGGCATCTATCCTGTCCTTGTGAACAGCAACGTCGTGGCTGGTTTGTTCCGTCCTCCGTCTTTCGTCCTTCGTCCTTCCCGCTACGGAAAGATCTTCCCCGGATTGAGCAGCGTAACCGAGTCGAAGCTGCGCTGCACCCGCTGCATGGCCTCCAGGTCATCGGGACTGAAGAGCAGCGGCATGTAGTTACGCTTTTCCACTCCGATGCCATGCTCACCGCTGATCACGCCGCCCTGGGCAATTGAGATCTGCAACACCTCGTCTACGGCAGCATGGGCCCGCTCGTTCTGATCGGGGTCGCGGCGGTCAAAGAGGATGATCGGGTGCAGGTTGCCGTCACCGGCATGAAAGACGTTGGCGATGGGCAGATCATATTTCCGGGCAATACGTCCCACCTGCTCCATCATATAGGGCAGGCGCGTGCGAGGCACGACGGTGTCGACCAGATGGTAGGTCGGGGCCAGCCGGCCCATCGCGCCAAAGGCATTTTTGCGCGCGGCCCAGACCTGCGTCTGCTCTTCGGGGGTGCGTGCCGGGCGAACATTAATCGCGCCATGGCGCTCGCAGATGCCGACGATTTCCTGGAGCAGATCGTCCAGGCCATCCTCAACGCCGTCCACCTCGATAATCAGGGCGGCTTCGGCGGTGTCGGGCAGTCCCAGTTTGTACATATCGTTGACAGCCTTGATCGCCAGGCGGTCCATGATCTCGAGCGCCGCCGGCAGCAACCCACATGCGATCACATCCGAGACTGTAGCGGTGGCACCGGCAATGTCGGGAAAGAGCGCCAGCACCACCCGCACCGCCTCGGGCAGGCGGGTAATGCGCAGCCATGCCTGCGTCACCATGCCGAGCGTGCCCTCGCTGCCGGTCAGCAGGCCAGTCAGGTCGTAGCCACCGTTTGCGGGCGTACCATCGCCGGTCCAGATCACGCTGCCATCGGAGAGCACAACTTCCAGCCCCAGCACATGGTTAGTGGTTGTGCCATACTTGAGGCAGTGGGGACCACCGCTGTTGTTGGCGATATTGCCACCGATGGTACATGACTTCTGGGAGGAGGGATCGGGCGCGTAGTGGTAGCCGTAGGGCTTGAGCTGCTGCGAGAGTTCAAAGTTGATCACGCCGGGCTGCACTCGAACGCGGTTGTTGCGGGTATCGACCTCCAGCACACGATCCATACGCGCGGTGCTGATGATAATCCCTCCCTGCATGGGCGTTGCGCCGCCGGACAGCCCGGTTCCCGTGCCCCGGGGCACCACGGGAACATCCGCCTGCGCCGCCAGTTTGATCACGGCGACGACTTCTGCGGTGCTGGTAGGCAGCACCACCAACTGCGGTGCATGCGTATCCATCATACAGCCATCGGCATCATAGGTTATCAGCGCGTCCGGGTTATCGATGACACTGCGCGGCCCGAGAATACGCCGCAGCTCGGCATTGAGTTGTGAGCTATCCATCGCTCGCTCCTTTGTTCGTAGGGATTGGGGATGCGCACAAGCGCGTCCCTATCAGAAAACCCTGCTGCGCAGAGACGGAGCACCTGCAGCAGCACGAGTTGCGGACGCGCACAAGCGCGTCCCTACCGGAAAACCTGGTGCGCAGAGACGGGTCGCCTGCAGCGGCACGAGTTGCGGACGCGCACAAGCGCGTCCCTACCGGAAAACCCTGTTCCCTGTCCCCTGTTCCCTACCCCTTCCGCGGCTTGCCGGTGGCAATCGTGACATCCGCCGCATCCTGGTAGATCTTGCTGATCGCCGAGTAGTCATCTTTGTTGTAGCCCTGACCCTCGGCCAATTCATACAGTTGGTAGGCCAGGCCGGTCAGCATCATCGGCACCCCCAGGGCTCTGGCCGTCTCCAGGGCGGCCCCCAGGTCTTTTTGCATCAGCGTGGTGGCGAAACCGGGATCATAGTTATCCTTCAGCATCCGGTCCTTGAGCCACTGGTCCAGCAGGAAGTTTGCGCCTGCCGACTTCATAATCACCTCGCGGGCAGTCGCGGCGTCCGCCCCGGCTTTCACCGCCATGGTAAATGCCTCGGCGATGGCGATCATCAAGCTGCCCAGGATGGTGTTGTTCACCAGCTTGACCACCTCGCCCATGCCGCTCGGCCCGACGTGGGTCACATTCGCGCCCAGAGCATCGAGCACCGGCCGCGCCTGCGCAAAGACCTCGTCAGCGCCCCCAACCATGATCGCCAGTTCCCCGGTGGCGGCGCGTGCCGGACCACCACTGATCGGCGCATCCAGCATCTGGATGCCATGCTCGGCCAGGGCAGCCGCAATCCGCTGCGATTCGGTGGGGGCGATGGTGCTGCAATCAATGATAATCGTGCCGGACTGCGCTCCGTGGATGATGCCGTTCGCCCCCAGGCACACCTCATCGACCTGCGGAGCATCGGGCACGCAGGTGACAATGATCTTGCCGGCTGCCGCCACTTCGCGCGGGTTGGCGACTACCTGTGCGCCCTGTTCGCGCAATCTTTCAACTGGGGCCATATTGGTGTGGCCGCACACCGTCAACGCGAACCCGGCCCGCAGCAGTGTTGCGGCCATGGGTTCGCCGATGGTGCCCAGACCAATGAATCCTACCGGTACGCTACTCACTGGCGCTTCCTCCCCACCTTGCTCAAACTACTTTTCCGGAGATGTATAGCGTTTCTGGTTATTGCCTCGCTCTGATCTGCTCATATTGTATCACAGGCGAACCATCCCGCTGTGTGGATGGCACGGCGAACGCGGTTGATTTCCTTAACATCCCGGCTACAATGAGAGCCGAAAGAGAACCATACGAAAGGAGGCTCCATGCGTGTTGGCGTAGCTTTTCCCCAGACTGAGATCAGCGCTGACCCGGTCGTTATCCGGGATTATGCTCAGGCGGTTGAGGAACTGGGCTACCAGTATATTCTGATGGCTGATCATGTGCTTGGTGCGGGCACAAATGCACGCCCCGACCGGCGCTGGCCGTACACCCATGAGCATATGTTTCACGAGCCGTTTGTGCTCCTCAGCTATCTTGCCGCAATCACTCAGCATGTCGAGTTGGCAACCGGCGTGATAATCCTGCCGCAGCGACAGACCGCGCTGATTGCCAAGCAGGCGGCCGAACTGGATGTGTTGAGCGGCGGACGGCTGCGGCTGGGCATCGGGGTTGGCTGGAACCCGGTCGAATATGAGGCACTGGGCATGGATTTCCACACGCGCGGAGCCCGCAGCGAGGAACAGATCACCCTGCTACGCGAACTCTGGACCCGGCCGCTGGTCACGTTCGCGGGCCGGTGGCATCAGGTCAACGATGCCGGCATCAACCCACTGCCCGTCCAGCAACCCATTCCGATCTGGATCGGTGGGCATGCCGAGGCAACGCTGCAACGAGTCGGACGCATGGGCGATGGCTGGTTCCCCCTACGCCCCCCCGATGCGGAGACCCGCGTGATGGTTGGACACATCCGCGCAGTTGCGCAGGAAGCCGGCCGCGATCCGGATGCTATCGGGATCGAGGGAGCCTTGAGTATCGGCCGGATCCCGGAGGATGAGTGGACCGCCTATGCCGAAGCCTGGCGCGACCTGGGCGCAACGCATCTCTGCATCAACACGCTGGGAGCGGGGTTCACCTCACCGCAGGAGCATATCGATGCGCTGGAAGTGGTGCGGGAGGTGCTGGAGTCCGCCTGATGTTTTGTGATTTACGCGCCGGGTGCCAGTGCCAACAACTCGTGGACGCGGGTGCGGGTGCCTACATCGGCATACTCCTCCGGCTCGCGGGTGCCGACGCAGAAGCAGTAGACGCCCGTGGTACTGCCCCGGATCTCGATCAGGTAGCTGCCGCCGGTCAGTTCGATTCCGGCCTGATGCGTGCGCCGGTAGACCGTGGTGCCGAAACGTTTGCCCGCATCCCCTGCCGGCAGAACCAGGCCCGCCGCCGGCAGGCCGGGGCCGGTCAGGGTGATGGTCGCACGGAACCCCGCTGTGTGATGGTTTTCCGGGACAAGCATGCTCATGCGCAACGAGATGTCCGGCGCGGCGGTGAAGCGGTAGTAGTCCGCTGTGCCTACAACTACCCGGCCGTAGAATGCCTGCGACAGGGTGACATCGGCGATGGGAAAGGCCGCCTCAGGCGTGGGGGAACCTTCGTTCACAACCATCAAGTGGGCCAGCAGCAGTCGGCGCAGCAACATCAGATAGGTCCAGATGCCTATGATCACACGCAACAATATTTTCCTCCTTGGACTGTATGCTGTAGCAAGTCTGCATTATATAGTAATTGGACCAATGCTGCGCTCCTACTGATCCCGACCGATACCCCACCTGTCCGCCTGACCAGGCCCGGATCTCAACCATCGTCCGCCGAATATTCCACCTCTGGCTGCTCCCCAGATGCAGCGATACCGGGTATGCTGGAACTGTGATTTTCATCACCATCACTCTACGACACACTGTCTAAGCAAGTTTGAATGTTTAATCTGGACATCCCGGACATCACCGCGTGGGAGTTCCGACTCCAGCCGGTGTTCCCTGACTGCGGTAGGCACCCGGTGGGAACATGGCTTCCGCCCTGCATCCGGATGTCGTGAAACTGAGAGGAGCAGAACAGCCATGAAGGAGATACGACGGATGACACCGTGGCTCGTCGCGCTTATGCTGGTTGCGCTACTGCTGCCGGCGACGACGATCCACGCAACCCCCAGCGTAAACGAGCGCTTCCAGGATTACTATACCCAACACCAGGGTATGCGTATTCTGGGCTACCCCCTGACCGACCTGACCTATGCCGATGGGCACCCGGCCCAATATTTTGAGAAGGGCCGCCTCGAAGACCATCGTGGCGCGGTCGCCGATCCGACCTGGGCCTTTATGTATGGACGGCTCACCGTCGAACTGATGGAGCGCGATCCGGACGGTTCCGTCAATGCAATGGGCATCACCTACGCGGCCCTGGCGCATGCGGCCCAACCACACCGACGGCAGGCTACCCCCACCGGCTTTCCGGGCGGCACCATGCCGATCAGCACAGGGATGTTTGTGCCCTACGATGCCCAACTGCAACCCGCGCCCGGCCATGTCGTCCCGATGCGCTTCTGGAACTATATCAACCGTGCGGACCTGTTCCCCGGCGGCTGGCTGCATGATATCGGGCTGCCGCTGACTGCTGCAACCACGGTAGAGACCTACAAAAACGGGGAACTGCGCGAGATTACTTACCAGGCATTTGAACGCACCGTGCTGACTTACGATCCGCAAAACCCCACCGGGTGGCAGGTTGAGCGCGGCAATATTGGACAGGATGCCCTGCGCACCTGGTCCCCACCAGCCAGTTCTGCCACGATTGAACTACCACAGCCCGATGCCCCGGTGACTCTGCCGCTGCATCTCCAGGCCACAGTCTGGGGCGGGCAACCGGGTGAGCAGGTCACCGCTACACTGCGCCGGCAGGACGGCACCCAGTTCAGCCAGGCGTTTACGTTGTTGCGGGGGAAACTTGGTGGCGGCCTGGCAATCGGCAACCTGAGCCGGCTGAGTCCCGGTGATCCGCCGCCAACCCAACCCGCAACGCTGGAACTGCGTGGCGCGGGCGGGAACATCCTGGCGCGGCAGCCGGTGCGCGTCCTCGGCCCGAACGACCCGAACACGACAGAGGTGACCATCTACTGGTTGCATCCCGCTCGCGAGGAAGTGATGCCCCACACCCAGCGCGTGGTCAAAACTCCGGCGATCGGCACCGCGGCGCTGAATGAACTGCTCTGGGGACCGCCCCGCACGCAGATCGGCTTCCGCACAGCACTGCCCACGCCGGAGGAGGTGCTCAACTACCCCGGCAACCGGCCGGACTGGGGACCGCGCGTCACCCTGCGCAGCCTGACCATCGAAGATGGCGTGGCAACGGCAGACTTCTCGCAAGAAATGCGCGCATATGGCGGCGGCTCGCTGCGCGTCCGCATGATCCGGGAACAGATTACGCAGACGCTGCTGCAATTCCCGACCGTGGATACAGTCATCATCGCCGTCGAGGGCGAAACAGAAGGAGTGCTCCAGCCGTAGATGAGCGGTCACTGACACGCGTTACGCGGTGGGAGTTTGGACCACGAATAACACGACATGAGCGAAAACCACGAAACGGCCAGTGCTGACATGGATCAGGCGATCCCGCGTTTGGCGGGGGATATCGTCTCCAGCAGGGCAGAAAATGTTATCCTTTTTCACAAAACATTTGCACAACGTGCAAATGTTTTGTGAAAAAGATCGATCACGTACCACGCTGCCGCAGGCGAATCGGGCCGTTCATCCAGGCACATGCCTGATTTGAATGCTCACCGCGTAAGTCGTATCACTGATGGCTGATGACTGACGGCTGACCACCATGCACTGACCACTGTCCACTAAATGCTGAAATATACAGAATGAAGCCACCAAAGTTTGGTTAAAGTGAGTGTTGCACAGGGGAAAAGCTGCCTGCTACACTGCGCTTACACACAATTTCGTTTCCCAGGTTGAAAGGAGCAAGACATGCCCAGGATTGGCCTGTTTTATGGCAGCAAGCGCGGTGATACAGCCGATGCAGCCGAGAAGATCAAGAAGTCCTTCGACACCATCGAGAAAGATCTGGTTGAGGTCTTCAACATCAAAAAGGTTGAAATGACCAAACTGGAGGAGTACGACAAACTGATCCTGGGTTCCTCGACCTGGGAGGAGGGCGACCTGCAACTACACTGGAAGCGCGCTTTTCCACAGATGGATTCCCTGGACCTGAGCGGCAAGCAAGTGGCCGTCTTTGGCCTGGGCAACCAGTCCGAGTTTTCGACGACCTTCCAGACCGCGATGGGCACGCTGGCGCACAAAGCCCGTGAGCGTGGAGCCGAGTTGGTGGGGTTCTGGCCCGCCGAGGATTACGATTTCCTGGAGTCATCTGCCGTCGAAGATGATCACTTCCTGGGGTTAGCCCTGGACAACACCAACCAGTACGAACTGACGGAGGACCGGATCGACACCTGGGTGCAGCAGATCGCCCGCGAGTTCGGCATCATCGAGGAGGTTGGAGCGGCCGCTTCCTGACCGTACAGGCCAGGTCAATAGGCGTCCGGGTATAGCGTACGGCAGCATGGCTCCCGTGAATCACATATCCGGACTATTTCTTCAAGTTCATTAAGCTGCACCTGCGGTTGAGGCGAGTGGAAATCCGCTCGCCTCACTCTGTTTTTACACAACGGCCCCGGTTTGTTAAAGCCTGTAGACAGGACAACCAGATAAAACCCAAAGAACAAACACGTTGCCCGATAGCATTACGCCCGGCATACTTTGCTCGCTGTTTCTCTGTGCCGGGTTCTCGCTCTATCACCCGAATTGTTAATCAGATCAGCGTGGTTGCTATGGCAATCGCTCAATGTGACTAACATTTCATCTTTGCCAATTTACGCAGCATTATCGCCCAGGTACAACTCTTTAACTTTATCTATACCGATCCGCCATACCAGGGCCATCACCCCAACCATAGCAAAAACCGACAAATAAAACTCAACGAACAACCACATTGTTCACTAGCACTGCACCCGGCGCACTCCGTTCGCTGTTCCTCTGTTCCGGGTTCTCATGCCATGATCGCAGCAATTGCCCGCAATAATACCCTGAAATTACATAAGATCAGGCGATATCCCTCACACTGTTATCGACAATTCGCTTGATTCCGGCAATAAAACCGGGCATTTCCGAAAGCAAGCGTTCCCGTTTCGATAATATCCGCAATAGTTGTGACATGACAACTAAATGTTAACAGTCCTGCACTCGCATGCAATTGGGTGGCCGTGGATCGAAGCAGCATAACATCGTGAAGGAAGCAACAAAGGAATCCGCGCGAACCGCCGGCGAACAGAGCAATTGAGCACGAGATGGAGAAGCATACCGTAACTCAGAGATATAGATATGATTGTCAAAATGACATGAAAGGGTATAGCCCATTGCAATGGGCAAAAAAAAGACCCATGCACAACATTTGCACAGTCAACTTATGCACTTTCAGGTAGGACGTTGGTCATACTATACAACTATGACAGAGTCTATTTTGATCATCTGCCTATAGACACACGCAGCCAGTTTTGATAAGGTTAATACAACCAGAAAACAAACAGCTACGTAACATACACGCAACGCACACACGTTTATCTGGTCATACAACCAGTAAGGCAGTCAATGTTGCCTTTCCCCTCTGCACAGATGCAGTCGCGCAGTGCTCTGCAATTGACCCATTGAAGCATTACCGACGGCTACTTTACCCGTTTCCGACACACGTAGTTTCTTTCATTGTCCGGTTCATGAATTGGGCTAACCCATCCGGTGGCTCTACAACCATAGGGCAGGAACTGGTAGAGTATGCAGCAGGAGGATGGCCCCCGCACCGTCGGCACCGGGCGGGGACCGTAGGCACCGGCGGTGTGAGCGCCGATGCAACGCCATGGTACCACAATTCCATGACGGGCATGACTCACCCCGGCTGAAGACTATCACCCCTGTCCCGCCGGCACCGGGTAGGGCGCACGAACGAATGGCTAAACAGAAGATTTTCTGGCCCCCGCACCGTCGGCACCGGGCGGGGACCGTAGGCACCGGCGGTGTGAGCGCCGATGCAGCGACATGGTACCATATTCCATGTCCGCATCCTCTCACCCGCCCTCGTGTACCAGGAGGGCAGCAGCGAATTTCCTCATCACTAGTAATAATAGCGTGACTTCATCAGAACTCTGAACTATTTGATCATGTTTGATCATGGTTACTTGCGCAACCACCTGACCTGTTCACTCGCTGCGTATCCGGCGATTGACCAGTTGCCAGTGAAGGATCGGAACTGCATTCAGTGTCGCCCGGCTTGATGCGGGGAATCTGTTTGCACTCGTTGAAAAATTCGGTCAAGCGTCGAAAAGCTCACGAATGAGCCGTCTCAACGCATTCCTTTACCCCGTTGTTAAGGAGGTTTTAGTCATGAGACAGATCGCATTCTACGGAAAAGGCGGGATCGGAAAGTCCACAACTCAGCAAAACACCGCCGCGGCACTGGCAGCGCAGGGAAACGACATTATGGTGGTGGGGTGCGATCCCAAGGCGGACTGCACGCGGTTGTTGCTGCGGGGCTATCGCCAGATCTCAGTGCTTGATACGATCCGCGAACTCGGTGATGCATCGAATGTTACGCTGGATCGGGTAATTGCCAAAGGCTATGGTGATGTGAAGTGTGTCGAGTCGGGTGGCCCGGAGCCGGGCGTCGGTTGTGGCGGTCGTGGCGTAATTACGGCCATCCAGACGCTGGAGAGGCTGGGCGCGTACGAGGATGACCTGGACTATGTCTTCTACGACGTGCTGGGTGACGTGGTGTGTGGGGGCTTTGCGATGCCCATCCGTGAGGGCTACGCTGAGGAGATTTATATCGTCTGTTCCGGCGAGTATATGGCCCTCTTCGCGGCCAACAACATCTCTAAGGGTATCCGCAAGTTTGCGCAGCGCGGCTACGCCCGACTGGGCGGCCTGGTCTGTAACTCGCGTATGGTTGAGAATGAGATCGAGCTGGTACAGGCCTTTGCCGAGAAGCTCGGCACCCATTTGATCCACTTTGTGCCCCGGAGCAAGGATGTTCAGCGGGCCGAGATCAACAAGAAGACGGTGCTGGACTACGACGAGAATCTTCCCCAGGCCGGCGAATACCTGGCTCTGGCCAAGAAAATTGACGAGAACGAGCGGTTCGACATCCCCACGCCAATGACGCAGGACGAATTGGAAGACCTGATGCGCGCATTTGGCATCGTTGACTAACAGACCTGGTACTCTGACAAACCGGGAGAATGGGGGTTGCCGTGCAACAATGACCGCGCAACCCCCGGAGTGCAACCAACAACGGCGGAATGTGTTAACACTTTGAAGGAGGAATTGGTTATGTTTACCCAGGAAGTACAGGAAGCACTCAATCATCAGATACGGCATGAACTCTATTCCGCCTATGCGTATCTCTCGATGTCAGCCTACTGTGAGACGATTAACCTTTCCGGCATTGCCCGCTGGATGCGCATGCAGGGTCAGGAGGAATTGAACCACGCGATGAAGTTTTTTGACTTCATCAATGACCGGGGTGGTCGGGTTGTGCTTGAAGCTATCGATCAACCACCTGCAGAATTTCAATCGCCGCTCGATGTGTTTGAGCGGGCGCTGGCCCATGAGCGTGCCGTAACCGCGTCGATCCATGAAATCTACCGACTTGCCGCTGTCGCCAACGACTATCCCACCCAGGTGATGCTCCACTGGTTTATCGAGGAGCAGGTTGAGGAGGAGAAGAGCGCCGGCGAAATCGTGGAACTCTTGAAGTTGAGTGGTGGCGAGGTACCGGCTCTCCTGATGCTGGATCGACAACTGGGCGCACGGAATCATGATGATCACTAGCGCAGTAGGCCAGGCGGTTTCCGTTCACAGACGGACAGGCCGTCTCTGCGGCGCATCACTTTATTGAAGGAGATAACGTGATGGAATATCCAAAAGCAATTGAATGTAAGGGGAGTTGCATCCCCCAGACGGAAGATATGGCCGCCAAAGTAACTGAGCATCCCTGCTACAGCAAAGATGCCCACTTCAAGTTTGGCCGCATCCACGTCCCGGTTGCACCTCGCTGTAACATTCAGTGCAACTACTGTACGCGCAAGTTCGCCTGTCCGAATGAAAATCGTCCCGGTGTGACGACGAAAGTTATCTCGCCGGATGAGGCCATCACCACGATCCGGCAGGCCATCGAGAAGGAGCCCCGGCTCAAGATCCTGGGTGTTGCCGGACCAGGGGATGCCCTGGAGAATCCCGCAACGCTGGAGACCTTTGAGAAGGCCGGCGCGGAATTTCCATTCCTGACACGCTGTCTGTCCACCAACGGGTTACTGTTGCCCGATATGATTGAGGATTTAGATCGCGTGGGCATTACGACCCTGACGATTACGATCAACGCGGTGGACCCGGATGTCGGCGAGAAGATCTACTCACACGTCCGCTACCGAGGCAAGACCTACAGAGGGCGTGAAGCCTTTGAGATCTTGAATCGCAACCAGCTTGAAGGGCTGCGGCAGGCCGCGATGCGCGGTATGGTCGTCAAGGTCAACTCGGTGCTCATTCCGGGCATCAATGACCACCATCTGGTTGAGGTTGCACGGGTCGTCAAGGCATTGGGAGCCTACATCTTGAATGTCATCCCAATGATCCCGCTGGCGAAGTTTGAGCATATCACGCCGCCTTCGGATGACGAAGTCAACCGCATCCGCGACGAGTGTGCCGCGGTGATCCAGCAATTCCGCAACTGTATGCGCTGTCGCGCCGACGCAATTGGCATACCTGGTGAGGAAGGCTGTGGCGGTGAGGCGGAGAGTTCGGACACAGAGAGTTCGGACAAGGTTTGTACGCCGAAGTTTTTGCAGGAGAAGCCGATTGCCCGCCTCCAGGCGAAGGGCGAAACGGTGTAAGGTACAGGGTTGGTTTAGCGCACGACAATCATACGGTTCGCAATTTTGCGACTAATGCGCACGTCAGCGGCCCGGCAGAAATGAACAGTTTTATCTGTGCTGCCACCTGTGAGCCACTGACCCAAGGAGGTCAACGATGAGTAACGACAAATTCGAGTTCGATTGTAATAAAACGCTGCCTGAGCGCGCGATCCATATCGCTGTTAAAGGCAAGGACGGATGTCAACGTAGCGACGGTTCGGACTGCTTTATCGCCAGCAATGTTGCTACCAGTCCGGGTGACATGACTGAGCGTGGTTGTACCTACGCCGGTTGCCGCGGTGTGGTCGGTGGCCCGGTGAAGGACGTTATTCAACTGACGCATGGACCGATCGGTTGTGCCTTCTTCTCCTGGGGGTATCGCCCACATCTGGCCGACAGTGACTTCCACATGAAGTACACCTTCGTCAGCGATATGGACGAGACGAACATCGTCTTCGGTGGTGAGCAGAAGCTGCTGAAGTCCATTGTCGAGGCGGCGCAGGAGTTCCCGGATGCGAAGGGTGTGTTTGTTTACAACACCTGCTCGACGGCGCTGATTGGTGACGACGGGAAGGATGTCGCCAAGGAAGCCTCGGAGTTGATTGGTAAGCCGGTTGTCTTCTTCGACTGCGAAGGTTTCCGCGGTGTTAGCCAGTCACAGGGGCACCACGTCGGTAATGAGACGATCTTTAAGGAACTGGTCGGCTCGGTGGAGCCGGAGGGCGACTTCTCCAAGTCAATCAATATCATCGGTGACTATAACATCAAGAATGATATGCGCACCTTCGAGCCGCTGTTCGAGGCACTAGGGGTCAAGATCCTGACCCGCTTCACCGGCAATGTCTCGGTGGATGAACTTCGGATTATGCATAAAGCGGAGTTGAATGTCATCCACTGTGCCCGGTCAGCGACCTATGTCGCCGATATGATGAAGGCCAAGTATGGCACACCCTCGATCAATGTGACGCTCTTCGGCCTCGCGGCAATGTCCAAGGCATTGCGCGATACCGCTGCATTCTTCGGCCTGGAGGAGCGCGCCGAGGAAGTGATCGAGCAAGAGTTGGCGAAGATTATGCCCAAGATCGAGTACTACCGCGAGCGGCTCCAGGGCAAGCGCATCTTCATCTACCAGGGTGCGCCGCGCACCTGGCACTGGATTGAGATGTTCCGCGAACTGGGGATGGAAACTATCGCCGCCGCGACGACCTTCGGGCATCAGGATGACTACGAGAAGATCTTTTCGCGCATCCAGGAAGGCGCGGTGGTGGTGGATAACCCCAACGTTCCGGAAATCGAGGAGATCCTGCGGGTCCACAAGCCTGACCTGTTTGTCTCCGGTAACAAGGAGAAGTACCTGGCATACAAGATCGGCGTGCCATTCGTCAATGGGCACACCTATGATACCGGGCCATATGCCGGCTTCTCCGGTATGATGAGCTTTGCCCGTGACATTGACAAGGCGCTCAACTCGCCGGTCTGGAACCTGCTGCGCACCCAGGCCCGCCCGGTGCCCGGAGTCCAGGTGCCCGCTGCTTCCCAGGAAGCTGTCGCCGCAGACTAAGGTTGCTAACGGTGCCGGTCACCAGGACCGACCGGTGATCGGCATCCATTCCAGGCAGACACATACAACCGGATGACTCTGAATTGTATCTAGATGTGCGCGGTTGCACGGATAAACTGGTTCGCACCAGTCCAACCGCGCAGATTATCTATATCAGGAGGGCGGCTCGATGAGTACAGTGATGAAGCAAGAGCGAGCGGTTGCGATTAACCCGACACGCTCGTGTGCGCCGATTGGTGCGATGTTAAGCGCCTTTGGCGTCCACGGCGCACTTACGATCAACCATGGGTCGCAGGGGTGCGCAAGCTATCCCCGCCACCAGATGGCCCGCCACTTCCGTGAGCCGATTGAAGTGGCGACCACCTCGCTGACGGAGAAGACCACAGTGTATGGTGGGAAAGAGAACCTGATCGCGGCGCTGAAGAATGTCTGGGATCGGTTCCACCCGACGATGATTACCATCTGTTCGACCTGTCTCTCCGAAACGATTGGCGATGATATTCCTGCCATTATCGAGGAGTTTCAGGATAATAACCCGGAAGTTGAGATACCGATTATCTCGGTGAAAACACCGTCGTATGTTGGGACGCATATCACGGGGTTTGACCTCTTCCTCAAGGAAATTGCCATACGCCTGCCGGTCAAGAGCCGCAAGGGCGATACGAATGGCAAGGTCAATATCATTCCGGGATGGGTGAACCCGGGCGACATTCGTGAGTTGAAGCATCTGCTGCGTGAGATGGATGTACAGCCGCTGTTCCTGACCGACTATGCCGATACGCTGGACGGTGGCTACTACAACCCGCGCCCGCACTTCCCGCAGGGCGGCACGACGGTCGAGGAATTGCAGGACTCCTCACGGTCAGTAGCGAGTATCGCGCTGCAGAAGCATATCGGTGGTGAGGCGGCCAAGGTTTATAAGAAGCGGCACAACGTTCCGGCGCACATCCTGCCGATGCCGATTGGCCTGGCGAACACCGATACATTTCTGGCAACGCTGACCGAGATTACCGGCAAGGAAGTTCCGCTCGAACTGCAGCGGGAGCGGGCACGTCTGCTTGACGCGATTGTCGATACGCATATGTTCAACACCGGGCTGAAGGTGGCAATCTTTGGCGACCCGGACCTGGTGCATGGCATGGCACGTTTTGTCACCGAGATGGGCATGATCCCGCGCTTTGTGCTGACTGCTACGGACTCCAAAGCCTGGGGTGAGGATATGCTGGCGCTGTCCGAGGAGCTGGGCGTGGAGATGGACATTATGTACAAGACCGACCTGCATGAGCTGCACAAGCGCATAAAGGCCGAGCCGGTCAGTGTGGTCATTGGTCACTCCAAAGGTAAATTCCTGACAGATGACGAGAAGGTGCCGCTCATTCGGGTGGGCTTCCCCATCGAGGATCGCTTTGGCTACCATCGCCGGGCGGTGGTTGGCTACCGGGGCGGCATGTACCTGGTTGATGAGATTACCAACACCATCCTAACCCAGCGCGGTAATATCGTAAGTAATACGCTGATGGAGCTTGAGGACGCGGACGTGCCGGTGATGAACGGCGGCTGTGGTTCAAACGGCGGTGGCTGTGGCGGCTAATCGCTTTGCGTAGCGGATGGCGGGTGAGCATACCGACAGATGCCTCCCCCGGCGATCCTACACCAGGGCTGTATAGCGAGGATGTGGAGAGAACGACTGCGAGTCTCTTCACATCCTCAACGGTGTTGCAACCGATTGACCCGAAGAGGACATGATTTTATGGTAGCAACCGCAACACTCCCGATGTTCGATATTCTGGCGCTGCGGCGTGAGTTTCCGATCTTGCAGCAGGAGATTAACGGAAAGCCGCTGGCCTTTCTTGATAGCGCTGCCTCATCCCAGAAGCCGCGCCGCGTGCTGGAAGGACTGGAGGACTACTACCGGCGCTACAATGCGAATGTTCACCGGGGGATCTACAAACTGAGCGAGGAAGCAACCTTTGCCTACGAGCGGGCGCGGGGCAAGGTTGCGATGCTGCTTGGCGCTACCAGTATGCGCGAAGTAATCTTTACGCGTAATGCGACCGAGGCGATCAACCTGGTAGCGCATAGCTGGGGCAGCGCCAATGTCCGCGAAGGCGACCGCATCCTGCTGACGATGATGGAACACCACTCGAACATTGTGCCCTGGCAGATGCTGGCCCAACGTGTCGGCGCGCACCTGGATTATCTGCCGATTGATGGAGAGGGTCGGCTGGTGCTGGATGATCTGGATCAGGTGCTCACCGAACGCACGCGTATGGTTGCGCTGACGCACCAGTCCAATGTGCTGGGCACGATCAACCCGGTGCGGGCGATTGCCGACCGGGCGCATGCGGTTGGCGCGCGGGTGCTGGTTGACGGTTCGCAAAGCGTGCCGCATATGCCGATCAATGTGCTGGAACTGGGTGCGGACTTTCTGGCTTTTAGCGGGCACAAGATGTGTGGACCCACCGGCATCGGTGCGCTGTGGGGCCGGTATGAGTTGCTGGAAGCGATGCCGCCCTTCCTGGGTGGCGGCTCCATGATCAAGCGGGTTGACCTGGATCAGAGCAGTTATGCCGATGTTCCGGCGCGCTTCGAGGCGGGTACACCCGCGATTGGTGAGGCGATTGCGCTGGGGATTGCCATTGATTTTCTGAACAGTGTCGGCATGTCGGCCATTCACGATCACGAGATCGAGTTGCTGCGCTATGCGCTTGATCGACTGGGACAGGTCGAAGGGTTAACAATTTACGGCCCACCAACGGCCCACGAACGGGGCGCGGTTGTATCATTCACGCTTGCCGGGGTGCATCCCCACGATGTTGCGGCGATTCTCGACGGCGAGGGGATCGCGGTGCGCGCGGGCCATCACTGTGCCCAGCCGCTGCATCGGTTCTTCGATGTGCCCGCCACGGCCCGCGCCAGTTTCTATCTCTACAATATTGCGGAAGAAGTCGATCGGCTGGCAACAGGTCTGGAGAAAGCCTGGAAGTTGTTCAACTAGTTGCACAACCAGAGGAGGAGCAATATGGGATACGACGAGTTTACTGATCCAACTGAAGGTAAACAGGTGCTGGCAAACGGTGATTACCTGTGCGTGAAGTACTGGGAACATCCGATTCATGTGTATAAGCGGGTTCAGTCGGGGCAGCAGTTGCATCCCTTTACGGATCGCATGGAACACAACGGCCAACTCTATGGACTGGCATGGATCGAGGACGACAAGGTATAACGACAGATACAGATAGTAGACACGATAGAATGCATAGCAAGGAGGAGATCATGAGCGAGGCAAATCAGGACCACACGGCATTTTGCTCCTGCAGTCAGGGCACCGAGGCGGGACTTCCGGAGAAAGGGCAGCGCGTGCGAGTTATTCTGCTCAAGGATGTCGATAGCTGGGAAGGGAAGACGCGCACCGTTACGCCTGCCGGTACGGTCTACGAGGGTCTGGTGACGGGGATTGATGCGGACGGGTTCTTCGATATTGTCACCGATGTGGGTCAGGAGAAGGGGTTCTACGCGAAAGACGCAACCCTCTTTATCGATATTCTTGTCGCGGAGCGGGCCGTCGTCTAACCAGGCACGGTGGCCGGCTTCATTCAGGTGAACGGTCAAGGATGACCGTTAATGGCGACCCCGGCGGGACGTAGTACCTGCCGGGGCCACCAATCTCTACCCTCTTCCTGCCCGCGATCCTGTTCGGCTTTTCTGTATTCTGTAATTTGATACTGATTCGTTATTATAGCCCCAGAGGACACAGAGAACGCAGAGGTAATGAACGGGAACATGCAACCCGGCATCTGTTGCGCCCGTTCCAGTTGATTGCTGGGTTGCCGGCAAACTGGGATGACACGAACTACGCGGTGGGTCCACAAACTGGACAGTTGCCACGATACAAGTAGCTTCACCTGCGGCAGCATAGGTGCGTTTCCTCTTCTCTTTCCAAAAAAAATATGCTCTGTGAGCACCTAAAGGATGATCTATTCCACCCTGCCGGAGGCGAAATTCCCTTCTGGGGTAGTGACCAGGTAACGTATAGTATTTGACAACTATTCGGTTACGTGGGATAATCATAACTACTCAAAAAATGAGTAGTTCAAAAATAACCAGTTTCAAAGAAACGCACACGCGTATGCCGAAAACCAGCCAGCCATTTACAATTGAACATGCCCTGCTGGGCCTGGTTCGTCAGCATCCGCTGCATGGCTACGAGATCTACCAGCGCCTGAAGACCCATCCCACGTTGAACATGATCTGGAACCCCAAGCAGAGCCAGGTCTATGCCATGTTAAAAAAACTGGAGCAGGCCGGGTTTCTTGTGGCAACGGTTGAGACGCAGGAGGCCTATCCACCGCGCCGCGTTTTGCGCCTGACCGATGAGGGAGCAGTCGCGCTGACGCACTGGTTTAGCCGTCCGGTGCGGCGTTGGGAGGATGTGCAACGGGAATTTCCCGCCCGGCTCTTCTTTGCGCAGAGTAGTATCGATGATACCGCTCACAACCTGGTTGAGCAGCAGCGCAGCGTAAGCCGGACCTGGCTCACCGAGCTGCAGCAGCGCATGCGCTCCCTGACGGCCTGCCAGTCGTCGGAGTGGCTGCTGATCCAGTTGCGGATGCATCAGGTGCAGGGGTTTCTCAACTGGCTGGATCACTGCCTGGTCTACTTTAGCGAACCGGTCTTTGTGGTGCATACCATCGCCGCGTTGCAGGACAGCCCCCAGCCAGCACTGGCGCAGCGGTTTGTTGACTATGTTTGCTCGGCGGCGGGCCAGGCGATCCTGGAGCAGTATGGCTTTCTGCCCGCCAGTGAGTCGGCGGAGACCCAACCTGCCCTCCACGCGCCGGCTGATCTGACAATCAGACATTCTACAGCGGAGGCGTCATTGACGGTGTTTGCGGCGGCCACGCTAAAAGATGCATTTCAGGCGCTGGCGTACGCTTTTAGCACGGCACACGGCGGCTGCATAATCAACCTGACCTGCGCCGGGTCGCACTATCTCGCCGATGAGATTGCACGGGGCGCGCCGGTGGATGTGTTTGCCTCGGCCAATCGCAAGCTGATGGCTCCGGTAATCCAGGCCGGGCGGATGGCAACCGGCAGCGAGCGCATTTTTGTGCGCAACCGATTGCTGGTCATTACCGGGAAGCATAGCCCGGTACAACTCTCCACACTGCATGATCTGGCGCAGCCCGGTCTCAAGATTGCGCTGGGCTCGCGCTCAACGGCAATCGGGCATTATGCGCTGGAGATGCTGGCAAAAGCTGAACAACATGGCAGCCTGGCCCCCACCGAGCGGGAGGCAGTGCTACACAATGTTGCCTTTTATGAACAGGATGTCCGCGCCGTGCTGTCCCGGGTCGTCGGGGGCGAAGCCGATGTCGCAATTGTCTACACCTCCGACTATTACGATCCGGCGGGTGGAACTGCCGCATCGCTGGTCTATCCGCTGGAGGAACTCTGGTTGCAGAGTGGTTAAGCCGGCATAGGCAGGCGTCAACTGCGCAATCCAATAACATTTGTTGGCCAACGACAGGCCCTCGCAGTGCTGTGCTGTAGGGGTACTGTCGTTTCTTTTATTTGATTGAGGGGAAAGGATGACCTGATGCGATGCATTATCGTTGGGCTGATCATGCTCGTGTTAGGTGCCTGCGGGCAGCCGGCCGCTACGTCGCCGGCCGACTCGGCTGCAGACACGGCCCTATCCGGTGAGTTAACCGTCTTTGCGGCCGCCTCGCTCACTGAGGCGTTTACCGCGCTAGGCCGGCAGTTTGAAGCCGATAATCCCAATATAACCGTGATCTTTAACTTCGCCGGATCACAGCAACTGGCCCAACAACTGGCCCAGGGCGCACCCGCCGATGTCTTCGCCTCGGCCAACTCTCGCCAGATGGAGGTTGCAATTAAAGCGGAGCGCATTGTCAGCGGGACGCAGCAGGTTTTTGTGCGCAATCGCCTGGTTGCTATCACCCCTGCCGATAATCCCGGCGCGGTTAACACGCTGCAAGACCTGACGAACCCCGACCTGAAGGTTATACTGGCAGCGGAGGATGTGCCGGTCGGCGGCTACTCCCGCGACTATCTGGATAAGGCAACGGCAGACACGGATTTTGGGAGCGAATACAAAGATGCAGTGCTGGCGAATGTGGTCTCGTACGAGGAATCGGTTAAGGTAGTGCTGACCAAAGTGCTGTTGGGTGAGGCCGACGCCGGGATTGTCTACTCGTCGGATGTTACGCCCGACCAGGCCGACCAGGTAGCGCGGATCGATATTCCCGATGAGCTTAACACCATTGCTACCTATCCCATCGCCATTGTGGAAGATACTTCACAGCCGGAGCCGGCACAGGCATTTATTGACTATGTGCTCTCGGTGGATGGGCAGGCGGTCCTGGGAGCCTATGGGTTTATCCCGGTTGAGTAGTGTGTTTCTCTACCACTTTGTGCTTTCTGCTACAGAGAACACTGAGGGATGCGCCTGGTGTTGTGTTCAGGCGGTGAAGCGGTTGTGCCGGCATGACACTGCCTGATGAAGTTTGAAAAAATAATCCGGACATCGCTATGAGCGTTACCGATTTTCATTAGTAAACCTGGTAAGGAATTCATCTATGGCAGTACAGCCCGCCCAACGAACATTTCCCCGATTGATGATTCGACGGCGACAGGCGAATATCATTATGCTGGTCATCCTGGCGCTCCCGCTGCTGCTCTTCGTGGGACTACCACTGGTAGCGCTGCTGCTGCGTGCCGGGCTGGGTGTGCTGCTCCAGAATCTGGCGAATACGCAGGTGATGCAGGCGGTTAGCCTGACTCTGATGACAACAACGCTGACCACCCTGCTGGCGGTTCTGATGGGCACACCGCTGGCCTACCTGCTGGCCCGGTATGAATTTCGGGGGCGCAATATTGTCGAGACCATGATTGAACTGCCGATGGTGCTACCTCCTGCCGTCGCGGGGGTGGCGCTGCTGATGGCCTTCGGGCGACGCGGCGTGCTTGGTAGTTACCTGAGCGATGCCGGGCTGGAACTGGCCTTTACCCAGGCGGCAGTGGTGCTGGCACAACTGTTTGTTGCCGGACCATTTTATGTCAAGGCAGCCATTGCCGGATTTGCAAAAGTCGAGAAAGATATTGAGGAGGCTTCCGCTATCGACGGCGCCGGCCCGTTAACAATATTTCGGCAGATTACCGTGCCGCTCACCTGGCCGGCCCTGTCGGGAGGTCTGGTAATGACCTGGGCGCGGGCGCTGGGGGAGTTTGGCGCAACGATTATCTTTGCCGGCAACTTCCCCGGTCGCACCCAGACAATGCCCCTGGCAATTTATATCGGATTCGAGTTGGATTTGAGTGTGGCATTAACGCTCTCAATGATGCTGCTCGTTATCTCGTTTGGGGTGCTGCTGGTGGTTAAGGGATTGCTGCGGCAGCGCATCGGTTCAATATGATGATCGTGGTTCACCCGTTCAGCTTTTTGGCTGGACGTGACAGTTTACTGGTGTCGGGTTTGAATATTCATAGTAAGGAGGTTCACACATTATGGAAGTAAGCGCACGCAACCAGATCAAGGGAACGGTGAAGGAACTCAACGCCGATCAGGTGATGGCCGAAGTCGTGATCACCCTGTCCGGCGGCACGGAACTGGTTTCGGTCATTACGGCGGCCTCGGCCAAGCGACTTAACCTCGCCGTCGGTAAGGAAATCACCATCGTTATCAAGTCCACCGATGTGATGCTTGCCAGTGAGTGATGGGTAAGCTGTGCGGGAGCATGGCTGCTGGAAATGCGGGAGCATGGCTCCCGCACTCCATATTTTGAGGAGAAAACCGGATGCATCCTTTCCTTGCCGATGCGGAACTCGAGCGGCTTATCCGCGAGGATGTGCCCTATTTTGACCTGACCACACTTGCGTTGGGGATTGACGATCAACCGGGCCGCATCAGCTTTAGCACCCGCCACTCCACGGTAATCTGCGGGACGGAAGAAGTCGGCCGGATGCTGGAGTTGTGCGGCGCGACAGTGAGAACCAGTACCGGCAGCGGAAAGTTGCTCGCGCCGGGAACGATCTTGCTGGAGGCGGATGGCCCGGCGCAGGCGCTCCACCGGGCATGGAAGGTTGGCGTTAACCTGCTTGAGTACCTGTCGGGCATCGCTACCCGTACCCACGCCATGGTTACGGCGGCGCGGCAGGTCAACCCGACGGTGGCGGTTGTCACCACGCGCAAGCTCTTTCCCGGTACCAAACCGCTGACGATCAAGGCAATCCTGGCCGGAGGAGCCACACCTCATCGCCTGGGGCTCTCCGAAACCGTGCTGGTTTTCCCGCAACATCTGGCGTTTCTCGATGGCCTGGCGGGGCTGATTGATCGGCTCGACACGGTGAAGCGCACCTGCCCGGAGAAGAAGATCTGCGTTGAGGTAGAGCACCTGGAGGACGCAGTCAGGGTGGCGCGCGCCGGAGCCGATATTATTCAGATCGATAAAATGCCGCCGCAACAATTGACTGAGACAGTGCAGGCCGTACGCGCGGTGCAACCCGGCATCCAGATTGCCGCCGCAGGTGGAATCAACCAGGACAATATCCAGGCGTATGCCGCAACCGGCATTGATATTATTGTGACAACAGCGGTCTATTTCGGCAAACCGGCGGATATTGGCGCACGGATGGTACGAATTGAGAAGCGTTAGAGGTGTAGTCTGTAGTCCGTATCCTGTAGTCGGTATCAATTACATACTGCCGCACCGATGCCGGTACGAACCTTGTAATACTGTCTTCCAGGAACCGGGAGCTACCCTCCACTAAAAGCCCCACGCCCCACGCCACGCGCCTCACGCACCAGTTACCATCCCTTCTCCTAAGGTTGCGCCATCTTCACCCACGGTGTATGAGATTTTCGTCACAAAGTCGGGCGGCCATGCTATGCTGGTCACTGTACAAGGATGTACAGGTTACGAAAGCGAGGAAGCTATGTTTCGTAAGATTCTCGTCGCTGTAGACGGTTCAGAGCACGCGCGTCGGGCGCTGGAAACGGCGATTGATATTGCCCGGCGTTACGATGCAACCCTATGTTTGCTGCACGCATTTCCCCATGTTTCTGATCTGCTCGGCACGCCCTTCTATGAGCAGATGATCGAGTCACGCACGATGATCGGGCGCTCGCTGCTGGAGTCGGCGCGCACTCAGGTGGGTGATCTGGTGCCGGTTGAGGAGCAACTGCTGCAAGGGCCGGCCGCCTCGGCCATCCTGCGCGTCGCCGATGTTGAGCGTTGCGATCTGATTGTGCTGGGTTCGCGTGGTCACAGCCAGATCGGGGGCATCCTGCTGGGGAGTGTGAGCAATGTAGTTGCGCAGCGGGCCCACTGCCCGGTCATGGTCGTTCACTGATAGTTCACCCGTACCGCCTGCCCAATCAGGTGCAGTCCCGGAGAAGTGCGTATAGTTCCCCTGTACCCAGGCTGATCATTCGGCCTGGGTATGTTTGTTATCGTCACAACTTACGCGGTAGGTATGCAAACCAGGCGTCTGAACAGATGATAAGCCGACTCGCCAGAGGCAGCATGGTACGGGTTATTTCTTCTTCACAAAAAATATGCTCTTTGAGTATATTTTTTGTGAAGAAGAAGGTCCAATTCACCGTTCGCTTATTTTCGGAACGAGTTCATAAAAATTCCCCACTAGCGGGTTAAAAACGGCCACTTGGGAAGCATCTCGCCCCACATGGTGACGAAAATTGCAGAAGTGTTTTACACATTACGAAACCGTATACGCCAAAGTGGGGAGAACGTTCCAAATGTGGTCGGTTTTTCAGGCTCAAGTGGGGTAGAAATTCCATTTAGTGCCCAAAAAATAGGCGAACGGTAAGTCCAATTCCGATCTTTTAGAAAAAAGTGGTTCTCCGAACCACTTTTTTCTAAAAAGAATGTCCGATACCGCCCTGCCGGAGGCGCAACCTATTCGCTTGTGGGGGAGTGTGAACCTCTCAGATGTAGGCTTTCTGTGGTAGGGACGCGCTTCTGCGCGTCCGCAGCCCGTCCGGGTGCGGGAAATGGTTTCTGGAACGGCGGTCTCTGCCAGTCTCGCCACCCGCATTCCAATGCGTTCTGGCGAAAAAGTCTACATTTGAGAGGAGTGTATCACTCATGTTATAGTATGACGTGATGTTACAAGCAGAGACCCAAACGGATAGCAGCATATGACGCATTCCCCCCAATCCCCCGAGCATGAGGAGGAACAGCCCACCCCACGCCAACCCGTGACCGCGCGAACATTTCGCAGCCTGGTCGATCAGCGGATCGCGGCCGCCGAAGCTGCGGGCGCGTTTCGGGATCTGCCGGGAGCCGGGAAGCCACTCAAACTGGATGATGACGCGCCCGTTCCCGCCGAGGATCGGGCGGCCTTCCGACTGCTCAAGAACGCCGGGTTTGCCGCACCCTGGATCGAACTGCAAAAGGAGATCCGCGCGGAGCAGGAAGCCCTGAACAACTGGCTGGCGCAGCAGCAGCAGCACTGGTCTACCCTGGACGAGGCGACACAGGAGCGGTTACGGGCCGACTACCGGCGTCGGTTGGTGGCGCTCAACCGGCAGATCAGCAGTTACAACCTGATGGCTCCCCGGTCGGCCACGCATCTGCCCACGTTCCGGGTGGAGCGCGAACTGGCCCGACTGGACGAGGCGTAGAGACGCGCAGAAGTACATCCACCCCCAACCGCGAAACGCGGCACGAAGGGAATTTTCCCACTCGCGCCGCGTTTCGCGGTTTACGTATTGTCACATGCGCGCTATGCTCAGGTCGTTACCGTCTCGTGGCGTGAGCGGGGGCGCGGCGCGGCCGGCTCCGGCAATCCTTCCGTGGCCGCTTCCAGCCTGGCTACCACCTCGCGCGGCATCACTCGGCAGAAACGGGCGCGGTAGACATCCCAGCGCGCCAGAATTTCGGCCGCGCGCCGGCTGTTGGTCAGCTCAATATGCCGCCGGATCAACTGTTGCACTCGCGCCTCATCCTGCGGGCTTAGCGGATCGATTTGGACCAGGGTCGAGTTGTAGCGCTGTTCCAGCATGCCGGTTTCATCCAGCACATAGGCCACGCCGCCGGTCATCCCTGCGCCAAAGTTGCGCCCGGTCTGTCCCAGCACCACAACTATGCCGCCGGTCATATACTCACAGCCGTGGTCGCCCACGCCCTCGACAACGGCCGTGCTGCCGCTGTTGCGTACGGCGAAGCGCTCACCCACCTGCCCGGCGGCGTACAATTCACCGCCAGTTGCGCCATAAAGCAGGGTATTACCGGCGATAACATTTTCCTGCCAGGCATAACGCGCTTTCTCGTTGGGGCGGATGACGATCACTCCGCCCGCCATCCCTTTCCCGACATAGTCATTGGACTCGCCAATCAGTGTCAGATGCATGCCCGGCGCGTTGAATGCGCCGAAGCTCTGCCCAGCACTACCGTGGAGTGTGACATTGACCATGTTGGGCGGCAATCCATTCTCGCCAAACATCTGGCCGATGGTTCCCGCCAGCCGCGCGCCAAAGGTGCGGTCGCCATTGCCGATGGTGTAGCTCAGTTCCACTGGCCCGCGCCCGGAGAAGACACCGCGCGCATCATGCAGCAGCCGGGCATTCAGCGTCTCCTGTGACGGCAGGGCATTGTCCTGCCCGCTATGCCGGATCGCGTCGGTCGGGCCGTATGCGCCGGCTGCCAGAACTGGTGTCAGATCCAGCAGATCCGCACTAGGAATACCACTCGCGCGCCGGCGCAGCAGATCAGTGCGCCCAACCGCCTCCTCCAGGGAGCGCAGCCCGAGCGCCGCCAGGATCTCACGGATCTCCTGGGCCATATAGCGGAAGAAGGCCATCACCATCTCCGGCTTGCCGGGGAACTTCGCCCGCAGGTCGCCGCGCTGGGTGGCAATCCCCACCGGGCAGGTGTTGTTGTGGCAGGCGCGTGCCATCACACAACCTTCGGCAATCAGCGCCGACGTGCCAAAGGAGAACTCGTCCGCGCCCAGCAAGGCGGCCAGCACCACGTCACGCCCGGTGCGGAAGCCACCGTCGGCCCGCAGCCGCACCCGCCCGCGCAGACCGTTGAGTACCAGCGTCTGCTGCGTTTCGGCCAGGCCCAGTTCCCAGGAGATCCCGGCATTCTTAATGCTGCTGAGCGGCGATGCGCCTGTTCCGCCGGAGTGCCCGCTGATCAAGATGCCGTCGGCATAGCCCTTGGCGACACCGGCAGCAATGGTGCCGACACCGGCAGTTGCCACCAGTTTGACCGATACGCGCGCCGCGGGGTTGACCTGCTTGAGGTCATAGATCAGTTGCGCCAGATCTTCGATGCTGTAGATGTCGTGGTGCGGTGGCGGGCTGATCAGCGAGACCCCCGGTACCGTATGCCGGATACGCGCAATTTCGGCGCTGACCTTGTGGCCGGGGAGATGCCCACCTTCACCAGGCTTGCTACCCTGGGCCATCTTGATCTGCAGCTCCTCGGCGCCGGCAAGGTAAGCCGGGGTGACCCCAAAGCGCCCGGAGGCCACCTGCTTGATCCGGCTGTTACGCTCATCCTTGTAGCGCTCCGGAGCCTCGCCCCCCTCACCGCTGTTGCTCTTCCCACCCAGGCGGTTCATCGCAATCGAGAGCGTCTCGTGGGCCTCGCTGCTGGTGCTGCCATGGCTCATCGCGGCGGTACTGAAGCGCTTCACAATCGCCTCAATCGGCTCGACTTCCTCGAGCGGGATGGGCGCCCCGGCGGGTACAAACTCCAGCAGATCACGCGGCTCCGTGGGTGGCCGGTTGTTGACCAGATCGGCATAGGCCCGGTAGCGTCCATAGCCCCGCAGCGCCGAGTGCGAGTCGCCATTGAGCGCGTCCTCGCTCTGTACCGCTTTGTGCAGCGCATGGATGACGGCCGGACTGTAGGCGTGATACTCGCCGCCCTTTTTGAATTTGTAGAAACCGGGGTGGGGCAACTTCGGTGCCTCGCCGCCAAAGGCGCGCTGATGCCGGACCAGCACGTCCTGCGCCAGTTTGGCAAAGCCAATGCCGCCGATGCGCGAGGGTGTGTTGGTAAAGCAGGCATCGACCAGTTCCTGCGCCAGCCCGACCGCCTCAAAGATCTGTGCGCCGCAGTAGCTCTGTACCGGCGAGATGCCCATCTTGGACATAATCTTGAGCAGACCCTTCTCCAGCGCCTGGATGAACTTCGCCTCG